>DATCJO010000208.1:0-2396 GCA_036562765.1 Tissierellaceae bacterium | reverse complement strand
TGTGTTTGGCAATATTAAAGTACAATTTTTGGCCATCAAAAGTGCAATTACCAGTACACCTTTTTCTACTTAATTAATGAATTGGTCATACGATAACTTTTGCCTGTAAAAATCAGCATGTGAGAATGATGAACCAGTCTATCTACTATCGCAGCAGTCAACTTTTCATTAAATAAAAATCCTTTCCACCTCCCAAATTGTATGTTTGTAGTGATGATAATACTTTTTGTCTCATAACAGCTTGAAATAATGTCAAATAGAAGCCTTGCTCCTTCTTGATGAAGAGGAAGATATCCCCATTCATCAAGAATTAATAGATCTGCTTGTTTGATTTTCTTGTAAATTACTGATAGCTTCTTTTCATCTTCAGATTCTAATTGGTTAATTAAATCATGAACTCGATAAAATACAGCTCTCTTTCCTTGACTTATCAGCTTAACTCCAAGGGCTACTGAAAGATGAGTCTTCCCAGTTCCAACTGACCCGTAGAGTATCAGGTTTTCTTTTTTGTCTACAAAAGTCAAAGACTCAAGATCTTGAATATTTAAGCTACTTGGAAACCTAATCTGTGAGTAATCATAATCTGCTAATGTTTTTAGTACTTGAAATCCTGCATTGTTTAAATTTCTGATTCTCCTTTTTTCTTCCCTGTCATTATTTAGTTCTTTTAGTAGTATAAGTAGAAATTCTTCATGAGTATCAGCTTTAATTTTTGGATAGATTTCCATTAGACTACTGGATAGTTTTAGTTTCTTTTGATATTTACTGATTTCTTCCCTCATTTTCCCTCACCCCCAATTAGTAGGTCATATTGAAGAATATCTACTTCATATGATGGTAAGTCGGTGGGGAAAAATATAGAGCTTTCAAATAAAGCATAGTTTTCTTTCAATCGCTTGTAAGTTATTGCAATAGCTTCTGGTGATGTTGAATTATGCCTTAAAGTCTCTTTTAATACTCTATCTGCATAATCCATATCGTCTTCTAATAGTATCATTCTTAATACATCAAAGGCCTGCTTGTAAGATTCTTTATCTAATGTTTTTAGATAGTCTTGCCATGATGTTGGAAGTAATGAGTATATTCCTGAATACTTCAATGCATTTGGTCTTACCTTGATAATATCAATAAAATCTATATAATTTATGGATTCCTTACCCTTTTCAAATAGTCTTGGATGTTCTGTTATTTTTACTGATAAATCTTTTGATAGTATCTCTATCTTGTTGGCCATGATTTTTAAGATTACAACTTGTCCCACATATTTGGGACTAACTGAATATCTACATCCTGAAAACTCGATAAGTCCATACTTATTTACTCTTCTGCTCTCATAACTTGCTGTATCAAAAGGAATTTTGGTGACTGGAATCATCAATGTTTTCTCTTTTTCAAACATCTTCTCTATCGGTACTTTGTGTATGTAATGAAGCTCTTTATGAGTTTCAAGGCATTTTTCAAGTAGTATGAGATTAAATTCTTCCAAATTTGAAATTATGGGTTCAGGAACAAATATATTTCTTCTAATCGTACCAACTTTGTTCTCTACATTCCCTTTTTCATTGCCACTGTTTGGATTACATAGCTTTATATTAAATCCATAATGAGTAGCAAATTTCATTATGAAATCAGCAGGTTTAACAACACCTCTTTCATCCCTGGTTCGTAAAGCTACAGAAGACATCTGGTCAAACCAAATAGTGTTAGGAACATAGCCTATGAAATTAAAGATAGTTACCAAACCTTCCAAAAGGGCTTCTCTAGTTTCACTTCTCGTGACAACAGTAAAGCCAGCATTAGATTTTGGGAACGATAATATTAGCATATGGAATTTTTTTAACGTTTCATTTTCATAAGCTTCGAAGCTACCAAAATCTACTTGAGCTTCTCCACCTGGATGTTCAAGTTTAAGATAGGCATTATCAGTTCCGTAAACTTTCTCTTTTTCTTCTTTAACAATTCTTCTTATTGTCCTTTCTGAAACTTTTAATAGATTAGGATATTCTTCTTTTAACCTATCATATATTCTCTTGGCAGTATGCCTTTGTTTACGGTGTCTTGACTTATCTTCGGAAAGCCATTTATTAATGATAGGTCTTAATACATCTGATTTATTAGGGCGTTTAGCTTTATGAGGATTTTCATTAAAATCCTCTTTTTCAACATATTTTTTAACAGTGCGATAATTCTTGCCAGTCATTTTACAGATATCTGCAAAATTTTTCCCTTCCAAATAGTATAATTCTCGTATATAATTTACTTGAGTAATTGTCAGCACATCCTTTCCTCCCCTACTAAGTTTGCTCACTTAATAGGGTATATTTTATGGGTTGTACTGGCAATTACTTTTTGTATTTTTGATGACCATTTATTGTATTTTTATTTTACCAAATACA
>DATCJO010000203.1:0-1642 GCA_036562765.1 Tissierellaceae bacterium | reverse complement strand
TTTCATATCCATATACAATTTAAAAGAATGGCGAGCAATTAAAAGAGGGATTAGGAATAGCACAAGCCCCAACGCTCCGTTGTTAATATATATTATCGCTAATAGAATTCCTAAAGGAGCAAGGGCTATATAGCTGGGAAGAGCCCATTTAAAATTCGTTGTATATATATATTTAATCGGTTTATTATAAAGTATAGCTAAACCGATTGTTAACAATCCTACATTTATCAAAAAATAGGCAGTAATTAAAGAAAAAAAGCCTAAAAAACCGTTTTGAAGATTTATATACCCAGGATGTCCTCCTAATTCTTCGTAAACATAACCAGAACCTCCCACCATTATTATATATAAACTAACATTGAAAACCTTTTTATAAAAAGCATAACTGTCTATTTTTTGCCTTAGCTGAGATAATATTGCTGTAATAAAAGCAATCCATATAGTTGCTTTATACCCAAGGATCAAAATTGATCCAATAAATACCGCAAATCCTACAGTAACTGCTGCATCATTCATAAGTCTAACTGGTAAAATTTCCGCAAATAATGAGAGGAGAGTAAAAATAATGAAAGTTTTAACATCTACAGTATACAAAGTTTTATATGAAATTATTAAAAGATAAAGAGCAACTATTCCAATCGCACTAATATATAGAGTTGGTTTATCTGCTTTTAACATTCAATTTCCCCCAACAAAAACTACTAAAATTAACATTAGTAAAAGGGCCGACACATTCTATTTTAAGCCATTCTAAAATTAGCACCGCCAGCAAGGACAAGAGCCATCAATGCCAGCAAAATCTTTACAAGAGTAGCATTGATTTTCATTATTGCAGCCCCCTCCCGTCTACGGTGCTCTGCCCCACCGCTACTAGAGCAGGCCACAAGAAACCGCTCCGCTTCTGTCGGCCCTTTTTTTAACTACTCATTTTTTTCTTTTATAAGGAAACTTATTCTTCTATTCACAGCATTTAACACTGCCACAATAACGCTCTCCCCTTTATCATCTCTTAAAAGAGTTGACCCTAAAAAGGATTCCTCACTCCTATCAGTCATTATAGATACAAGTACAGCGATAGCTTCTTTTTCTCCAATTCTAAAAGTATTAATATCCTCCAAAGAAATTATAAAATCCTTACCCAAGTACTGCTGAATAGCATTAATAGTAGCCTGAGCAACAAGCTTTAAGAAACACTTAAAAGTTCCTGCTCCTGATGCCCTACCTTCATAAACCCTATCATCGGTGTCTTTTAAGGTTACGGTAACTTCATAATTATACCTGTTTTTCTTTACTTGTAAGCTGTCTACTTTTAGACGAGAGTCTATTCCGAAAATTTCTTCCTTATTAAGCTGAGCTACACTTATTTTTTTATGATCTATTTCCGAACCGAAAGTTGCCACAAGTGCCGACTCGATATCCCTCACTATTTGTTTGGGATTCCTGTTAGAATTAGCAAGCACATGGATCTCGGATATTTTACCATCAGGCGTTGTAATAATTTTGGCGGAAACTACATCTTTGATCCTTTTTATGATCTCCTCATAATGCCTAATAATTTCCTCTCTATTTAAATTTTCCCCCATACGATCCCTCCGTAACATCCCAATATATACAATTCGACCATAATTTGTAATTTCCTTCT
>DATCJO010000196.1:0-2248 GCA_036562765.1 Tissierellaceae bacterium | reverse complement strand
TAATTTCAAGCATTTCTATAATATAATATATGCTGTTTTTGACAGATAAATAAGCCTTATCGGGCATTGCGATAAATAGAAAAATATATGCCAAAGATACTGCTGCCAGCAGTTTGTTCTTTTTAATTATTTCAATCATTTTACATAATCACTCCCATCGTAAGTGCTATTATAAGTGCAAACACAAAACTAAGAGCATTACGGATAGCAGCAAATTTCAAACCAAATTCTTGTTTTTCCAATGGAAATGTCACTACTCCAACCATTGTTAAAGTAGTTAAGAATGCAACGGCAGGGATAATGCTTGCACCTGCATCTACAAAAGAACCTACCAGAGGAAACGCTACAAAGGCCGGAATTAATGTAATGCTGCCGGCCAAAGCAGAAACAATGGTTGAAATAAATGTATTAGATTCTCCTAGAGTACTCTTTATAACTTCAGGTGGTATGAAGGTCAAAATCAATCCTATAAGCAGTAAAATGCCTATTATCTGTCCGACCATATTTTTCATCATACCTTTTGCCATTTTCATTGAATTGAATGTCTTCTGCTTATCTTTAATAAGGGACGCGATAAACGTAAGCCCTGTTATTCCCCATAATGATGCTGTAAAAATATCCACCCCTTATCACTCCCTCTCTTTGTAGTTTTTGGGATTGGGCGACTTTACCACAAAGAATTCCAATACTTCTTCGTCTAGATTTTTGACATTCATTTTTGTTTTATATGGGATATTAATAATATCTCCCTTGGTATAAAGATGTGGTTCCTGTTCATTTAACTGCAAAGTCATTTCCCCACGTACAATTATCATATAAACATTGGAATTGGAATAGTGCTCAGGAAGACCTGTTCCTTTTACAAGAACCATATGATTTAGGTTAATATTCTCATCATCTACAATCTTTTCGATTATTTTGTCATCAGTAATACTGTATTCATATTTTTTCTCCACCATAAAAACTCTCCTTTCACTATGTTTAACTCCATATTATAATAAATTACAGTGACATACAGTTACCAAGGTAACTAATTTTAAGAAAGGTGGTATTTATGAGTATAAAAAATCATCTAAGTATTTTAAGACTGACAGAGTTATTTAGTGGATTTTCTACTGAAGAACTGCTTAATCTTTTTAAAACTCATAATTATATTATCTCTAAATACAATAAAGGCAGCATTATCCATTTTGAAAGCGAGAAATGCAATTACTGGGATATTATTTTAAAAGGCCAGGTATTTGTTCAAAAGATTGATGAAAAGGGAAATGTATTAACTATTACCGAATTTAAGGTCGGAGACAGTATAGGAGGCAACCTATTGTTTTCAAGGTATCCTTATTATCCCATGAGTGTGGTGGCAAAATCAGATGCTGAAATTTTACATATCGATAAAGATTTTGTACTGCAACTTTGTCAGACTAGCCAGGATTTCTTAATACAGTTCTTAACTTGCATATCGGACAAAACTGCTATCTTGACAAGCAAAATTAAATCAATCTCCATGAAATCTATAAAGGAATCTATCATTGAATTCTTAAACTATGAGTACTACTCTCAAAAAAGTAAAGAAATAAAACTTAATATGACAAAAAAGGAATTAGCCGAGAGGTTAGGTATTCAAAGGACTTCTCTTTCCCGTGAACTCAATAAAATGAAAAAAGATGGGCTCATTGACTATAACACCCATTCTATCACTATCTGTGATTTTGATATTATTCGCAAACCCTGAGCAACGAACAGGGAACCAGTATTGAGTTCCCTCTAATCTGTTATTATCAACAATTCTCCATAATAATTTACATTGCCCTCATTATCCACTGTTACACTATAAACGGGGCAAGTCCCAAAACACATTGTTCTTTGCAATTTTATATATTCAAACATGATACTCCCACTTTTCATCTGCATATTCATATTCTTATATGAAAAATACTATATTCCATAGTGAATTAAGTATTTATTTTCACTAATTGCACTAGATACCTTTTCAATAAGCAATTCAAGTTCCTGCGATTGATAGTGGATATTTGCCTTGATAATAACCCCTCTAAATTGTTTAAGGGATTCTGGAGGAATAAGCGTTACACCGCAATAATCTAATCCGGTACCTGGCTGGGTTGTAACCTGAAAATATGTTTTAATTGCCAATAATTCTTCATTACACTTTATAATTAATTCTTCAAATAAATCGTCACTAACAGAAATACAATTATATTTTTCAGGTTCATAGTCACTATACCATTTG
>DATCJO010000192.1:0-5272 GCA_036562765.1 Tissierellaceae bacterium | reverse complement strand
TATTCTGGCGCCCGTTCTAGCGGTGATACCACTTCAACTGTTTGCATACTATGTAGCAGTGGCCAAGGGCTGTGACGTGGATAAGCCCAGAAACCTTGCCAAGAGCGTTACGGTGGAGTGAGAAGCGAAAAAAGTGATTCCTGTTGTTGTATATTATCAAAAAACCTTTTCCGCATGAGAAAAAAGTGATTCCAAGAGGGAAGGGATAAGGGAAAAGGATTAAGGATCAAGTAAGAAAAAGAGAAGGGATAAGTGGGTAAGATTAAGAAAAATGCTGAGTTTAAGCCACTTATCCCTTTTTTCTTAAATCTTGATACTAGGTTTTTGGAAAGACTTTTTTCGCACAGATGAGAATTGTATTTGGAAAATTATAGTGAAAAAATTGTGAAACCACAGAAAAACTTTATTACCTCCCAAAAAATCCCATGTAGAATTCATGCGTGTTCGAGGGGAGGGAAATGGAAAGGGTTTTTTTTAAATTAACATAGTTAGGGGGTAAGAAAAAAAGGAGATAAGGATCAAGTTTGGAATTTGTTTTTGGTTTAAGTTTTTCCATGAAAAATAAAGTCGTTCCGTAGAGAGAAAAAAGTCTTTCCATTTTAGATAAGAATAAGCTATTGTCAATTTTAAAAAACTCGTGTTACTTGAAAGAAAGTGGTGTTAGGGAAAAGTGTTAAGAGAATAAGATTTAAGAGAAAAGAAAAGTAAAAGAATTACTAAAAGAGATTGTAAAAAATGCCTGAAAAGCCCTAAGAACCAACAATTGGAAGGGGTAAGTAGGAGGTCCACTTATCCCTTTTTCCTTGATCCTTGCACCTGTGGTGGCATGACATTATTTTAAATTTGACATGACAATTTTTTGATTTTGCGGGTACATATAAGGTATAAAAGAAACAAATATTTGAAGAAGTAAAAAGAAGGAAATATGCCAGAAGTTAACAAAGACAGAATTATCAAGGGTTTCAAGGTTTCAAGTGATACGAGGTTTTTTGAAAAATGATAAGAGTTTTTTGAAGAGGACATAGTTAGAATCAAGAATTTTAGGAAAAAGGATCAAGAAAATTTGATTTTATATCTGTGGGAAAATAGTAAGTTGTGTTAAAATTAAAATAAAGTTGTGTTATAATAAATTAAGTAGAGTGTTTAGTGCTAGGGAAAATAGTCATTGCCAAAAGTTGTATAGTAATTATTAATTTTTTTTATGTGCAAATTTAATGAAATCCTTAATACGTGCTAATTTGAGCTTAGCACCATAATTTTTCCATATACTGTCTACCTTTCTTCGGGAAGGTATGTTTTATAAGTAGACAAATTAGATCTGGTCTATGTAACAGTACCACGTTTAATTCCTTTCCTGATAGTGCTTGGTGCTTGTGCTAATTCCTTTATGAAATAACGTATATTTTTGCTTTCTCTGTAGAGAGCAGCAATTTCTTCTCTTTTATAGACGTTTAGGTGCTTGAAAGAGCAACGTTTTGTGGTACAATGATATCGAGCCATAGTGAGTCTCCTTGTATAGTTAATGTTTTTGGCTGGATATCTGTATCATACAGGATTTCTTACTATGGTTTCATTATTTTTGAGTGTTGGATTTAATTTCACGAGGACCCATTGATTGGAAAGATGATTCCATATCGTAAAGTCAATTATATATTTACGATGATAGGGTGAGAGGTGAAGGAGAATGAATACAGACGAAAGTGTTATTAGAGAAATTGAGAAAATCGTCGACAATTACCATAAGAATTTTCCGCTATTCAAAAGGGATAGAAGAGTTGCTCTTATTCATATTTTAAGAGTATTTGAAGATGCTTGTAGGTTTATTATTCCATTATCAAATAGGAATATAACTCCTGAAGAACACGAGATGTTAATTCATAGAAATCTTGATTCACTGGATATAGCTATTAAATGGATATATCAGTGTTGTCCTATTGAAACTGAACCTATAAATTTGAACATGAACCCACAGGTGTATAAGGAAGCAGGGTATGTTTTTATGAAAGCAGGTCCTTATCGTGATATATGCGATAGCTATATTTTATGGTCAAGGAAAAGAGAGGGTGTTAAAATTGATGAAAAAAAAAGCTAATAGATTTTATCTATCCTCATAAGGAGGATGAAATTGAAGCTGCTGATTTGATTTTATTGTTCAGGAAGAAGAGCTCTTTTTTAAAATCGAATGAATTTAAAAATGGTGTATTGGAATTATCTAGAATTAAAAATAAACTATTAAGTTATGTATCATCTACTCAGAATGGAATTGAATATACTGTTCCACAAGAAATTTGGGAAGCATTTCATAGATTAGCTAAAAATCAAATGAGAACAGCTTGTGAGTTACCAGAAGATTGGACTTTTACGTATTTTAGTTTAAAAGAATTTAAAGAAGTTTGGGCAGTGTTACTGGCTAAAGCTCAGATTCATAGCATGGCATGCTTATTATCTGGGAAGAAAGGAGCGGGAATAGAAAGTGTAGTATTAGTCGAAAAATTTGAAACACTTTGCAAAGATATAGCTTCAAAAACAAATCTTTCTTACAGTAAAGTGGAACAAATATTACATTTTATAACATATAATCCTACTATAAAAAATGTTGATATAATAATGCAACCGTTAATAATGCTAGATTCTAGTCAAGTAGCAATATCTCCACATTTAATTATTCCAAGTAATTTTGAGCGAAATTTAATTGTTTTAATCAATAAAGTAGATCAGGCGAGTTATTCAAGATTGTCCAATAATAAAGAAAATATTATGGGAAATGAATTGGTACAGAAAATATCTAAGGCTTTTCCTAATTTAAAGTTGGAACAAAAAATACAATTGCCCTCTCCTTTACCAGATATGGACTTAATAATATATGATGAAAATACCAATGTATTGTTTATAGGTGAGATGAAGTGGTTAATCCAACCAGATTCTATTCAGGAGGTGTGTTCCCGCGATGAAGATTTAGCAAAAGGAATTTGTCAGGCAAAACGTATAAAAGATTATGTAGAAAACAATTTAGCCGATAGTCTAAACAGAATATTTGGTGATGAACATATAAAAGTAAAAAAAATATTTACCTGTGTTGTTTCAAAGAATACTTTAGGAACTTCGGCTTTGGATAGAGTAGTTCCAATTATTAACGAGGAAATATTGATGCAATTAATTACAAAGTTTAATGGTAATCTCCAAGAGGTTGTTAATGCTATTGAAGCTAAAGAATATTTACCTAAGCTTGGGAAGGATTTTAAAATCATTAAACACAAAATAAAATATGCGGGTTATTTGTTTAGATTTCAAGCTGTAGAAGTCATAATTCCTAGTGAACATAGAACAAGGAAGAAAATAGGGAGAAATGATCCTTGCCCTTGTGGGAAAATTAATAAAAATACTGGTAGACCTGTGAAATATAAGAATTGTTGTGGGCGACTACAAACTTAAATTTTATACAGATATTATCTTAGCAACTGGCTAGGGAAAAGGCGAATTGAATATAATATTGGTTACGAAATAAAATTTTCCAGAAATATAATAATAACTTCCAGTCTTTTGAGTTAAGTCCATATAATTGTGTAAAAAGAGGTTGAGCCACTCCCATCCCTCTAGTTAGAATTAAATTACCAAACCCAAACTCAACTGGAGGGATGATAAGTAGCTTTATATTATATTTTTTATATTACCATTGATTCTGAAATTTTGAATCATTTATTTTTGAGAGGAGCTAAAGATGAGGAGATGGCTAAACTACTGGAGTACATACTCAACCAAATACTTCGAGCTCAAGCCACCCAGCAAATTAACGCAGAACCTTATGAAAGAACCTATGAAAGAAAGGATTATCGTAACGGTTACTACTTGAGAAATCTTGTTACTCGTGTCGGTACTCTTACGTTAAAAGTTCCAAGGCTTCGCAATGGTAAGTTAACTACTGAGATTTTTGCCCGATACCAGAGGAGTGAACAGGCTCTTTTGCTAGCATTAATGGAAATGGTGGTTAACGGTGTGTCCACACGGAAAATTGAAAAAATAAACTATGAACTTTGCGGTACTGAATTTTCAAAATCTACAATTTCTGAGCTGTGTAAGAATTTAGATCCTATTGTTTCGTCATGGAACTCGAGGTCTCTTAGAGATAGAAAGGTTCCTTTTGTCATAGTAGATGCTATGGTGATAAGAGTTAGGGAAGATAGCCGCGTAAAGCAACGAGGGTTATTAATAGCGGTAGGAGTGAATGAGGAAGGTTATAGAGAAATACTAGGATTTATGGTAGGAGACAGTGAATCGGAAGAGAGCTGGAGTGAATTTTTTTCATGGCTTAAGGAAAGGGGACTGCATGGAGTAGATTTAGTAGTTTCTGACCAACACAGCGGGCTTGTTCATGCCATACAAAAGTATTTTCAGGGGGCAACCTGGCAGAGATGCCAGACCCATTTTATGCGCAATATACTTGACAAAACACCAAAGGGGTTACAGAAAGAAATACATGGGAAGGTAAGAGCAATACTTGAAGCTCCAGATGAAAGAACAGCGAGGATGCTATTAAGGGAGGTATTAGATGAATATCGAACGAAAGCACCAAAAGCCATGGATGTATTGGAGGGCGGTTTTGAAGATGCGATAGCGGTAATGGGACTTCCTGAGAGGTATAGGAAGATGCTTCGAACGACAAATGGTATAGAGCGGCTTAACGAAGAGATACGGCGACGGGAAAGGGTAATAAGGATATTTCCTAATCGAGAGTCAGCTATACGTTTGATTGGGGCATTGCTCATGGAACAGGATGAAAGATGGCTGTCTGGCAAGAAATACTTGGATATGGTTGAATACTTTGAGTGGCAGAAAGAAACTTCAAAAGCAGGGAAGCGAAAAGTAGTATCGATAAATTAAATTGTGGTTAATTCTAGCTAGAGGAAATTTTACACAAAAAATTGGGCTTGATCCAAATAGAAAAATTTGGTATGATACATAATAGTTGTAATAAACGCTTTTATATTTTTAAAGAGGTGTTGGAATGAAAAAAATAGTATATAAATTTTTTTCCAGTATTTTTATTTTTATTATTGTATTGCTATTAATATTAATACTCATAAGAGTACTTATAAGATTTTATTGGTATAAAGAAAAATTAGAAATCATAAATTTAGTAAAGGATAACCTAGATTTTTTGAATCAATGTATTCAGAACGAAACCTATGATAAAATTTATGAACTAAAAAAAGTAAAGCAAATAAGAAAATATCGTTTAGATAACGATGATGTATATATTGAGTTCTATTGTACT
>DATCJO010000163.1:0-17819 GCA_036562765.1 Tissierellaceae bacterium | reverse complement strand
TAATTTTGCTTTGGCCAATTGGGGACTACCTGGCAGGATATTGTTTGCGTCAGCAGAGCCGTTTTTAGTTGTAACCGAGAACGATACTGCGATTATTGTCTTCCATGCAGATTATGAAGGTGAAGTACATTTTGATTTCGGGGAAAATTATCATGAAGTGTTTACTTTTGTTTTTAGAAGTGATACTGAAGCACGAGAAGAAGTTATACTCTCAAATGGTAAAAGAATAGTATTATATGGGATTGCTTCTTCAAAAGCGGCTATGTTATCTAAAGCTACAGCTCATCGGCTCTATTATTATTCCGACGATTGCTTTAAGTCTAATAATATGAATGGCGATCTTAAAATTCATTGGCTTTGTGGCTCCACAATGCAAAAAGAAGAATATTTTGATATACATACTGTCTATTCTGGGCAAGAAGCAATTCATATGGAGAAAGCCGAATTATATCGAGGATATGGCTGGTATCAGGGATATGTAGAAGTGTCCAACGACAAGAAACCTTTAGGTATACTTTTACATAATGCTGCTGATGTAGTCAGTTTATACTGTAACGGAGTATATTTAGGTACTTCAATTCCAGGGGGAGAACATGCGTTTATAAATATGCCGGAAGACTTATGTGAGAAGAATTTTCACATTACAGTTAGAACGGAAATTTGGGGCCACAGCAATTTTGACGATTCAAGGAAGGCTGCATTAAGGATTAAATCATTACGGGGTTTTAATGGAGCAACTTTGATTATTGGTAGAGACCGTATTCATTTGTGGAACCTTAAGATGGATTATAGAAATAAACAGCCCTATGAGATAAAAATTGGTTTTGGTGGATGGCTTACCACTCGTAAACCGGTTCAATGTACCTATTATAAAAAGGTGAATATAAGGCAAGATGCAGAACGTTATTTCCTGCTTTTTGAAGGCATTCAATGTAAAGCAGTTGTAATAGTTAATGGTAAATATGTTGGAGAAGTAAATGCGTTTAACAATTGTGTTGATATTTCTTCTTTTGTTGAAAAGGGAAATGAAGCAGAAATTTCTATTACGGTTGATAAACGTTATTATGCAGAACCTTCTGGCAGCGTGTATTTACTCAGCGGAATAGGGATTGGTAACTGGACGCTGACAGGTTATGATGAGAAAGAGCTGTGGCAAGTTGCGTGCAACAAGTTTTTCAACAAGTCAAATAGAATTTGCACCATGCCTTTTGTTCTACAACCCGGTTTAGTAGGGTGGTTATTTGGGGAAATAGAGGCTAATAAACCATATCGCTGTCACATATTAAAGTTTAAAGGTCAAAATATAAAACTTACTGTATTTTTTAATGGTATTATCGTAGGCAGAATTTGGCTCCCTTCACCCAATAGGCCCCCAATGGTGGGAGGAATTGATAATGTAGCGTATTTGCCTGGTTGCTGGTTTAATGAAAAACACAACAGAATTGCAATCATGTTAGAGGCTGTTGTAAAGGAGCAACCTGGGGTGATTGAATTAATAGAATGTCAAACTGTTAAGCTTTTCGGCAAAGGTGGTGATGAGGATCATTAAAAATTTTGTAAAAATTGTTACTGTATGTATTCTTATGCTAATAATATGTGGAAGTTGTGTTGCAATAGACAATAAAACAGAAGAACAAGAAGGGGATGAAAAATTGGGTACTCAAGTAAAAGTTAATTACGAAATTGAGTATCAAACTATTGAAGGATTTGGGGCATCTGGATGCTGGTGGGCACAAGATGTAGGTGGTTGGGAAAATATTGATGAGATTATGCAGTATCTTTATGATAATGAGAAAGGTATAGGACTTAATATTTACAGATACAATATTGGAGCTGGAGAACCTTGTAAAGCTTGGGATGAGTGGAGAAAGACACAGACTGTTGAAGTATCTCCAGGTGTGTATGATTTAAACAGAGATAAAAATGCCATTACCGCTATGAAAAAAGCAGTAGAATACGGTGCTGATACAGTTATACTATTTGCTAACAGCCCGCCTGCTAGACTTACCAAGTCGGGGTATACTTCTGGTGAGGAGAATGGTAAGTCAAATTTGCCTCCAGAAAATGAAGAGGAGTTTGCTAAGTATCTTGTAGATATTACCGAACTTATATTGAAAGAGGGTATACCTGTAAAGTATTTAAGTCCTATCAATGAGCCACAGTGGGAGTGGAAGGAAGGACAAGAAGGATGTCATTATGAACCTGAGCAAATCATCAGCTTATCTAAAAAAGTGGTTGCAGAGCTGGAAAAAAGAAACCTCCCTGTTAAGATATCAATACCTGAGTCTGGAAAATGGAATGACGAAAAGTATACATTAACTCTCTATAAAAGAGTAATGGATGATGAGATATTATCTAAAGCAATTGATCATTGGGCAGTACATTCTTACTGGTCCAATGAAAGGGATAAAAAAATAGCCGCACACTATTTTTCCCAAATCGAAAATATGCTTCCACTTCACCAAACCGAATGGTGCGAAATGGCTCATGGAAGGGATTTTGGGATGGATGCAGCATTGGTGATGGCGACCACTATACATGAAGATATGACGATATTATCAGTTGCTTCGTGGCAGCACTGGCTGGCGGTATCTCGTTATGATTATCGTGATGGGCTTATATATGTTGATATTCCGACTAGAAAATACAGAGTGGCAAAACGGGGGTGGGCGCTGGGAAATTATGCGAAATTTATTGATAGAGGTTATAAGAGAATTCATGTTGAATGCGAAAATGATGAACTTATGGTGTCAGCGTATGTAAGTCCTGAAAGGGATAAAACGGTCATAGTTGCAATTAATCCTATTGATAATTCAGCCAAATTATCATTTACCGGTGTAAAGGGAAATGAGATGATGATTTATGAAACCTCAAAGAGTTATGATTGTCAATTGGTTGGTACAATATCTGCACGGGAGTCCTGGGAAGTACCCCCAAGATCTGTGACCACATTTGTTGCAGAAAACAAAAGAAGTCTAGATATATTTAAAAGATAAAAATTTATGTTGTTCAAGTTTTGCGTACTGATAAAGTACGCTAAAAATAAAAGGAAAGAAGGAGGAGGAAAAATGGTGAAAAAAGCAAAAAATATAGTGTCTATTTTATTGGTTTGCTTATTAGTGTTAACCATGTTTAGTGCATGTGCGAAAAAGAACGGAGAAACAAATGTTCCTGCTGATGGTTCTGGGGAAGAACAACCGGAACAAGGGGAAGAAGGGAGTGAGGAAAAGCCAGCGGGAGAACCCATAGTAATCAAATGGGGGACACACTGGGTTCCAGAAATTGATCCCAACTGGAGAGATGAGGTTACCGGTGAACCAGGCATGTCTCCGGAAAATCTCCGTGCATCCGAAATTGCGTATCAGAAGGTTTTGGATGAATTAAACGTAAAAATTGAATTTGTCCAGTATCCATCAGATGTGAGAGAGATATTGCTTCAGTCCGTTCTGGCTGGTGATCCATTTGCCGATTTGGTTATTTTGTGGAATGGATCTCAAGGCACGATATTGGGCCAGGGGATTCTTCAGCCTTTAGATGATTATATAGATATGTTTTTAAATGATGAGGATACCAAATGGATGGTTGTTGGTAAAACGTTTGGGCATTATTATCTATTAAACCGTGTATTGGACTTTTTACATCAGTGGCCGTTGGTATTTAATATTAAATACATTGAAGCAGTAGATTCGCTTAAAGAAAACGGAAAAACTGTTTATCCTACTGATTTGTTTAAACGTGGTGAATGGACATGGTCAAAATTTGAAGAGTATCTCTCAAAAATTAAGGCGTATTATGAAGGTAAACCTTCTCCAGTAAGACCTGAAGTACCAATTAAAGCTTTCCAAACGGATTACAGGTTTACAGTTATACAAGCTTTACATTCTAATGGAGTTGCTTTATTCGGTGAAAATGGGTTAGAAGTGGATACTCCGGAAGCAAAACAAGCAGTAGCATATGTGGATAATCTTATGAAAAAAGGTCTAATGATGTCTGTAAGATACAGTGATGATTCACCTGTGCCCGGTTGGACCTGGCAGGCTAATGACTTTGCAAATGGCGAAACCGTTTTTACCAATATGGTTCCCTGGTTAAGTGCTAATGCAGCAAATACGCTTGCAAGCAGGGGAGAATCAATGGGCATAGTGCCTTTCCCAAGGCCGGACCATCTTGCGCCAGATGACCCGCGTTACCGTCAAGCAGCACACAGTAAGGATAGTGTTGCTATATTAAGAGGAATACCAGAAGATAGGGTCGAATTAGCTCTGAAAGTTTATAAATTATATTTCCAAACTTTCTATAAAGAGCTTGCGGGTTCGGATAAGGCAATGGATTACATTAATAATAAAGCTGAGTCGGTTGCTCTTGCACAGGGATTTGATGTATTGCACGAAAAAATTGGTAAGGATATTTTAGATATGTTCCTCTATATATCCAGAACACCGGTCAATGAATTTGGGGAATCGCTTGGACTTATTGCTCCATGGGGTGAGAACATAGTTGGGAATTCTATTTATGGACTCAATAATACTCCAAAGTATGATGTAGCTATTGATGCAAGGAAGAATGAATTATTGGAATATTTATCCGCTATAGAAAAAGCTTTGCAGTCAGATAAACCCACTGATAATATTGCACCCAAGTTTACTAAGATTGACGCCAATATACCGATTGCATTTCCTGCGGGCACCGATCCATCAAAAATTGATTGGAGTACAATTTATAAAGCTGTGGATAATGTTGATGGAGATCTTGACATGTCCAAAGCAGAAATCGATATTAGTGCAATCGACTTTAATAAAGTGGACAAATATGCTGGAGGTTTTAAGGCCAAAATCAAAGATGCTTCAGGGAATGAAGGAAGCGTTAGTGCTGATGTGATTATCTATGACCCCAATAATAAAGAAAAACCCACACTGGTTATTAAATCTGAGTACAGAAAGATAGCCAAGGATGAAGACCCAGCCAAAATCAATTGGGCTAATGATTTTGTGGAAACTGCAGTGGATAAGGATGGATTTGATATCAAATTTAACGTCAAAGCGGATATAAGTCGGCTTGATACTACTACACCCGGTAAGTATCCTGTGGAGATTACTGTTACTGATTTTGTTGGTAATGAGGCTAAAGCCACTATTGAAGTTACTGTAGAATAAATAGTGTTTTAGGCGTTTTGGGTGCAGAAGTACCTAAAACGCCATTACTCCATTTATTTTAATTAAGCTATAATGGGGGAGAATGAGTTATTGTGAGAAGGCAAATGGCGTTCGGGTTGGTTTTCGCAATGATAATGAGTATCCTGCTTTCTTATGCTAATTTAGTGAGTTCTTCAGAAGTACTGGCTGAAGATTTCAGCTTTGAAGGAGAAAACGAATTTTATGAACCAACCTATTTACAGTATTTAATCGATAGTGGATTCGATAAAGACAAGATGGCTAAAGCAGAAGTGGTAATTGATTTGACTAGATACACAAAATCTGACGAGATGGAAGTAGTTGTTGAGCCAGATGGAGTGATAACGGGTGACCGTGGAACTATAACCTGGGAGTTTTATGTAAAGGAGAACGGTTTTTATAACATTGAGGTAACTTATTTTCCTGTAAAGGGGAGTAATTCTACTATAGAACGTAGAATTTACATTGATGGAGAAATCCTTTTCAAAGGGATGGAACAGATAATATTTAGTAGAATATGGGATAACGGTAACATCATGGAAAATAATGATAATGAAATACTCCCTGAAGCAACCGAAGTTCCACAGTGGCAAAAAGTGTATATAAGGGATTCTCAGAGGAGAAGCTTAAGGCCTTATGCATTCTTTTTTTCAGCGGGTAAACATACGATATCTTTTGAATCTATAAAAGAACCTGTAAAAATTGGAGCAATAATACTAAAGACAGCTCCCGAACTGCAACCATACGATGAAGTCATAAGTGAATTAAAACAAAAATATCCGGTTTATAGTGGCGAAAATATAGTATATCAAGCAGAACGGGTTGATGGGAAAACTATTGGAATTAAGAAGTCTTCACCTTCCATTGTGGTGACCTCAGATTATAGTAGCCCCAATACTGTGCCTTACCATCCATACAAGATTAAATTGAACACTATAGGTGGCAATAGCTGGAGAACTGTTGGCGAATTCATCATCTGGGAAATTGAAGTACCGGAGGAAGGGCTCTATCAATTATCGTTTCGAGCAAGGCAGAATATTAACAGAGGCGTTAAGTCGTTTAGAGAGTTAAGAATTAACGGCGAGGTACCTTTTAAAGAAGTCAGTAGCATTGGATTCGAATTTAATGGAAATTTTGAAAATTATGTATGTGGTGATGAAAACGGACCTTTCCTGTTTTATTTTAAAAAAGGAAAGAATACGATTAGCTTGGAAGTAGTTCCTGGTGAATTTAGCCAATCAATTGCAGAGGTAGAACAAAGCTTGAGAATTTTAAATGAGATTTATAGAAAAACAATACAAATAACAGGTTTAGTACCGGATAAATTTATAGATTATGAGATTGATAAAAAGATTCCGGAATTTAGGGAGACGCTTAAGGCTGAGAGCGAGAGGCTTTTCAGAGTTGTCGAAGAATTGGTTGAGATAACTGGAGAAAAAGGCGATAAGACCGTTATGATAGAAAAAATGGCGGTCCAGGCATTACAATTAAGTCAAAATCCAGATGATGTGGTTTTGGAATTATCGTCCTTTAAGCAAAATATATCAGGGTTGGGAGCTTGGTTGTTGTATATTTCTGAAATGCCGCTGGAAATAGATAGTTTTACATTATCAGCTCCAAATGCAAAACTTCCACAAGCTGAACCCAGCTTTTTTGTAAAAACTTATTATGAAATAGTAAGATTTGTTTCTACATTTTTTGTTGATTATTCTACATTGCAAACCAACGAGGATGCAGGACAAAATGCGGTGAAAGTATGGATCTCTTCGGGAAGAGATCAAGCGCAGATTATAAGAAATCTGATTGATGATAGTTATACCCCTGTACGTGGTATACCTGTGGAATTGCAGTTAATTCCGCTTGATGTAATAATTCCTGCTACGTTAGCTGGTACAGGTCCAGATGTTGTTTTAAATGTTTCTCAATCTATGGTAATGAATTTTGCGGTGAGAAATGCACTGACCGATTTTACAGAATTTGAAGATTTTAAACATATAAAGGAAAAGTTTCATCCAAGTGCCTTTAAAACTGTGACTTTTGATGGTAAAGTATTCGGATTACCTGAACAGCAGACGTTTATGATGATGTTTTACAGAAGGGATATATTGGAAGAGTTAGGGTTGACGCCACCAAAAACATGGAATGAGGTAAGGGAAATTATACCTGTTCTTCATATGAATAATTATGATTTCTGGCTGCCAAGTTCCATTTATTACAGCCTTGTATTTCAATATGGAGGGGATATTTATAAGGGGGAAGGCAAAAATTATGGCATAGAAAGCGGTCTGATCGAAGAAAATGCAATGCTTGCGTTTGAACACCTTACGGAATTTTATACGAGTTATAAACTCCCCGTTACAATCGATTTTTCTAACAGGTTTAGGACTGGAGAGATTCCAATTGGTATAGCTCCGTATACAACTTTTAACCAGCTTGAAATATTTGCTCCAGAGATAAAAGGATTATGGTCGTTTGCCCCTGTACCAGGGGTTGTTGATAGCAATGGGAATATAAACAATACGGTTGTTTGTGATACAAGCCATTGTATATTGATGAAGTCTGCCAAGAATAAAGATAATGCATGGGATTTTGTAAAATGGTGGTTGAGCGATGACGTACAGCTACGATATGCTTATGCGCTAGAGGCGAGCATGGGAGTTGGTGCAAGATATCCAACAGCAAATAGAAATGTGTTAACTCAATTACCATGGCCTAGCAGTTTTTTGGATTCTCTTCTTAGTCAATTTGAAAAATGTGAAGGGGTTCCCGAAGTTCCTGGTGGATATATGACGGGAAGAATGGTGGATTATGCGTTTAAAGCAGTTGTAACAGGTGGTCAGAATCCCCGTGAAGCTCTCTATCTCAATGTTAAGGAAATAAATAAGGAACTAGCCAAAAAACGCAAGGAATTTCATCTACCGTATATAGAGACATACCAGGATCGGTAATTCTAAAGAGATTTCTTTAATAGGGAGAGGTGCTTTAGATTGGCAGTAGGGCAGGTACTTTCACTTAATAAAGCTAATAAGCTTAGCAAAAAAAATAAGTATTTAGAGATATGGAGACAGCATAAAGAGAAATATATCTTAATAGCACCATTTGGAATAATATTTGTGTGTTTTACAGTGGTCCCGATTATTGTATCTATTGTATTAAGTTTTACATCTTTTAACATGTTAGAATTACCAGAATTTGTTGGGCTGAGAAATTATATTAATTTAATTGTTAATGATAGCGTCTTTCTCATTGCGATAAAAAATACGTTACTCTTTGCAATAATAACCGGTCCAATAAGTTATATAATGTGTTTTGGTTTTGCATGGTTAATAAATGAATTGCCACCAAAAATACGGGCTTTAATGACATTGGCGTTTTACGCACCTTCAATTTCTGGTAACGCTTATTTGATATGGAAATTAATTTTTTCTTCGGATATGTATGGTTATGCTAACGCTTGGTTGATGAAGTTAGGATTAATATCCGAACCAATTCTGTGGTTTGATACCAAGGAATATGTAATGCCAATATTGATTATTGTTCAGCTGTGGTTAAGCCTGGGTGTTGGGTTTTTAGCATTTATTGCAGGGTTTCAAACTATTGATAAATCGCTTTATGAAGTTGGTATGATAGATGGAATAAAAAATAGGTGGCAGGAGCTTTGGTACATTACACTTCCATCTATGAAGCCACAACTCATGTTTGGTGCGGTTATGCAAATAACACAGTCTTTGTCCGTTGCAGGTATATCAATGGAGCTTGCGGGATTTCCTTCTGTAGAGTATGCAGGTCATACTATACTTACCCACCTTTATGACTATGGAAATATAAGGTTTGAGATGGGTTATGCTTCTGCTATTGCAACGCTTTTGTTTTTTATAATGATGTTTTCAAATATAATTGTGCAGAAGCTCCTCAGAAGGGTAGGTGAGTAAGATGCAGCTTATTATGGTAAGTAGGAGAGCTTCTGGTAAAAAGGTTGTAAAAATGATAAGAACGAGAAGAAAAAGGCCAAATAGAAGTCGTACAGTAGATATTATTTTAACGTTAATTTTAGGTCTATTTGGGATATTTAGCTTGTTGCCATTGATATTTGTGATAAGCAACGCATTCAAACCCTTAAACGAAATATTTCTGTTTCCACCTAGACTTTTTGTATACAACCCAACATTGAATAATTTTAAGGATTTATTTATAATTATTGGTAATTCATGGATACCATTTTCAAGGTATATATTTAATACTGTGTTTATAACCGTCGTGGGGACATTGGGAACGGTAATTATTGGTTCAATGGCTGCTTTTCCTCTTGCCAAGTATAATTTCCCCGGTTCTAAAGTTATGTCCAATTTAATAGTTTATTCTTTGATGTTTAGTGGAGCGGTGACTGCTTTGCCTAACTATATTATTATGTCGAAGTTAGGATTAATAGACAGTTATTGGCCAGTTATAATTACAGCTGTAGGTTCAACATTGGGGTTATATCTGATGAAGAATCACATGGTTCAAATCCCTGATTCGCTTTTGGAGGCTTCAAAAATTGATGGTGCCAGCGAATATCGAATTTTTTGGAGCGTAATCATGCCTCTTTCAAAACCCGCATGGATAACCCTGATTGTATTGTCGTTTCAATCTCTATGGGGGACGACAGGAGGAACCTTTATTTATACGGAAAAACTTAAGCCGGTAAGTTATGCATTATCCCAAATTATAAATGCCGGTATTGTTAGAACAGGGGTTGCTTCAGCAGTAGCTCTTATTATGCTTATAGTACCTGTAATAGTTTTCGTTATATCACAAAGCAATATTATTGAAACCATGGCTACATCAGGCATTAAAGAGTGAAAAAGGAGGTGAAAACAATGAAACTTTTATCGACATTAATTGCAATATTGATTTGCCTCATTGTACCAGTATACGTAAAAGCAGAACACACATTTGAAACTAATTATATATATGACTGCTGGGGATTCCCACAAAAAAGTATTCCTGCCTTTGAACTTGTAGATATCATTGATAGGTCTGATACGGGGAATATACCGTTAATGAGTTTAGATGATGTATATGTCAGTAACGGTAAAATATATTTAATTGACTCGGTCGAAAGCCGCCTTAATATATTTGATGAGGGGAAAAATTTACTGGCATCTATAAAAGTAATTAGAAACGAGGAGAACAAAATTGTAGTGGATCCTGAGACCAATACGCAGTTAATTTTAAAAAATCCCGAAGGCGTCTTTGTAAAAGAGGATACGGGGGAAATATATATAGCTGATACAGGAGGAGAGCGAATTATAGTCCTAGACAACCAGAAGTATTATTTAAAGAAGATAATTGAAAGACCAAGCAATATGGTTGGAGTTACGGTTTTTAGGCCATCGAAAATTGTTGTAGATAATGCCGGAAGAATATATGCAGTGGTGCAGGGTGGACGCGAAGGAATAATTGAATTAAATAGTGATGGAAGTTTTTCAAGATATTTCGGAGTTAATAAACCGCGTACAAGTATAATAGAGTATTTCTGGAAAAATCTTGCTTCCGAAGTTCAAAAAGAGAAGATCAGGAAGGTATATGCTCCCTCATTTAATAACATAGATATTGATCAAGAAGGTTTTATATATGCTACAACTTCTGATTCGGCGGCAGTACACAAGGTTTTTAGATTGAATGCTAAAGGAGAAAATGTTTTGAGAAGGGCAGATAAAATAGTAGGAGATTTAATACACACTGAAGATCAGACCCCAAGTATGTTTGTAGATATAGCTGTCTCAGATTTTGGAGCGTATGCTTTACTAGATAAGGCGAATGGAAGAATATTTATTTACAGCTTTGATGGAGATTTGTTGAATATATTTGGAGGGTTGGGATATAGTAAAGGAAGTTTTCAAGAGCCTACTAGTATTGCCTGGGATGGGAGGACGCTTATTGTGACAGATAAAAAATTGGTAAAGGCTTTTATATTTCATCCAACACGATTTGGTGAAGTTGCATTAGGTGCGGTAGAGAGTTATTATCACGGTAGATGGGAGGAAGCTGCTGAATTATTTGAAAAGGCTTTAGCGATGAATTCCAATTATGATGTGGCATATGTAGGTATTGGTAGGAATTTGCTTATGCAAGATAGATATGAGGAAGCTATGTATTATCTTAAATTGGGAAATGATAAAGAATATTATTCAAAGGCCTATAGCGGATATAGGAATTTGATTATACAAGAAAACTTTATATGGTTTGTAACTTTGTTTTTAATATTCGTTGTGTATATAATCTATTCGGAGTGTCAACATATTAAAAATGTTAGGAAATTAGAGAATACCAGGTGAACTTTTAGTATTATCGTTATAATTATCGTTATAAACGGGAGGCTTGGTTTATACATGATAAGACAATTGGTACATGTGATTTTTCACCCTTTTGATGGGTATTATCAGCTTAAATTAGAGACAAGTAAGAGATATTTGGTAGCTACTATATTGCTGTTTTTATACGGCATAGTGCAGATTATATCCTACCAATATACAGGATTCATTATAAATAATAACCCAATTTTTATGATGAATAGTATAAGGATTTTCCTATTAGCATTATTTCCAATATTGCTTTTTGTTGTTAGCAACTGGAGTGTAACCTCTTTATTTGAAGGCAGCGGTACAATAGGTGATATTTACACAGTTGTATGTTACGCTTTATTCCCTAAAATCGTATTTGACTTAGCGGGCGTGATATTAAGTAATTTCGTAATAAGTGAAGAAGTTCCTCTGTTAATAGCGTTTACTTCAATAGGGACGTTATGGTTTTGTTTTTTAGTCTTTACCGGGCTTTGTGTGATACACGAATATACAGTTTTCTCAAATATATTAATGTTGATAGGAACTTTCATTGCAACTGTAATAATTGTGTTTTTGCTTATGCTTTATATTACAATTATGAGCAAGACAATAAACTTTGTTATTACAATTTTTACTGAATTTTTAAGAAGATGGTGATAGAATATGAGAGAAATTAGGATTTCTATATTGAAAGAGCGAATTAACAACATAAAACTAATTAAGGTATTTTCTGTAATACTGGCAGTATCGTTTTTGTTAGGAGTTTTGACTATAGGGAGAAGTGAATTGGAAAAGGGAAGCGTCCCTAAAATTACTCCACTGGGTATATCCGAGGTTATAGAGACAATACCTGCAAATAGTGGGGAAATACTGGTTGCTAGTACGCCAACCAAAAGGATGTATATAGATAGTTCTACTTTAAATATAAAAATTGAGGATGTAAAAACTGGTGCTGAATGGAATACTATTTTTGACGATGATAAAGCTACAGAGAATGAAAAATCTCCTCTTATTATTAAATTTCTAGGTAAAGATAGCCAGATATATGAATGGTCGGCTTTTAAATATTGTATAAGTGATGGCAATTATGAAATTTACAAAATTAAAAATGGAGTAAGAATTGAGTTTAATTTTATGCGATCGACTTCACACAATTTAAATGAATATATGCCACAAAAAATATCAATTGAACGATTTGAGGAAGCGTTTTTGGATAAGATAGATCAAAAAGTTGCTGAGGGAACTCTAAGTAAAGAAAAAGCTGAGCGATATAAGAGCGCTTTGAACCTGGTATATGAAAAGGATCAGCAGAACAATTGCTATTATAATAAATTTGCAGGCTCTCCATCTGCTTCGGTGGTTAACTTGTTAATAGAACTTGCTCAAGAAGTTGGATATACGACAGAAATGCTTATTCAGGATAGCCAGGAGTTTGGTATAACGGTGGATATCACTGAATATCCAGAATTCAAAATAGTGATGGAAGTTTTACTTGAAAATGACGACATGGTTGTACGAATACCAACCTATGAGATAAAAGCCAGAAACGATTTTTATGTTCTCCAGAATGTTATAGTGTTACCGAATTTTGGCTTGGTTTCTGCAAACGAGTTTGAAGAAGGTTATATATTAGTACCCGATGGAAGTGGTGCGCTGTTCAAGATAAATACTTTTGATGAGAAGTATCCTGAGTATTCTAGGCCAGTTTATAACAATACGTATTATAATACTGTCTATGATATGCCTGAGTACGGAGAAGAATTGCATATGCCTGTATTTGGGATGATGTTTAGAAATCAAAAATCTCAAATGCAGGGGTTTATGGGTATCATTGAGAACGGAGCCCATACTGCTTATATAAATGTAAAATTGGGAACGAAAATAGCGGAGACAGGCGGGTTACCCTATAATAAGGTTTTTGCTTCTTTTGATACCGTTCAATATTCACGCGTAAAAGTTTTTGGACCATATAGCTCCAATGATGCCAGGTATTTGGTGACCACCGATAATATTGATATGGATTTTTGTATAAGATATAAGTTATTTCCACAGGATGCTTCTTATTTCAATATGGCGAAAGAATATAGAGATTATTTAGTAAAAAGATATGATATTAACGTTAGTTATGATAATAAACCGAAATTATTTTTTGAGGTAATTGGGGCTCTAACTATAGAAGATAGATTTTTAGGGGTACCTTATGATAGGGTAATATCTATGACAACTTATAATGAGTTGATGAATATTTTGAAGGATATGGAATCCATTGAAAATAAGGTAATAATATATAATGGTATTTTTAATTCAGGGATAAACAATTATTTGATGAATACAGTGAACTTGGTTAAAGAAAACGGAAAACTTTCCGAGCTTCAAAGATTGATGGATTTTATCTCACATAGTGGAGATGAATTTTTCGCAGGGGTGGAATTAACCAAAGTTTATCAGAAAGGCAATGGTTTTAAAGCTAGAAAACATGCAATATATGGTTTTAACGGAAAGCCACAGGAAATAATGGGATATAATTTGGCAACAGGACGGTTTAATAGATTGAGTAATAGATATTTTATCGTAAACCCCTTATATTTTACAAGTTTGGTAGAGGGATTTATTAAAAGTACAGAAGCATTTGGTAATATATGTTTGCATGATATAGGAAATGTGTATTATGCTAATTACAACCCTCAAGAAATGATAGATCCCCTTAAGGCAAATGCTATTATCCAAGAGGGGTTAACTAAATTGTCTGGAATTAAAACTCTTGCTTTAAACAATCCAAATATTGATAGAATGGTATATGGCAAATATGCACTCAATGTTTCAAGGGAAAGCAGTGATTTTGGTACGATGTACTGTTCTATACCTTTTAGACAATTAGTTATGAATGGAATAGTTGAATATACAACATTAGATGTGAATATGTCTAAAGAGGATATCAGATATTATATCTTGCAAGCTATAGAATTAGGTAGTCATCCTAAATTCATTATATCCGGTAAAACGGTAGATTTGTTGAAGAATACAAGTTTTTCTCATTACTTTTTCGCTCAATACAGTAAACTTAAAGATACTATTTTTGATGTTTATAGAGAGTACAAAAATGTTTGGAATAAGATAAAATCAAAGGAAATAGTAGATCATCAGATGCTTCAGGAGAATGTATTTATGACAAAGTATGCTTCAGGAGTTAGCGTAATTGTCAATTATAACAGATATCCCGTTACTGTAGATGGTAACGTCATTGAACCGCTTGGATACCGGATTTGGCCATAAGGTTTAGGGAGGGAACAGAATGAAGAAAAAAATAAGTTATTCTACTTCTCGAAAATTAAATGCATGGTTATTTTTATCCCCATGGTTGGTAGGATTTCTGGTGTTTTTCATTATGCCTGTAATAAATACTATGATATACTCATTTAATATCGTTTCAGTTGGTAAAAGAGGCGGAATGGAATTAGAATTTATTGGCACCAAGAATTACATTGATTTATTTAGAACCGAAGTTTCAAGCAATAACATGCAGTTTGCGAGGATTTTTTTAGAGGAAAATATTAATATATTTGTAAATACTCCTCTTATCGTAGTTTTTAGCTTATTTATGGCACTCCTTGTTAATGCAAATTATAAGGGAAGAAGTGTGGTAAGGGTTATATTTTTTCTGCCTATAGTTTTGGGAATTCAAGTAGTTATTAATCATTTAACCATATATACTGGCGGTGATATTATAGATAATGCACTTAGCAGTTTTCTAGATAATTCAGAACTAATGGAAATATTAATACTGTATACGTTTTTACCTCCCAACGTGACTCAGTTTATATCGGGTGTAATTTCCAATGTTTTTAATCTGATATCGAAAGCAGGCGTACAAACTCTAATCTATCTAGCAGGATTACAGTCCATTAATCCTTCGTTGTATGAGGTCGCTAAAATAGAAGGGGCAAACAATTATGATATATTCTGGAAGATAACTTTGCCTATGCTTTCAAATGTAAGTTTGTTTGTATTAGTGTATACTTTTGTTGATCTATTCTTAGCTTCACCAATAACGAATGAGATATATTGGTTTGCATTTAGAAAAAACAATATTGGTACTGGTTCTGCATTGTCAATGGTATATATGCTAAACATTCTTTTAGATTTAGGCATTATGTTGTTAATATTGGGTAGAAAAGGTGGTGTAAAATCAGAATGAAACTCATAAAAACCTTTAATGGCAAAAATTTAGAGCTTCTTAGTGTTTACAGTATAAACATAAAACAGAAGTTGTTAAACTGTGTATACAAAATTTTATTTGCCTCTTTAATTATCGGGATGTGTTTTTCAATCCTATATCCATTACTTAAAACATTGCCAATGGTTTTTTGTGATTTAGAGGATCTGGGCAATCCAGACGTTATTTGGATTCCTATAAAAAGGTCGGTATTAAGCTTTAAAGCAGCTATAAGGTTTATATATAAAGATGTGAGGATCATCTTTCAATCTCTTGGTTATGCTACTATAATTACTGTGATACAGACTTTTATATCTGCTATGACGGGATATGCGTTGGCCAGAGTAAAGTTTAGAGGTAGTAATTTTATATTTTTCGTCGTAATAGTTACATTTATAGTGCCACCACAATCTCTGTTGATATCTCAGTATCTCTATTTTAAAAATTTTGATATCTTTGGGATTATAAGGTTGATAAGAGGTACTACTTTGGATTTAATAAATAAACCTTATACTTTGTATATAATAGCGTTTTTGGGGTTTGGTGTAAAACAAAGCCTTTTCGTATTTATCTTCAGGCAGTTTTTTAAAGGCTTACCAACAGAGTTAGAGGAAGCAGCATTGATTGATGGATGTGGATTTCATAAAACTTATTACAGGATTGCAATTCCTAATGCAATCCCGGCTATGGTTGTGGTATCAACACTGGCGTTTGTCTGGAATTACGGAGACACATATTATACCTCATATTTCCATCCAGATGGCCCGTATTTAAGTCTTATGTTGACAAATACATTTTCATCTGCAAATGTTAATAATGTTTTGCGAGCTTTAAATGTTTGGTATGGTGTAGCGGGAACTACTACTTTTGCCTTTGATGCTGTAAAACAAGCTGCTACTATATTATATATGCTGCCGCTATTAATAGTTTATTTTATAGTCCAGAAAAAATTAGTTGAAAATTTCGAACGGTCAGGGATCGTTGGATGAATTTATGTTTATATTTCTATAAGCCACCATGCTGATATGCCTAATTCCGGCTTCATCATAGGGTTCGCCATAAGGGATGAACCCTAATTTTTTGTAAAATTCCAGTGCAGAGGTCTGGGCGTGGATGTGCACTTCCTCTGCGCCCCATTCAAAGGCTTTTTGGAGCAGCAGCTTGACTATGAGGGAGCCTATGTGTTGCTTTCTGTACTCCTTCAGAACGGCGATCCGACCCAGATAATACCGGCCGCCCTGCTCAAATACCCTGCCCGTTCCCACGGGAATGCCATCCTGATATACTACGACGTGATGCGCGATGCCATCGATGTCGTCTACCTCAAGGTCGGCAGGTACGTTTTGTTCTTCTATAAACACCTTGAAGCGTATCTTATATGCGTCTGTAAGGTCATCGGTACCTTTTAGCCATTTAATCTGCAATTTGCTTTCACCTTCCCTGTGCGTTTAATGGTTACAGTATGCTTTCGGTTGCTTGAACTATTTATTTGAATGCTTCAAGTATACAAAATCTAAGATACACCATGTAAAGATCCATGTCAATGACGTTAAAACGCAAATGCCCGTTTAAATTTTTATCTCCATGGTATATAATTCTTAGCATAGGCCAACTCAATATTTAAAGTTTTGCAGCGAGGAAAGATTTTTAGGCTTAGCACTATTTTAGCCAGATGAAAGTGACACAAACTAAGAACTATGACGAGCGTTAAACAAACTGATATGCAGAGGTGATAGTGGTGGAAGCAAAACCTGTCTCATATTCAAGGACCGTAATGTCGCAGATCGTACTGCCGGAGCAGGCCAACCCGGCTGGCAATATCCACGGCGGCGAAATAATGAAGATGATGGACAATACGGCATATGTGGTAGCCAGGAAGCACTGCAGGAGAAATGTGGTGACGGCGCGGGTGGACGAGCTGGAATTCTATCAGCCTATATTTGTAGGGCAGCTAGTGACCTGTAAAGGTCAGCTGGTATTCGTGGGAAGGAGCTCTATGGAAGTAGCTGTGCGTGTAGAGGTAGAGGATTTAAGCAGCGATCAGCCGCCCATAACTGCTCTTACAGCATTTTTCACCATGGTGGCATTGGATGAACACGGGCGTCCGGT
>DATCJO010000161.1:0-3398 GCA_036562765.1 Tissierellaceae bacterium | reverse complement strand
AAATAAACACCTCCTGTTAGTTTAATCTAAACCAACTAACAAGAGGTGTTTGTTGGGTTTACTTTGGGAAGTTTATTGGTTTTTTTAGTGCCATCTTCCAAAATTAGTTGGTTTTACAATACCCTCAAACCCTTAAGATATGGCTTTTTGCTCCATTCTCAGCTTGTCCGAAATCATTGCAATAAATTCGGAATTTGTGGGTTTGCCTTTATCCTTTTGAATCGTATAACCAAAAAGATTATTGAGCGTCTCTACACATCCTCTGTTCCACGCAACTTCGATGGCATGTCGTATGGCTCTCTCGACCCTGCTTGGCGTGGTATTGTATTTCTTCGCTATAGTTGGATACAATACTTTTGTAACAGCGCCCAGCAGCTCTACATTGTTTACAACCATTGCAATTGCTTCCCTCAAGTAAAAGTAACCCTTTATATGAGCGGGAATACCTATTTCATGGATTATATTTGTTATTTCCATTTCGAGGTTCGTATCTTTGCGCTTCGGGTTTGTGATGTTTAAGCTTTTTTCTTTATTCTGCACCGGGGTTCCAGTTAATTCGCGGATACGGTCGACCAGAATCTTTAAATCAAAAGGTTTGACTACGTAATAATCCGCTCCTAAATTTATAGCTTTTTGAGTGATTTTATCTTGCCCTACCGCCGAAAGTACTATTATTCTGGGTTTTTTATCGAAATTTGCTAATTTTTCGATTACACCAAGACCGTCAAGATTTGGCATAATTATATCAAGCACTAATACATCTGGATTTAATTCTTGAACTTTTTCTAGTACTTCCAATCCATTATGTGCTTTGCCTACCACTTCTAAGTCGTCTTCGCCCGAAAAATATTCTTCCAAAAGATCGCAAAATTCTTTGTTATCGTCAGCTAACAGTATTCTCTTTTTATCGCCCATATTCTTTAGACCCCCCTTACCTAACTACCTTTTTTGATATATTCGACAATTAATGGTATTCTCCTTCTAAAAAATACCATAAATTGTTTTAATAATTAATTACCTGTCGTTCACCTTTCAATTTTGATATTTCTTCAATCATCCATTCGGCAAAAACTCCATAACCTCGAGTCGGATCATTGACGAAGACATGGGTTACTGCCCCCACCAGATAACCATCTTGAATTATAGGACTTCCACTCATTCCCTGAACAATACCTCCAGCTTTTTCTATCAACCGTGGATCTGTTATTTTTATGATCATTCCTTTAGTATTCGGGTAATCCTGTTTTATGATCTTTTGTATTTCTATATCAAATTTTTCTATCTTTTCCCCGTCAATTACAGTCATTATTTGTGCCTTACCTTCGTGAGCAAAACTTGCAAGAGCCACAGGAATCTCTGTGTAATACGGATTTTTGATTGGCTGGTACATTTTGCCGAATATACCAAAGGGTGTATTGCTCAAAATGTTTCCCATAACCTTTTCTTCTTCTACAAATACTCCCCTTTTTTCACCCGGTGCATTTTTTCTCGCAGGTACCACAGAAGTTATGCTGGCTCTTATAATTTCTCCCTGGCCAACTTCCAAAACTTTTCCAGTATCAGAATCAGATATAATATGCCCTAAAGCACCATAATAACCTGTCTCGGGTTCATAAAAGGTTAAAGTGCCAACACCTGCAGCTATATCTCTCACCCAAAGTCCTATTTGATAAATTCCTTCCTTATTTTTTACTGCAGATAATTTTGTATTAAATGTTTTATTATTTCTTTTTACAGTTAAATTTATCGTTTTATCTTCATCGCTATTTATAATTCTCGTAAATTCCTCAGCCGTATAAATTTTACGGCCGTTTACCAAAGCAATAGTATCTCCGATTTGGATCCCTGCATTTTTAGCAGGATACCATGTCTTTCCATTTTCATCAACAACTGAAGCAATACCTACTACTATTACACCGTTAGGCCTCAATTTCACCCCTATTGAATGCCCCCCTGGCACAATTTTGACCTCCGGCAATACTTCTAACTTCATCTTTTTTACAGGTATAATTCCAAATAACCTAAACTCGAGATCATAAGTTCCTAAGCGTGAAGACCTGATGGAAAGGGGTTCTCTCAAATTTACATTAATTCTGTTCTTAATGCTATTACCGTTAATGGTTAAAAAATCGGCATTTTGGGTAAAAAGCTGAAAGCTGAAAGGAATTCCGAGGTCCAGTATGTGCTCTTTTCCTTCTATTATCTTAATTTTGTCGGGAAACCTGTATAATCCTGAAAAATGAGGGGAAAATGTAATAAATATTAAAACTGCCAAAAAAACACCAATAAATTTCCGATTTTTGCTTGGATTCAACACCCTTCACTCCTTTAATTTAAAAATGAAAAAAAACCGGTACCTGAAAATTAAGATAACCCGGTTCTTTTTTTTTAATACTGGAAAAATAAAAGAAGCCCTAACGGGCTTTAATTATTTTTCTTTATTTTTTCTGCCATTTCAAGCATTTCACGCGCATGGGCTAAAGTATTGCTGGTAATCTTGGCTCCTCCTAGCATCCTTGCAAGCTCTTTTATTCTCTCCTCGCCTTTTACTTCCCTTACCACAGTGTATGTTCTATTTTTATCTACTATTTTGCTTATGCAAAAATGTGCATCTCCTAAACTTGCTATTTGTGGTGAATGAGTAACGCAGAGGACTTGATGATTCCGCGCAACCTTAGACAGTTTTTCTCCAACTACCTGGGAGATCCTTCCTCCTATACCTGCATCGATCTCGTCAAAAATCAAACAAGGAATATTATCGATTCTTGCTAATATGCTTTTTAAGCCAAGCATTATTCGAGAAGCTTCACCGCCAGATACTATTTTTGCTAAAGGTTTTAATGGTTCTCCGGGGTTGGTCGAAATTAAAAATTCTACAGTATCTAATCCGCTTTCATTAATTTTGAAAATCTTTTTGTCAATTTCTACTCCTTCCTCGGCTTCTATCCATTTAAAATCCACTAAAAACTTTATACCTTTCATTCCTAAGTCACTTAATTCTTTGGAAATATTTTGTTCAAAAGAAGCGGCTACCTTTTTTCGCAATTCATGCAATTTTATAGAATGACTTACATATTCTTGTTTTAGTTTAGCTAACGAGCTTTCAAGTTTTTTAATTTCATCGTCAATATTTAAAGCCTCGTCCAGCTTTGAAGTAACTTGCTCCTTATATTTTATAAGTTCTTCGATGCTTTTATTATATTTATTTTTCAAGCGGTTTAGTAAGGCAAGCCTTGCATTGATTTCATCTAGTCGCGCAGGATCAAAGTCTACGGATTTAGCAGATTCTCTTATGCCAGAGACTACATCTTCCAATTCATATAGTATATTTTTTAAGGAATCTACAAATTGTTTTATTGGTTTAAAATAATCTGCTACATCTTCTAGAGCGTTTATTA
>DATCJO010000137.1:0-5863 GCA_036562765.1 Tissierellaceae bacterium | reverse complement strand
TAGGAGTGTACCAATGTTCAGGGGAATCTTTTAGTTTAACATAAAAACAAGGCTCATCAAATCCTATTTCCTCAAGTTTAACTGCTATCTCATAAGGAACAAATTGACTCTTTATATCTAAATTATTTTCCATTCTTTAATCTTTTATAAACTAATTCAAAAGGGATACTTACTAATATATGTATTCCAATCATACTAAATAGAATGTAATAGAAGCTGTTTAAGACACTTAAATCCATGAAATGTAAGCTTAATACTAAAATTCCTAATACAAGTGTTTTAGTATATAGAAATTGGTATAAGTGCCAAGCATCCGTTAGAAATACCAAACCTGTACTACTAAATGGAAATCTTTCCTGATACTTAGGTCTGTATAATCCAAAATACCACCAATGATTATAAGGAGGAATCAGTATTCCGCAAATAGTTTTCCATTTATTCTTCCAAGTAATATGTTTAGTGGTTTCTGAATGGTAGTCCATGTAAGCTTTAAATACACCTGATAGAATTAATAGTAGTATAGAGATTGTTATTATCATATCAAGAAATAGCTCTAGGATTTATATGTTCAATAGATCTTAATATAGCTACTACAATAGCTAACCCTAAAAAGAATTTAAAAGCTATACTTTCATATTCTGTAAAATAAAAAACTGATGCTATATAAGGCAGTATATAAACTCCTTTAAGAACATTAGCTTCCCATTTCAAATATCTTGTTTCATCTAATACGTCACAAGTAATTACACCTGTAGTATTCGATTGTTCTGCATATATGTATTTTATTATATTTCTAATTACATAATGAATTAGAATTACATACCAAAAAATTATTTTTTGTAATATCATTGTGGTATATTGTTTATTAATTTGATTATTTTGTTTGAATACTCATCTAAATCCCTCTCATACTTAACTTTAAAGTTTTCTGGGAGAATTTCAGGAATATCGATTATTCCTTTTTCATTGAATATATCTACAGCTTTAAAGTATTCTTCTTCGAGAACAAGACTCATTATATATAATTTCTTTTTAATGCTATAGATAAACATTTCTGGTTTACAGTAATCTGTTGGTCGTATTCCAGAATCTAGCAATAAGGCTCCTAACAAATTTATATGACATTTATTTCCACCACTATGAAAGAAAATGTTATTCACTTTATATTCTTCCATTAGATAGCATTTTTTAAAATTATTTAAAGCTAGGTACATTAATTCTGAAATACTATTACTGGGCAGATTGTCTTTTATAAATTTATAATCGTGTACCATATCTAATAGTTATTTCTACTATAATTTTCCATGTATTCGTAATCTCCATAGAAAATTGCTTTGTTTTTGATTACTTCTTCTTCTGATAATTCAGAAAGTTCAAGAATTATTTCTGCTTCCCTAAATTCCTCTATTGTAATCTCCATTCTAGGGAAATTTTTGGAGATGTGTTTAAATAATTTTTCTCCTACAAGTCCTGTTGATTGCATTTGATCTTTTATAAAAGAGGAAATGAAATTTGGGTGATTAATTCTCATCATAATATTTAAAATTTAAAAAGAAAGGAGAAGAATAAATTCCTCTCCTTTCTAAATTGATTCATTACAAACCACCTTCTGCACCAGAAGAGAACAAACTAGTAGGTTCTTCTACTTTTTTATCCACATTATACACCTCTGGACTTCCTAGTTCTTTAGAGGCCTGGAGAATTTCAAAAGCATCTAGTTCTTTAAGAACAGTCCAATTAAATTGGTGTGGATATTCAGCAAGGTTTCTACTTTCAGCAGCTTTGTCAGTTGGTTCCAATTTAGTAATATTTACCAAATAGGTTTTACCAACAACAAAACCATTAGATTCTGCAATTGTTCCAGCCAGCACTTGTCTGTTTGGAATTTTACCAGCAACTGGAAGAAGGATTACATCCTGCTTACCATTTTTGTCTTTTGAAAGTCCTTCTGAATTTCTAAATTGTTGTACATTGACAACAGCCATTCCTACGTGTTTCATTTTTTTAAAGTTTTTAAATTATTGATTTATTTGAACTGTTATTTATAGACTTTTAAGCCTTAATACCTGCAATAAACCAGGCTTCTTATTTGTTTTGATGTTAGTTTACATCCGATTGGAAATAAGGCTTTAAAAGCTTCTAAATAGGATTTTTTTCAAAGTGATTTATAAGACCTTTTTTAAATTTTTCTTTTATTTCAGAGGGCATATCCTCAAGAAAGGTAATTTCATATTTAACACATCCATTAGACACCTTACTCACTTTGAATTTATAAGGTTTGTCGAAATGGAAAATTCCATTACAAGTTTCAATAACTACTTTACTGCTTTTATCGATTTCAACTAGCATTCTTTCTAGATTTAGTTTTTGTTTGGTATAGACCAAGAAACTCTAAATGCCTAACCATTAAATATCTGTCCAACATTTTAAGTTTTTCTTCTCTATCTTTAATACTATTAGTTATTTCTAGTTTTTTATCTTCAAGAAACACTAATTCAGTTCTAGCTTTTTCAACTGAAATTATTGTATCAAATAAGGTTTTATCATCTACTTTATACTTGTGTACATAATAATACCACCCACTTGAAGAAGCAATACTTCCAAGAATAAAAGCAAGTACAATGTATAACTTATTCATAAACTGGTTTAATTTAGATTAAATGAATATCGATGTGTAATTTTTTCTAATAGTTCTTGTGTTGTAGAATTTGCTTTGTATAATTTTCCTATAATAAGTTGATCTTTTAGAAATTCACTATGAGGAGAATTATCTTCATACAAAGCATCTATTAAACACTCAGATACCATCATTTGAATATTTTTATATTCTTCCTTAGAAGTAGATCTGCTAGATATTGAGTCTATTTCTCTAACTATCTGATTACAGTAATTATTAACTAGTTCATTAAAAAAGAAATACTTTAAAAAATGAGGGTTTGTAGTACAACTAATTATTTTGTTTTTCATACTCAGAAATTTTATTTTTAATGTATTCTAAACCATTTTCAACACTTATAATCGAACCAGTATTCTTTTTTGATCTATATTCAACCCTATCTCCCATAGGAAAGTAGTGAAAATAATTACCCCAATTAGGACCTAGTGGAACTTTAACTAAAGAATATCTGTTCTGTTTAGCATCATACCCAATCACCCAGCCTAATTCTCTTAATTTAGGTTTTAGCTCATTAAACTTTTCTTCATTCGTCATAATTATTTTTTAAATAAAAAAACTATAAGGAGAAATAAAGCAAAGAACCTTATAGTTTATACACATATGAATTAATATTTTCTTTATTTCTTTTTTCCAACCTTTAAATATTACTGAATCTTAGAAAGTCTTCTTTCTCTTTCAGCAATTTGTTCTTGAATGTCTTTACGTCTTTCAGCATATCTTTCTTTAGTTTTTTCAATTTGTTCTTTGATTCTACTAACTTCAGATTCTGCTTTTTCTATATTTTCCCAATAAACAATTGCAAACTTAGATGCTGCTTCATTAGTTGCAATATCTTTAATTGCAACTGATGTATAAGCTTCTTCCACTCTAACTTCAGCGTCTTCCAATTGTTCATTTAGTTCCTCAAGATCGTCAACTTCTTGATTTTTAAGAGTGTCTAAATTCTTATTTAGATTCTTAATGTCTTTAGTTAGTAGACTTCTTTGTTTTCCAAAGAATTTATCAATTCTACCTTCTTCTGTAATGTTTAATAGAGATAGGATTTTAGCTACAATACCCATTGGTTTTTTTACTTCTGTCATAATTTTAAATTTGTTTGTTTTTACTTATAGATTTTTAATTGTTTTACATAAATCATTGGTGATTCAACTCTTAACATTTTGTTTGTTTTTGGTGGTGAATCTGGAATATCAAATTCTTCTTTCCACTTTGATACTACATCTTCCCACAGAGATATACTACTTAATAATTTTTTTGAAAATTCTTCAGCTTCTTCTTTAGTTGCAAACCATTTTACATATTCAGGATTTTGGGTTGTAAGACCTCCTTCCTTAGTATAGATTACATGGTGATACTTTTTAGTTATAACATCTATATCCCCTTTTTTAGAACTGCCGTAATTCTGTAAAAATACTACATAAGTTCCAATACCCCATTTTTCAACTTCTTGTACTGGTTCCAATACATTTTCTTTAAATCCCAATGTAGTCCAATATATTACTTGATCGTTACCACATTGACCTGGAAATTTAACTAAATAATATCCCTTATCATAACCTACTATTTGAGCTTTTTCTGTTTCATAAATAGGGTGTAATTTAGTATAACCATGTACAATCCCTTTTAAATTCTTAGTTTCCCATGTAGGACAAAAATCTCCAGCTTTTTTCCCTTTGAATTGTATTTTACCTAATGGATAAGATGGTTTATTAGCTTCTTTTTCAACTAAAGTAGCCCATTTTCCATTTTCATATAAACATCCGTTTCCTTCGTTAGCATAAATACGATTACATACTATTTTATAAGTAAAATCATCTTCTTCGAGAATAGTTTCTATGCCAGAAGTATTAATAAATCTACAACCAATAGGAAATCTTTTCCTAGCCTCTTCTTGAATTGCTATCATAGGAGATTCTTCTACAGGCTTGTAATCAACAGGAAGTAGTTCATATAATTCAGGGGTGTTTAAAGCATTTGAACAAGAGTAACCTTTAAATTTAGGAAAATCTACATGATACTCACTAACAATAATTCCAACATCTCCAGCTCTTACTCCTGCTCCTCCTGTTGGATTATCTACTAACGCTTTAATATATCTTCCGATATAATCTGATAATTTTCTTTTCACTGTGTATTTTTTATTCAGTGTAGTTACATCATAAGGTTTTCCTATTCTATCATATTCAGCTATCTCTTCAGCACTTCCATATCTCCATTGTCCATATCTTTCTTTTTTATTGAAATCTACTAAATCCCAACCATTTACTTTAGAACCTTTATTATCTAATTCACTTCTTAGATATTTATAATTTTCTCTTTGTTTAAAAATGTAATTTCTAGGGAAACCTGTATCGTTTTCTGGAGTGTTTAAACATACAATGTAATCACCTTTTTTAAATTCTGTTCTTTCTTCAGATACTATATCAGCCCATTTACCTCTATTATAAACTAAACCACCACTACTTGTTTCATAAATTGATACCTTATGCTCCCACCATTGAAAATCATCTCCTTTAATAATGTATCTATATCCACTACCACCAGCAGTTATATACTTTGTACCTACTGGATACCTTCTTTTAGCTTCTTTTAATAATTCTTCATTTGTCATGTTATTATTGCTTATTTAAAAATAAAGCTATCTATACTTATTCTAATTACTTACAACAGATATTCCTTCTGTTATAGAACATTATACATAAATAAATAAATAGTATTGAATAATACTAAATACTTGTCAATAGCTTTAAATTGTTTTTTTACTATTTTAAAAATTTTCTTGTTTAACTTTTTGTATCACAGCCTTTAAATAACTATGTTCCCAACTAGATTTAGGACCTTTTTGTAGTATATTAAAAGCTTTGTTTAAATGTTTGGGTTTCAATGTACTCATTGCTATAAATTTTTTGTTTATTATTAGTACTGAGGGCAAGATTCGAACTTGCATGTATCAGCCGTAATGCGTGCGAAAACCCACATCCAACTCTGATAGTGTCTACCAATTCCACCACCTCAGTATTAAAAATAAACTCTACCATATTTCAGGTAGAGTTTATTGCTATTTCTTGTTTACATTTAGCCCTGTCTCTGTTTATAATAGAGGTTAGTCTGGGTCTATTGGCTTTACCAATTTTACTTATCATATTCCGTGATAATACCACTCCAATTCTCTATAGCTATAATCAT
>DATCJO010000207.1:0-20488 GCA_036562765.1 Tissierellaceae bacterium | reverse complement strand
AGCGTTCGTCCTGAGCCAGGATCAAACTCTCATAAGAAAGTTTTCCTTAGCTCTTTTATTGAAACTCAAAGTCTCACACTGTTCAGTTGTCTTGGTTCATTTAAACCATTCATTTGGACCTCACTCGTGAGGTCACTTAATAAATATACCATCTTTTTGGCTCTTTGTCAACACCATTTTTTTGTTTTTAATTTGTTGAGATTTGGTGATTTGTGTTCTACATCGTGCTGACTTTTATTATGATACAACGATTTTAATTAAAAGTCAACACCCTTTTTTTAAAAAATCATATTATCTCTTCATGTTACTATTCTCCATTTATAAGCCTTTTATAAATAGAACAAGCGTCTTAATCTAATCAATTACTTAAGTTTAACAGTTTATCCAGCCTTTCCTTTTGGGCTTTAATATTACTATCAGTAGGCATCAAGTTGTATGCTCTACTGATGTCATCATGTGCATCTTTTAGTTTTCCAAGTTGCCAATAGCACAATCCTCTATTAAATATAAGTTTATAATCCTCTCCAGCGTTATTTATCCCTTCAGAAAAAACATCTATTGCTTCTTCTATTTCGCCTATATTTACTAAGCATATCCCCAATTCATTATATACATCTGAATTATTTTTGTTCAATTCTATTGCGTCGTAAAACAATTCTACAGCTTGTACTAAATTTCCTGTTGCCTTATAGCATACCCCTAAATAATATTTCAAAGTCCACAATTTATCATACTTTTTCATAAGATTTTGAAATATATCTATGGCCTTTTTAAATTCATTTCTGTTCAAATATATGAGTCCCTTTTCCATTTCAGCATCATCTTCTATTATATCTAATTCTTCTCTTATTTCCTGCAACCTTAACTCGTCCTTATCTAAAGTTAAATATTGACTCCAAATAAGCTTTGCTTTAAGGAAATTACCATAAAACTTATAGTGATATCCTAATTTATAATATGCAAGGGGATACCTATCATCTAAATCCAATATGGATTCCAGTTCTTTAGTAGATGCTTTTATAAAGTCCATTCCCTTATCTTCCATTTTCATATCAAAAAACTTCTTCCCTATTTCCTCCAAGGTAAGGGCATAATTAAATATTCCATCTACATTCTTTGGATTTAAGCATTTAAGCGCCCTAAAATATATGGCTGCGGTATCATTGTCCTTTTTATCTACTGCCTTAATTCCATGATAGAATATATAATTCTCTATTTGATCATTAATTCCATACAAAATTTCCTTGTATTCTTTAATATAAGGGAAATCTGGGTCAATTCCAATTAAATATATTATTCCATCAATGATAAAAGCTAGATTTATTTCATCTTGGAGTATTCCTTCTTTAATTCCACTAATCAAAGAATCTGTCTTTATTGGCAAAGGTATTTCCTTTTTTAAAGAATACTTCCCATTGCCAATTACAGTGTCCTTTTTTAGTTCCAGAAAGGTAATTTTATCAATATGCTTTTTAAAATAAGAATCAACAATTTCCATGAACTCACCTCATATTAGAATCTATTCATAAACATTCTTTTTCTTCTTGTGCTGGTGCTTAATATCTTGTAAAGATATCCTCTATAAATCATAATAAATGAAAATATGACCTGACCAGCTAAATATTTAATAATATCCATCATATCTAAGCTTAATCTAAAATTAATATGTGTAGCAAAAATATCGGTAATCACTTGACCGGTAACTAAATATAATATTACATAAAAAATTGCATTAGGTATAAACCAGTTAAACCAGTTCTCTTTAATAAAATCAAAGGAATAAGTTATGCTGTCAACTGGTTCTAAAGCTTTCTGATATAATGTTTCAGGCAGTGCATTCAATAATATTAATACTGAAAATGTTATTATTAAGTTCAATATATAATAATTAAAACCCATTAACTTACTTATAGAGTCTAAAACGAAGCTTCCTAACCATGCTAAAAAGAAAATCATGTATACCTTCCTGAGAAAATATTTAAATCCAACTTTGAAATCCTGCAATGTGATTCTGTCATAATTGATAATATTAAACAATAGATAGAAATAATTAGAAATAAGGCTGGATGATACAATTGCCACAAAAATACCTGCAAATATTGATAAAATTCCTCTAAAAACAGTTATTACAAAGGATATCATGAATATGTTGATTGTCATGTACACTATTCCTGTAAAAATTATAGGCCAATTCTTTATTAAGCTTTTAATGGACTTGTTCAAAGACTCTTTATTTACCATTATAAAATCCTTAATTATGTCCAAATCATATCAACTCCTTTACAATATTAGTTATATCGTAGGTATTGCATCTAGTAATGACGCCATCTTTGTAGTCAAATAATATATAAACTTTTTCTTCTTTTATTTTATCAATACTGTTCTTTAAATCATATCCATTTTTTATTAACTCTAAAATATTAAATTCAAAAGCTTCTATTTTTACATTATTTAAAATCCTTTTCGTAGGCAAATCTTTATATAAAGGCAAGTAATTTTCCAATATCCTCTCATCTTTTAAAATATTATGAATGTCGTTTTGCTCTATCCTAATACTTGAACTGGAAAGCTTTTCTGACATTTTGGCATTTTTGTTGTTTTTTATAAAATCATATCTTAATAATTCAGCAAAAATATTTAAGTATTCAAAACCCTTAGATTTATAAAAATCAAGAAGTATTTCATAAAGTCCAGTTCTGCTAATGGAAATCTCATAGTAATTATTACTTTCCCAGTATAAGCTGAAATCTTCATAAAAATCAAAAGGGCTTTTATAAAAATTATTAATTATAAATTCCAGTGAATTTTCAAAATATCCCTCATTATAATACCTTTCAACAAGCTCTTCTACTGCCTTTAACCTGATTATTTCCTTATATTTTATATAATTATTTTCTAATACCTCATAAGGTGGCACACCTATATATTTGAACCCGTATTTTTCTTCTTCCATCCTTAAGGAAGAGCCTTTTAAGAGTTTCAAAAAACCTAATTGGATTTTTTCTGGCTTTATCTCATACACATCATTGAAAGATTTCTTGAAGGATTCATAATCTTCATAAGGAAGCCCTGCTATTAAATCTAAATGCTGATGAATGTTTCTATATGATTTTATCTTTTTAGTCACTTCCCTAAGCTTAATAAAATCCGTTGTCCTGCCTATGGCGTCAATTGTCCTTGGATTGGTGGATTGTACCCCAATTTCAAATTGGAATAAGCCTTCTTTTACATGGGATAAAAATTCAAGCATTTCATCATCTAACAAATGGGCAGTGACTTCAAAATGGAAATTAATATCCTTAGGATTCCTTTCTATTATGAAATTCATAATATCCATTGCATATTTTTTATTGGCATTAAAAGTCCTATCTACAAACTTTACCTGCTTAACATTAGCTTTAATGAGCGCATCCAGTTCCTTCTTTACCCTATCTAAGTCAAAATACCTAACCCCTTTAATAGTTGAGGATAAGCAGAATTTGCAGTTAAATGGGCAGCCTCTAGATGATTCAAAGTATACAATTCTGTTTCTAAATTCATCTCCTATGTTTTTATATGGCGATGGTATTTTATTTAAATCATCAATTAATGGTCGTGGAGGGTTAATAAAAATTTCCTTACCTTTTCTATAGGCTAATCCCCTAATATTAATTAATTCGTCGCCACTTAATAAAGCAATAAGAAATTCTCTAAATGTTTCTTCACCTTCACCATAAATTATAAAGTCAATAAACGGATACTTTTGGAGAGTTTCTTTTAAATCAAAAGAGACCTCAGGACCGCCTAATAGTATTTTTATTTCTGGTTTTACTTTCTTTAATATTTCACATATCCTTAAAGTTTCAGTTAGATTCCAAATATATACTGAAAATCCGATTAAATCCGCATCTGACATGTATAATTGAGAAGTTATATAATTAATATCTTGATTTATGGTATATTCCCTTAATTCCACATCAATTATATCTTCCACAAAAGCTTTCAAATATCTAATAGCCAGAGAGGTATGGATAAATTTGGAATTTAATGTTGTTAAAACTATCTTCATCTTACACCTTCCTTTATCCATTACATTACCTACATTATACCATTAAGTTTTAACCTATAACAGTAAAGAAATAATTTAATTATCTCATTGAATTTGAAAGATTTTTTTTATACAATTAATTGTATAAAATGACACGAAAGGAGAAGTCGTATGAGAGAATTCGACAAAATTTCAATTCAAGAAATCTCAAAGAATGATATGCTGCTAATTATTGAAGCTTTAGAATATACTGGTAATAATACTAAAATAGATGATTTCATAAACTTAAGAAATAGCATAGTTGAAGAATTAAGCTCATTAGCAGAAGTTAGCGAAGAAGAATTTTTAGAATACCTAAAAAAATAGACCTTTAAAGGTCTATTATTATTCGTACATAAATATTGATTTACATTGTAAAAGCAAGGTAACCTTGCTTTTTATTGTTATTTCAGAGACTACAACCTGTCGAAAGCTGTAGTCTCTTTTATTTTACATTCTTTCAGGCGCTTCAATTCCAAGTAGTCCCAATCCTGTTTTCAATACAGTTTTTGTTGCAAAGGAAAGCATTAGCCTTGCCTTCTTTAGTTCTTCATCTTCTACTATAATTGGATAAGTATTGTAAAGCTTATTAAATGCCTTAGCAATTTCAACGATATGCCTTGTAATCAAATAAGGTTCATATTTTTCCATGGCATCTATGATAACTTCTGGGAATTCGTATAAAAGCCTTACAATGTTTATTTCTTCATTAGTTGATAGTAAATCATAATTTACCTTATCTTCAATATTAAATTGTCCTCTATCAAGTAGAGAGCAAATTCTAGCATGTGTGTATTGAACATAAGGACCTGTTTCTCCATCGAAGCTTAGGGTCCTGTCCCAAGAAAATACATAGTCCTTTATCCTTTGATTAAACAATTCTTGGAAAATTACAGCTCCTATACCAACTTGCTTAGCAACTTCTTCTTTATTTTCTAGATTAGGATTCCTTTCGTTGATTATTTCCAAAGTCTTATTGATGGCTGTCTTCAATACATCTTCTAAGAATACTACCCTTCCTTTTCTTGTAGATAGAGCCCCATCTTCTAGGCTTACTGTACCAAAGTTTACATGAACCAAATCCTTTGCCCAGTCATACCCCATAAGTTCAATTATTTTAAACCAAGATTTAAAATGTAAGTTTTGTTGGGCTCCAACTACATAGATATTCTTATAGAAATCATAGGTTTTCTTTCTATACATTGCAGCAGCAATATCCCTAGTTGTATATAATGTTGTTCCATCTGATTTAATTATGATGGCAGGTGGCATTCCATACTCTTGTAAATCGACTACATAAGCCCCTTCAGATTCTTTTAGCAAATTCTTTTCTTTCAATTCTTCAATAACTGCTGGCATCTTATCTGAATAGAATGATTCACCAGCATAGGAATCAAACTTAATATTTAACATCTTATATACTTTATTGAACTCTTTTAAAGAAATTTCCCTTATCCATTCCCAAAGCTTATATGCCTCTTCATTTCCTTCTTCCAATTCCTTAAACCAATATCTTGCTTCGTCCATTAACTCTTCATTTTCTTCTGCTTCCTTATTATATCTTACATATAATTTTAATAGCTCATTTATTGGGTCCTTTTCTATTTCCTCCATATTGCCCCATTTCTTTATGGCAGAGATTAGCATTCCAAATTGAGTGCCATAATCTCCAAGGTGATTAATGGCAACTGTATTGAAACCTAAAAAGGAGAATATTTTATACAATGCATTTCCTATAACAGTGGACCTAATGTGGCCAATATGAAATGGCTTTGCAATATTTGGCGAAGAAAATTCCACTATTACAGTCTTACCATTTCCAATATCTGATGAGCCAAACATATCCTTTTTGATTTTTATCTCTTCTAAGGTCACCTCTGTTAGCTTCTTTTTATTTATGAAAAAGTTAATATATGGCCCCTTATTTTCTATTTTTTCAAAATATGGACTTTCTTCAAACTTGCCAACTAACTCTTCAGCTATTAATTGAGGAGCTTTCTTATATGTCTTAGCAAGTTTAAAAACCGGAAAAGCATAATCTCCCATTTCATAGGAAGGTGGTATCTCTATTAAAGATGATATTTCTTCTTCTGACATTTCCTGTATTTGAGTTTTCAGCATATTTACAACTTCTTCTTTGAAATTTAACATTTCCATACCTCCTCCTTCTCAATATTTATCTTACGCCTGCTATAAAAAAACCTCGTCTCAAAATAAGAGACGAGATAGTTACTCGCTCTTATGTAAAAATTCACCTGATTATTGATTTTATCTAATAATTTAATATATAATATACAATATTATTCACATAAATACAAGGTTTTATTTCAATAAGTTAATAAACTAAATTTTATCCCAAATTTTAGCATAAAAAAAGATGAGGCAAGCCTCATCTTTTTAACCAAGGTTTTCATTTAAAAGCTCTACAACTTTTGCTGCAACTTCAGCTGTAACACCTGCACATCTTGCTTTTCTCTTAGGATCATCGTATGCAACGCCTTGAGCTTCCATGAATTTACCAACTGAATCAGCACACAATAGAGATTTAGCAACTGTTTGAACTAATCCTAGGTTTTCTGGTTGATATTCAGGGAAATTATGGTCTTTATACCAATTAAACAATTCTGCAATTAGTTTCTTTTGCATGTCCTTATCACATACAACACCAATACAAGTTGCAGCTGCACCCAAAGAACCACATAATGTTGCTTGGCCATATCCTGCAGCGAGTCCTGCAAAGGCTTCTGGTGGAATTTGATTAAATGGATATCCAACTTCATCAGCTAATGTACCGAAGAAACCATCGGCAACACCGGCACCTCATCCACCTAATTCTTTATATGCTTGATAAGCTCTAGCTTTTACTTTTTCTGGATCTAATTTTTTGTACTTAAAAGGCCATTCAGGAGTACCAGTACTGCTAGAAGCATTTGCTGTATCAACCTTTGAACATGCAGTTAATAATCCACCTAAGCTACCTGCCATAGCAATTCCTGCTAATGAAGTCCCTACACCTTTTATGAATTCCTTCCTAGATATTGGCTTATTAATAATGTCACCCATAAAATACCCTCCCATTTAATGATTTGTCTGATAATTAATTAACATCTAGTAATGAATATTATAACGTTTTTTTAACAATGTTTATCATAAAAGTTAGTTATGCTTCATAAACATATTTTATTGAATATGGCTTTTTCTCTTTTTTAGCCAAAAATAAAAGTATTACTTTTTTCTATAATTTCATGTTATACTATAATATATATCTATTTTAAATATGTTATTTTTTTAACTTTCCCAATTTATGAAACGAGGGGTTTATTATGAATTTAGAATATTTAAAATCCTTTTATGTTACTGTAAAATTAAACAGTATATCTAAAGCTGCAAAACATCTGCATTTAACTCAACCTGGATTAAGTATGCAAATACAAAATTTAGAAAAAGATTTAGGTGCAGAACTTCTCAAAAGGAGCAATAAAGGTGTTGAATTAACAGAAGCAGGAAGAATTGTATTTGAGTATGCGGATACAATTTTATCCATGAAGGAAAATATCGAAAGGGATATAAAGAGTCTACAACATAAAAGAAAGGAATTATTATTGGGAGCATGTAAAGCAATAGGGGAATATGCATTGCCATGTAGCATATATATTTTTAAACATGAAAATAACGATGTAGATATCAACCTTAATATTAACAATACTGAAGGTGTTATAAAGGAATTATTAGATAGGACTATCAATATAGGTATTATTCATGGTGAAACTGAAACAAAAAATGTAAAAACTGAACTAATAGCAACTGACCCATTGCTTTTAGTAACTTCTCTTCCAATTATGAAAGATAAAATTACATTTGATGAATTTAAAAAATTACCCCTTATATTTAGAGAAAAAGGCTCTGGAACATATAAAACCATTCAGAATGCTTTGATGAAACATGATATAAATATCGAAGACTTAAATATAATATATGAATTAAATTCAATGGAAGCAATTAAAACTTCTGTTTTATCCGGAAAGGGCATAGCCTTTATTCAAGAGCTGTCCATAAAACGACATCTAAAAGATGGAGATTTAAAAGTAATTCAAGTAGAAGGTTTAGAAGTATATAGTAAATTTTATATAGCATATAGGGAAAACTATGAGCTTAATGACTATGAAAATCAATTTATACAATTTATAAAATCCTCTAAAAGAGGCTTTTGCTAATAGGTAGCATTAAGAAATGCAACTTTTTACAATCACAGCAAGTATTTAAATAGTATTTTACATCCTATCCAAGCTCCTACAAACATAAAAATTCCAAAAACCCAACCATGTACGGAAAAAGAAGGTATAGCACTGAAATACGCACCTATATTACATCCAAAGGACAATCTGGTACCATATCCCATAAGAATTCCACCAATAAGGGCAGCTAAAAACTGCCTTTTACTTTTTATTTTTTTGAACTTAAATTCAGAATGATATAATACTGATAAAAAAGAACCTATTATTATAGCAACTATAATAACTATTAATTCATTATTAAAAAATGTTTTCCCCAGACTTAATTGGTTGTTATAAACATTAAAATAATACCAGTCCTTCACATCTACTCCTAATAATTCTATGAAACCAGCTCCAATATATAAAAATGCTGTTGTTATTTTCCATGGTTTGCCAGTTACAAATAATATAATAATATTAATAATTCCTAATAATATTCCCCCAACCCAATAAGGCCATGGCTTTTTAGATTTTACATCCTTCACAAGAATCCCTCCATTATTTTGCCTTTTCAATATAGATTTCCCATTCCCCTTCGCCTGTTTCTAAATAGTCAATATAATGCCCTTGCTTTTCAACCCACTCTACTACATTTACTATTGAACAGCTATGGTCAGTCTTTATAATCAAAATATCTCCAACCTTCATGTCATTTAATTTTTTTAAAACCTTTAACAAAGGAATAGGGCATGCTTCGTACATACAATCTAACTCATAAATAGCCATAAGACTCCTCCTATAAACCTGACATAATATTATTTTTCTTATCGTACAATATTGCTAAATAATATATAATTCCTAACACAATTAGCTGAGCAATTATTGTTGGTATTAATCCTATATACTCAGGTAAATAAATTATTTTCGAAGTTGAAATGAATAATTTATCCCAAAACTCAAAACTCTTTCCACCTAAAGTTGCTCCAATGATAAACCCGATTAAAACGATAAACTGCATTAAATATCCTTCTCCAATTCTTATCAAAGTTCCAGTAGCACACCCTCCTGCAATAACCATGCCTATACCAAACATTATAGCTCCAATAATGGTATGAATTCCAACAGGATAGATTTGACCGGGGATATCCATTATTGAATAATTTTCTACATTACTAAAAAACATATATTGATAAATTCCAAATCCAATTGTTGAAATCATCAATCCAAGAAGTACTGCTCTAAACAAAGAAGTAGTGCCAACCATTATCGGATCCCGAAAACTTGCAGCAAAACAAAACCTTGAACGCTGCATAATAATTCCAATTGCGATACCAATTATCCAAGTAAAAGCATACAGTTTATTATTGTTAATGAAATAGCCAAAAATAATTAAAGATATAAAAGCTGCAATATAAAAATATTTTCTCTGATTTTTTTTGGCTCTTATTTCTTTCTGTCGTTGTCGTTTTATTTCTTCTATTTTGCTAGATGTAACCATAACATCACCTCCATAATAAAAAGTGTCTTTGTTTATTATACAACAAATTTTTAACAAATTCTATTTGTACATTATCAAAAAGAAAAGATACTTATCAAAAATAGATAAGTATCTTTATACCTATTTCATCTCTACTATTGTTACTCCATCTCCGCCTTCTCCATATTTACCTAACCTAAAGGACTTAACATATTTATGGCTCTTTAAGTATTTTTGTATTCCATCTCTTAATACTCCAGTTCCTTTCCCATGAATTATGCTTATTTCCTTAACTCCAGAAATATATACATCATCCAAATATTTATCCAGTTCAAGGAAAGCTTCGTCTAAATTCTTACCTCTTAAATCTATTTCCGTCTTAATATCTTTTGTTTTACTTCCAATAATATTTTTAATGCTGCTTTTAGCCTTAGCCTCTTCTTCTTTTTGACTTCTCCTTAAGGTGGAAATATGGGCTGTAATCTTCATTATCCCAACTTGGACTTTAACATTTCCGTTTTCATCAGGTTCTTCCAACACTGTTCCCAACTGATTGTATGGAAGAACTTCTACTGTTTCCCCAACTTTTAAGTTTTTAGGCGGGTCATTTGATTTTATGTTGAATATTCCAGAAGAAACCTCAGCTTCTGCTTTTTCTAGCTTTTTCTTTAATTTTTCTTGAGCTTCTTGAATCCTTTTTATTCTATCTTTTTCTATTTCTTCAGAAATAACCCTTAATTCCTTTACTATATTGTCTGCTTCTTCTTTTGCTTGTTTAAGGATATTTCTTGCTTCTTCCTTGGCTTTTTGAAGGATTTTTTCTCTCATTTCCCTTGTTTTTTCTTTTTCTCTTGCTAAATCTTCTTTTAGCTTTTCGACTTCTAATCTGTATCTTTCCGCTTCTGCTCTGTTTTCTTCAATTGCTATTCTGTCCTTTTCTATTGCCTGCAAAACATCTTCAAATTCGATATTTTCTTTTGAGATTAAGGTTCTTGCATAATTAATAATATCTTCTTTTAAACCTAACCTCTTTGATATTTCGAAGGCGTTGGACTTTCCAGGTACTCCAATCAAAAGCCTATAAGTTGGACTTAATGTTTCTACATCAAATTCTACCGATGCATTTTTTACACCTTTTGTAGTAAGGGCATACATCTTCAACTGGCTGTAATGGGTTGTGGCAATGGTCCTTACATTTAATTTTAGAAGATAATCTAATATTGCCATTGCCAATGCTGCCCCTTCTGTTGGGTCTGTTCCTGCACCTAATTCATCAAAAAGTATTAAGCTATTGTATTCTAAGTTTTCCAATATATCCACTATATTTACCATGTGTGATGAAAATGTAGATAGGGATTGTTCAATGCTTTGCTCATCACCAATATCTGCAAAAACTTGATTAAAGACAGCTATTTCCGAATTAAAATCAGCAGGAATGTGAAGGCCTGACTGAGCCATCAATGTTAGAAGACCCACTGTTTTTAATGTAACTGTTTTCCCTCCTGTATTTGGTCCAGTAATAATAAGGGTATTAAAGTCCTTTCCTAAATACACATCGATTGGAACTACCTTTTCTACTTTAAGAAGTGGATGCCTTCCTTTTTTAATATTAATATATCCTCTGGTGTTAAGGATTGGCCTTGTAGCCATCATGTCCATGGCAAGTTTGCCCTTTGCAAATATAAAATCAAGCTCTTGAAGAATCTTCTGATTATTTATTATGCCTTCAGCTTCTTCAGCTACAAGTTCTGATAATGTCTTTAAAATCCTTTCAATTTCTTCCCTTTCCTTTAATTCCAGTTCTCTTAATTCATTATTTAATTGAACTACTGCCATAGGCTCAATAAATAGAGTTGCACCGCTTCCACTCATGTCATGGACTAAACCCGGTACATTTGCCCTATTTTCAGCTTTAACTGGAATAACAAACCTTCCATCTCTTATGGTTACAATATTATCCTGCAAGTATTTCCTGTAATTTGGCGAATTTACTATTTCATTTAATTTCCCTCTGATAGCTTCATTTTTGCTGGCAATCTGCTTCCTTATGCTCCTTAATGTAGGGCTTGCATTATCAGAAATTTCATTTTCAGAAACTATTGCATTGTCTATTTCATCTTCAATATGCTTAAATACTTCTAAATTCCCTATTAATCCTTCAATTATTGGATAACTAGAAGCCTTATCATCTTTAGATTCCCTTAAATAGTTTTTAAGTGCCCTTGATACCCTTAGCAAATCAGCAATTTTAAGCAACCTATCGGGAGTTAACACACCCCCGATTTTTGCCCTTCTAACATCAGGTGCAATATTATGGATTCCATATAAAGGCGGATTTCCTCTTTTAATTAAAAGAGAATAGGCTTCTTCAGTTTCTATTTGAAGGCGCTCAATTTCATCTATATCTGTGGAAGGCTTTAATTCTTTTGCTTTTTCTTTACCTAAGCTGGATTCAGCCCTCTCAACCAACAATTCTACTATTTTATAATATTCTAATGTCTTAAGCGTTTTCTCTTTCATCTCATCAACTCCATTAAACGACTCCTCTAAACAAATGTCCTTTAGTTATATCATTTTCTTTTCTATATTTATTCATGAAATCCTTAATTTCATCTTCTCCTATTAAACCTTTAGCATATTCGTAAAATACAGTTTGGATTTCCTTTACACTGCCCTTTTCAGCAGTGAAATCTAGGCGTGCCATTGAAACACCTTTGCTGAAAATTTGTTTTAAATCATCTAAAACAAATATAGGTACTGAATTATATATTTTTGTTGTACCTTCTTTCCTTTCCATCAAAAATGTTTTCCCCAGCCTATCCTTTAATCCATAGCCATTGGCAAAGTTACATGATTTGCAATTTTTATCATCCTTACAGCCTTTTACAACAGACATAGGACAGTATTCTGTTACCATAAGTGGCAAATAGCCATAAACAATTATTTCAGTTATACTAGCAGATTTTTCATTAATCCTTGCAATTTGATGCAAATTGAGTTCAGGAGATAATGTTACGCTATCTAAGCCAACTTTGTTGAAATAATTTAATGTAAAACTGTTAAATACATTAAGTCCAATATCCCCATGGACTCTTAAGTTAAACCTGTCCTTAAAATATTTTAAACTGCCAAGATTGGATACAGAAATGCCATTGATTTTATCCTTTACTTGTTCAATTATATCTCCAATATGTTCTAAGTCCTTTTGATATAGTATCTTGTCTGTCCAGATAAATATTTCCTTGCCACATTTAACTATTTCATCAACTACCTTATCTATATTATCATAAAAGCCCAAGTAAATTCTATCTAATTTATTTAAATCCAGTTGATTAAATTGTTCAAGGGTATTTACTTTGATACTTACCTTATTGTCAATCTCTCTGTTTATCTTTTTGTAACCAAAAACTTCCTTTTTCTTTTGCTGATAGTATTTTTCATCAACTGGAAACCTATTATTTTTATTCATCAGCATATTATCTAATTTTTCAGTAGCCAATCTTCTCAATTGATTTATAACGGACAATGGCAAGAAAGCATTATCATCTAAATTAACTGAGATATTATTGAGAGTGTAAACAGTATCTCCTAATTTTGACAGCTGTTCAATAACCTTTTCTTCAGTTAATTTAACTTTTTTGCCTTCTTCAGCTTCCTTTTCCCCTTCTACTTCTACAGTCTTATCATTAAATTTTACCTCTAATTTGGGCTTCTTTCCTATTTTTATTTCAATATCCATATCAATAGGATATTTAATATTTTCTTTGCTGTAACTAGATTTGGCCCTGTTTAATAGACCTATGCTGGAAGTTTTATATACTGGAGAGCCATTTAAAACATCAAAAAGCTTATCTAAAACAATAGTAGTACCTTTTTTGCTGTCAAAAGGTACTATAATTCCCTTGTAATCACCATTAGCAGTTGCTAATTCAATGCCATCGCCTTTTTCTATATTATCATAAAGAGAGATATATACTCTGTTATTTTCTATCTTTACAACCTTGCCTATTAAAATTCCCCTGTTGTCTGGTCTTTCAATGGAAGAAAAATCCTTTCCAAAATCACCAAACATCAATCCTTTAGTAAATCCTCTGTTAAATATCTGAAGTACATCTTTTTTGTCTTGGGGATTTAAACTTTCTTTTCCATAATCCAGCACTTTTCTGTAAACATTCACAACTGTTGCTACATATTCAGGCCTCTTCATCCGTCCCTCAATTTTCAAAGAAGAAACTCCGCTATCTACGATTTCTTGTAAATTCTCTAAGGTATTCAAATCTTTGGTACTTAAAAGATATTTTTTATCCCAATCCTTTAGTAAAATCCCATTCTTATCAACTATGGAATAAGCCATCCTGCAAGGCTGTGCACATTTGCCCCTATTTCCGCTTCTTCCACCTAAAATGCTGCTCATCAAACACTGACCTGAATACGACATACATAAAGCCCCATGAATAAATACTTCCAATTCAATGGGGGCATTATCATGAATATATTTTATTTCATCAATGGGAGTTTCCCTCGCCAATACAACTCTCGTAAAGCCCATATCATGAAGAAACTGTGCACCAGGGAGATTATTGATGGTCATTTGTGTACTGCCATGAATATGAAAATCAGGGAAAAATTTTCTCACTAAACTTGCAAATCCTAAATCCTGAACGATAATCCCATCTACATCAATTTCATAGAGAAATTTAATATAATCTAATGCTTCCTCCAATTCTGAATCATCTAATAAGATATTCACTGTAACATATACCTTTACGCCCCTTAAATGGGCATAATTTACCGCTTCAATCATTTGCTTTTCATCAAAATTTGAAGCATAATATCTTGCATTAAAGGCCTTTCCTCCTAAATAAACTGCATTAGCACCATTTTGAACAGCAGCATAGAGAGCCTCCATACTTCCTACTGGTGCCAACAATTCAACTTTCTCTGTCACTAATTAAGCATCCTCCTTAGAAAACAAGTTTTTACTATCATCAAATCGCCTTAGCAATTCTCCTAATTCTTTTTTAGTTTCAATCAACTCTATTTGACTGTCAAATATTTTATCTTGCAACGACTTTATCATCTTTTGATTCTCTAGCAATTCCTTTTCTTTCAATTCCAAAGCTTGATTTAATTTTTCCTTTTCCTTTTGTGCTTCATCTAGTTCTGATTGTAACTTTTCTACTTGTTCCTTATAACTGGAACATTCACCTTCTAATTTCTTTATTATATTCTTTGCCTTTTCCAATTCTTCTATTACATCATCATATTTTTCCATTGGGTCCTTAGCTTGGCGTTCTAACTCCATTAGCCTTTCCTTAGTCTTGTGAAGTTCATCAGAAATATTCAATGCTGCTAAAGTTGTAGCCATTATTTGACCTAACCTATCATTTTTGCTTGTGACTTCTTTTATCTTGCTATCGACATAATCCGCTATCTTCCTCACATATTCTTCAGGTTCAGTTCCAATAACAGTAAAGTTACGACCATCTATGGCAATCTGAATCTTTTTCTTTTCTGTCATAACTTACTCATCTCCCTTTATCTTTTACTTTTAACTTTATATATATATTCGACACAATTTCGTATTTTCCTTCACTTTTTTAAAAAAAGAGTAGAAAAATCTACTCTTTTTTAAGACCTAAGCTTAGCATCAAAAGTACTTTCCAAATCCTTTATAATAGCTTCGAGAATTTCATTAATCTCTTCATCTCTTAATGTCCTATCATAAGATCTAAATGTAATGGAGAAGGCTACGCTCTTCATACCTTCAGGAATAGGTGCCCCTTTGTAGACATCAAATAACTCTATACCTTCTATTAGACCTTTCCCATGTTTAGAAATAATCTTTTCCATATCTCCTACTAATACATCATCTTTAACTACTATTGCCAAGTCCCTTACTACTGAAGGATATTTTGGCAATGGCTTATATTTTCTCTCAAGGTTTGCTAATTTCACTAATTCATTAAAATCTATTTGTGCAACATATGCTCTTTTCTTCATGTCGTAATTTTCTAATACATCTATATGGACTTCACCTAATACGCCAAGATCTACGCCATTTGCAAATACCCTAGCTGTCCTTCCTGGGTGGAAACTTGGATTGTTTTCTTCCCTTACATATTCGACATCTTTAATTCCCAATCTATCTAAAACTTTGTTTACTACTTCCTTTAAGTAATAGAAATCTTCTTCTCCATAGAACCCTATAGAAAGGATTTTCTTTTCTTCAGGCAATTCCTTAAGGGGCAGCTCTTTAGGTATGAATATGTTTCCTATTTCAAATACATAGCATTCTTCAACGCCTCGGTTGTAGTTTCTACTTAACAATTCCATCATATTTGGCAGTAAAGTAGTCCTCATTACGCTGTAATCTTCTCCCAATGGATTCATCAACTTAATTGCATCCCTTAATGGGCTGTCTTCTGGAAGCAATATCTTATCAAAAGCCTTTGGACTGATAAATGAATATGTCATGGCTTCGCTTATTCCCATAGCTAGTAGTACATCCTTTGTAATATCTTCTATTTTCTTATCATAAGGCTTTTCTCCCCTAGTGAGGTTGCCCATCAATGGCTTGCTTTCGATATTGTGGAAGCCATAAAGCCTTCCAACTTCTTCAACTAAGTCAATTTCACTTTCTATATCTAAACGATAAGTAGGAATTACAGATTTAATTATTCCATCTTCAATATGTGACTTTATATCTAACCTGTTTAGATAATCTACCATTTCTTCAGGAGTTAGTTCAGTACCAAGGACTTTATTTACCCTGCTAGGTCGAAGGGAGATGATTTGCTCTTTCCTTGGGTTCTTATATACATCTATGCTGCCTTTTACTACAACTCCAGCATTTATTTCTTCTACTAGTTGGCATACCCTGTCAACTGCCAATTTGCATAGATTAGGATCTATACCCTTTTCAAACCTAGAAGAAGCTTCTGTCCTTAATCCAAGCCTTTTTGCTGTAAGCCTTACACTTTTACTGTCAAAATTTGCTCCTTCCAACAATACATATTTTGTAGAATCTGTAATTTCAGTATTTAAACCTCCCATTACTCCTGCAATACCTATAGCCTTTTCTGTATCAGCTATTACTATATCTGCCTTTGTTAGTGTTCTTTCTACACCATCAAGGGTTGTTATCTTTTCCCCTTCTTCTGCTTGCCTTACAATTATTCTCTTGCCAGCAACTGTATCCAAGTCAAAGGCATGTAGTGGCTCACCGTATTCAAGCATTACGAAGTTTGTAATATCTACTATATTGTTTATAGGCCTTACTCCTGCTTCCATAAGCCTTATTTGCATCCATAATGGTGAAGGCCCTATTTTAACATCCTTTATTACCCTAGCATAGTATCTGTTGCAGTTTTCTGTTGGTACATCTATACCATTTACAAAGTTTTCTATTGCATCTTCTTCATTTTTAACTTTTATTTCAGCCTTCTTCATTGGAATGTTAAATGTGGCAGAAGTTTCCCTTGCCATTCCAACTATACTTAGACAATCGGGCCTATTGGGAGTTATTTCAAATTCTATGACTTCATCATTTAATCCTAAAATATCTATTATGGAAGTCCCTAATGGATATTCCTTATCTAAAATAAAAATTCCGTCCTTTACTTCCTTTGGTATTACACTGTCATCGTAGCCCAATTCCATGAGGGAACACAACATACCATAGGAATCTATGCCTCTAAAATTTGTCTTTTCTATTTCAATTCCTCCAGGCAGCTTAGCCCCTAACTTTGCAACTGGAACAAAGTCACCTTCCTTGACATTTGTTGCTCCTGTTACAATTTGCAATGTTTCACTGCCTACATCAACCTGACACACTGACAACTTGTCTGCATTTGGATGCTTTTCAATGCTGAGGATTTTCCCCACAACTACATTTTCTATTCCCTTATTTAATCCGATAATGGACTCTACATGGGAACCTGATAAAGTCAAGCCATCAACTAGTTTCTTTGTATCTATATCAATATCTATATAATCTTTCAACCATTTAACAGGTAGTAACATTTTTTCACTCCTTTGTATCTAAAATTGCTCTAAGAATCTGTAATCATTTTCGAAGAATAATCTTATGTCTTTAATGCCATATTTTACCATGGTAATCCTGTCTATGCCCATGCCAAAGGCAAAGCCAGTATATTTTTCAGGATCAATTCCGCAATATTCCAATACCTTTGGATGTACCATACCGCATCCTAATAATTCCATACTCCAGCCTGTATAGTTGCAAGCTTCACATCCCTTGCCCCTGCATTTAAAACAGGATACATCAACTTCTGCTGATGGCTCAGTAAATGGGAAGTGATGAGGTCTAAACCTTGTCTTCATATCAGGCCCAAATAATTCCTTTATAAATATATCCAATGTATGAATTAAGTTAGCCATGCTAATATTTTCATCAACAACTAAGCCTTCTAGCTGATGGAACATAGGAGAGTGGGTATCATCCACATCATCAAACCTAAAGGTTCGTCCAGCAGAAACTATCCTAAGGGGTGCGCCCATCTCCTTCATAGCCCTAATTTGTACTGGAGAAGTATGGGTTCTTAGTAGGATTTCATCAGTTATGTAGAAAGTGTCTGATAAGTCCCTTGCTGGATGGTTTTCTGGCGAATTCAAAGCATCAAAGTTGTTTTCTACTGTTTCAATTTCTGGACCTGTAACTACTGTAAAGCCCATGCTAATAAATAGGTTCTCAAGTTCTTCTATTGTAGCCAACAATGGATGCTTATGCCCTATTCTATTCTTATTTGTATTTATTGTAATGTCTATTTTCTCTTTGTTTAGCTTCGCTATCTTTAATTTGTTGTTTAATTTTTCTTTTTCTATAGCAATTGTTTCTTCTAGTTCGTCCCTTATTTTATTAGCAATTTGACCAATTACAGGCCTATCTTCTGCAGACAATTTCCCCATGTCCCTTAATACTTGGGTTAGTTCGCCTTTTTTACCTAAAAATTTAACTCTTAATTGCTCAAATTCTTCTAATGTCTTAGCATCTTTAATTGTCTTTAAAGCTGCATCTTTAATCTCCTGCAATCTTTCTTTCATTATATCTTTCATATTTTCCATAAAACTCTACTCCTTTACCGTAGTATGTTTATATAAATAACTATAATATCTAATTATTTACTAAATTATAGCATCTAGGTATTTAAAACTCAAGATTTATTCACTTCTATGTTTCGTTATTTCATACATCATTATTGAAGCTGCAACGCCTGCATTTAAGGATTCTGCTTTGCCAGGCATTGGTATCTTTATTAAAATATCAGACATAAGCTGAATATCTCTGCTGACTCCCTTTGATTCATTTCCAATAACCAAAACCAATCCTCCGCTATAGTCCGCCTTATATATTGGAATGCTGCCTTCAAGAGAGCTAGAATATATTTTTATTCCTTTATCCTTTAATTTAATTAGCGTATCTAATCCCTTTGAAGCAAAAAATAAAGGAGTTCTAAATATGGAACCCATAGTTGCCCTTACAACCTTTGGATTATATGGGTCAGCACAGCCTTCACTTATAATGACACCATCAACATTAAAGGCGTCTGCAGTTCTTATAATTGTTCCCATATTTCCTGGATCCTGAACCTCGTCCAGGTATAACAAAAAAGGATTATTATTTAGGGAGATTTCATCAGCAACTTTATATTTCAATTGAGCAACTGCTAATATCCCTTGCGGTGTCTCAGTATCGCTTATTTCATTAAACACATTGTCAGATACATAAACTAATTCATACTTATCTTTAATCCTATTTAACAGTTTCTCACCATCATTATTATCAAACAGCTTATCAGTGTAAATTATCTTCTCCAGTGGATAGTTATTCTCTAAAGCTTCATTTATGATTTTTATACCTTCAATAATAAAAGCACTATTCTTTACTCTTCCCTTCTTTTTATGCAGTGACTTAATTTCTTTTACCAAAGGATTCTTTGTACTTGTAATTTGATACACAGCTCCCACCAACTTTATTTTTTATATACTAGTATATCACAATAATAAAGTAAAAAAACAATAAAATAAGTTAAAAATAAAAAAGAAATAAAATCCCACAAAGCTCATTTACATTGCCTTTACATGTATATACTATATGTAATATCCCCAAAACACAAGCCAAAAATTACTTTATTTTATGACAATAAATCAGCAACGTTGTTTTAAAACAAATAAAAATAGATATTAACAAAATACTGTTAATATCTATCCTGGAATGATTGATTAAGTTATTTTAGCTAAATCAAAATTGTCTCTCTTAGTATAACTCTGTGACAGTGCAGCAATTATTTATAGGTTGTAACTAAACGATTAGAACTCTTGGCCTTCTGATCCGTAGTCAGACATAGTTTCAATTCCTTATAGGTAGCATCAAAACCTTTCACTAATTCTAAATACTTCTTCTCATCAATCGCGTTTCAATTCCTTATAGGTAGCATCAAAACTATACAAGTTGGTATGAATGGTTAGAACACGAAGTATGTTTCAATTCCTTATAGGTAGCATCAAAACCAGGAAATAAAAAATAAAATTGGAGGGGTTCAAATGAGTTTCAATTCCTTATAGGTAGCATCAAAACCTAAAAATATAATCATGAATAACATGTGTTATACTGTTTCAATTCCTTATAGGTAGCATCAAAACGCATTTTCCCGGGCTTGGAACCGGCTGTGGCTACATGTTTCAATTCCTTATAGGTAGCATCAAAAC
>DATCJO010000121.1:0-2982 GCA_036562765.1 Tissierellaceae bacterium | reverse complement strand
CCAGCATGGACACCGGCAAAAGGCACCCAAGGTACCCTTGGAAGGCCTTTTTCATGTTTGAAAGTCCTTATAAGCAGCTCTTTTCCTGTTATGGCTTCCATAACCTTATAACCCCCTTGATGCTATGGATGTGCTGTTCTGTGTTTGCCTTTTATTGTATCAACTGCTATCCGGGATGTCTGCATCCTATCTTGTTAAGTTTAGTAAAATCTTGTTGAGGGGTGTTTACTTGGTTCAGTATATAGAATTTTTCGTTCATTTTTAAAATGCTAAATTTGTATTCTGTAGTTTTAAAGTCTATGTGGGTTGTTTTCTGCTCTGTTCTACCCAACGGTTTACAAATTTAGACAAAATATTTAGTAAAATTTTCAAAAAATCTTGACATTTACAGTGTAGTTAAAGGATAATAAAAGTATCCATACAATACCAAAGAGAAAGGGGAAAAGGTATGGACAAAGAAAAATTTATTAAAAAATTAGCACTAATTCTAGTTTTTTCATTTCTACTTTGTATGACTCCTTCTTCTTTCATCAAGGCAGCTGCATTTTTAATAGAGGCTCAATTTGTATATGACAGCGTTTATATGTTTGCACCTCTTTCGATTTTTAACGAAAAAGTAGGTATTGAAGTTGAACTAGGTGGTGAGAGAGGACTTTTGGATCGCAATTTAAAAGAAGTAATACCTATTAAATACGAGAATATCTATGTTAATGGGGATTTAGTATTTTTTTCTCAAAATGGCAAATGGGGTGTAATGAATTTAGATGGCCAAGAAATAGTACCAGCAGAATATGACGACATAAATAAGTGGAATGTAGCAAATGACTTGATTGCTGTAAAGAAAGATGGAAAATGGGGAGCAATAAATCTGCAAGGGCAAGTAATAGTTCCTGCGGAGTATGATGAAGTTTATATCGATAAAAGTAACAATATGATAAAAGTAAACAAGGATGGTAAATATGGACTGTTTGATTTTGAAGGTAAAGAGATAGCCCCTGCAGTGTATGATAGTATAGGAGAGAATATCAATGGTTTGGTTTATGTGTATCAAGGAGAAAAATGTGGAGTAATAAATCTTAAAGGGCAAAAGATAGTTGATGTAGCATATGATCGTATTAATATAACCGAGAACGCAATACAGGTGATAAAAGGTGGTAATTATGGAGTATTTGATAGACAAGGTAATGTAGTAGCTCCAATAGAATACAGAGGATATTATTGTGACGGTTTTATCGGAGATTTAATACTTATACGAATAAATAGAAAATACGGAGCAATAGATGTACAGGGGAAAGAAATAATTTCGCTGAAATATGACGATATTTATAGCTGGAATGTAGTAAATGGTTTAGTCATCGTAGCAGAAGATGTAGGGGAAAGTAGAAAATTTGGAGTAGTAAATTTAAAAGGCCAAGAAGTTGTCAAGTTGGAGTATGACTATATATATTTCAATGAATGGAATAATGTGATGATGGTAGTAAAGGATGGAAAATGGGGTTTATTAGACTTAGAAGGCAAAGTATTGGTTACGCCAAGGTATGATTATATTCATGATATTTATAATGAGAATATAGTAAATGGTTTAGTCGTTGTAGAGGAAAATGAAAAATATGGAGTAGTGAATTTAAAAGACCAAGAAATTATTAAGTTGAAATATGATGAAATATATTTTAATAAAGTGAATAATGTAATGGCGGTAAAGAAGAACGGGAAATGGGGTTTATTAGACTTAGAAGGTAAAGTATTGATTACACCGCAGTATGATTATATTGACGGTTGGAATATAACAGATGGTATGGTCTCTGTGGAGTTAAACGGAAAATATGGAATATTGAGTTTGGAAGGAGAAGAAATAGTACCAATAGAATACGACGATTATATCTTACCTTTGCCAAATGGGTTCTTTATTGCAAGAGAGAACATCGATGGAAAATACAGCCTATATAATATCAATCAAGAAGAGGCGGTTTTGCAAGATTTTGATGAATTTGATTATGTTGGTGGAGATATTTTAGCTATTAAAAAAGATAAAAAATGGGCTGTTATAAAGTTACCGGCAGAAAAAATAGATGTAACAGGAGTAAGCTTAAGTGAAACCAGTAAGGTTTTAAAGATAGGTGAAAGCTTCAACTTAGAAGCGATAGTAACTCCAGATAATGCGACCAACAAGGATGTAGTATGGAGCAGTAGCAATACAGCGGTAGCTGTGGTAGATGCAAGAGGTAAAGTCACTGCGGTTGGTGTGGGCGAAGCTACTATAACAGTAACAACGGTGGATGGAGGCTACACATCGTCATGTAAGGTTAAAGTGGAACCAGCTGAGGATCTAGAAGAAGAAAACAAAGCTGCTATTCCAACGGATGTATTTACTGAACAGGAAAATGAAGATGTCGTAAGTGTGAAAGAGTTAAGCGAAGAGGTTGAGTTACCAGTCGATATAAAAGTTCCAGTACCTGCATGGAGAGATGCTATAAAAGAAACTTTAGGGACAGAACAGTTCCAAACTATTGAAGTAAAGGTTAATCAGTATCGAAGACCTGAGCAGGAAGTAGTAGTTGAGGGAGCTAAGCTCAAACCTGTCTCTCCGGTTTATGAGTTTATGTTAATTGCTGACGGAACAGTTATAAAGATGTTTAAAGGAAAAATAGAAATGATATTTGAATACGATCCTGAAACTGTCGATAAACCAGAGAATTTAGCTGTTTTCTGGTTTAACTCAGAAGAGAGCAAATGGGAGAAAATAGAGAGCAGGCTAGGTGAAGATAATACCATTATTGGTATAACGGATCACTGGAGTAAATTTGCAGTATTTGAGGAACAGCCTGGGCAAGGAGAACAGCCTGGACAGGGAGAACAACCTGGGCAAGGAGAGCAACCTGGGCAGGAAGAGCAATCTGGGCAGGAAGAACAGCCTGGGCAGGGAGAACAGCCCGGACAAGAAGAACAGCCTGGACAGGGAGAACAACCTGGGCAAGGAGAACA
>DATCJO010000112.1:0-2218 GCA_036562765.1 Tissierellaceae bacterium | reverse complement strand
TGTAGACAACAAAGAATTTCTTCCTGATTCATACACTGCTTTTAAGAATAAAATTGGATTAGCAAATGAAGAAGGAAAATATCTTGCAAAAAGTAAAGAAGTTGTCCTTGTATGGCCTTATAAAGATTGTGTGCTTGAAGGCGGGCAGAAAAAAGCTGATGAAAAAAGAAAAGAGATTTTCCATAATGTAATTCTTGCTCCTGATGAGATTGATAGGCTGTTAGAACCAAAAGTATTTACTAACTTCAAGAGAATTGATAAAGGTGGAGAACATGAACTTGATGGTTTTAGAAGAGATTCGGAGACAAACAAGAAAAGAGGACTGCCTGAAGATACGATAACAGATAATCTGATTATCAAGGGGAATAATCTCTTAGTGTTGCATTCGCTTTTGAAAGAATTTAGAGGGAAGGTAAAGTTAATTTACATTGATCCACCGTATAATACGGGAAATGACGAATTTCAATATAACGATAATTTTAAACACTCTACATGGCTAACTTTTATGAAGAATAGATTGGAGGTTGCTAAGGAATTATTGAGGGATGATGGAGTTATTTTTGTGCAATGTGATGACAACGAAGCAGCATACTTAAAAGTCTTAATGGATGAAATATTTGGTAGGGAAAATAATGAAGTTACAATGTATATCCAAGTAAGATATAGTCAAAAGACTCTTTCTGAGAAAAACTATTATCAGAAATTAATAGAACAAGTGCATGTGTATAGCAAAGGGAATTTTGTACCTAATAGGGAACAGGAAGAGTATACTATTGATAAGTTTGTTTGGGAAATTATAGAGCTATCTTCGGGAATGAAAGTAAAGATAGGGAATAAAGATGCAATTGTATTCAAACCAGGAGAATATACCATAAGAAAAGGTGAACCAGGTATAAATAAATTAAAAGAAACATGGGCAAGCGGTACCGTATTAAAATCTAATGCTTCTGGAAAATTTTTTAATGATTATATCGCACCAAGAACTAATATAGATGGATATGGCGTATTGTATAAAGTATTTGGTATAGGCGAAGATGGATTAGGTTATAGATATTTTACAGGCCCAAAGAAGAAGGGTGCTACTAAAGGTAAATTTTATTCAGGGTTGCCCTTAAATAGACTTAAAGAGATAAAAGAGGGTAAATCCTATAAATTTAAAGTTATTGAGAATTTTTACAATTTTGCCGATAACTTTGGAAATTGTAGACATGAAGGAGGCGTTGAATTAAGGGGTGGGAAAAAGCCAGAGATATTATTAAAAAAGATTATAGAAATTGCCACTAAACCTGGAGATATAGTCCTAGACTTCTTTATGGGAACTGGAACAACATGTGCAGTTGCCCACAAAATGGGAAGGCAATACATTGGTATTGAGCAATTGGATTATGAGGAAAATAGTGCTGTTATAAGGCTTAAAAATGTAATTAACGGTGACCAAACTGGTATTTCTAAAGAAGTTAATTGGCAAGGTGGTGGCGATTTCATCTATATGGAACTTATGAAACTCAATGAAACTTTCATCGAAAAAATAAGAGATACTAAAACAACTGAAAAACTTTTAAACATCTGGGAAGATATGAAACACAGCGGATTTTTAAGTTATAGAGTTGATCCAAGATTATTTGACGAAAATATAGAAGAGTTTAAGGCTCTCGATTTAGATGAACAGAAAAAACTTCTCCTTGAAATGCTTGATTACAATGACCTTTATGTGAATTACAGTGAGATTGACGACACTATTTACAATATAAGTGAAATGGATAAAAAGTTAAACAAAGAATTTTATAGGGGGAAGGAGAATGTCTGAAGTACGGAGATTGAACCAGGAATATGACGTACTCTCAAAGATGGGATATCTAAAAAAAGATATCCCCAAATATATTGAGGGCAATCTAAACCCACGTTTTAAGTTGAGGCCCTATCAGATTGAGGCAATAGCGAGATTCATACATTATTTTGAGGAATATCCTCACAGAAAAAAGCCCACGCAACTTCTTTTCAATATGGCAACAGGTTCTGGAAAAACTCTTTTGATGGCTGCAAATATACTTTACCTTTACAACAAGGGATATAGAAATTTCTTATTTTTCGTAAACAGCACGAATATAATAGAAAAAACACGGGATAACTTTCTTAATCCTCTGTCACCAAAATATCTTTTCAATGAAAAGATAAAATTTAATGACAAAGAAATTCAGATAAGAGAGGTTTCTAATTT
>DATCJO010000109.1:0-2560 GCA_036562765.1 Tissierellaceae bacterium | reverse complement strand
GCTCCATCTTTACCGTAGACAATTCTTCTTCGAGCTTGCGAATCTTTTCTTCTAACTCGTTCCCTGGTTGACGATTCCCTTGGCCAGGGAAGCTTCGATCGCCAGATTCCCGGCGTTCACGTTTCCATCGCCAAAGCATGTCTTCGGAGATCCCAAGGTCATGAGCGATTTCTCTAACCGATTTACCGGAGGTCTCTGATAAAAGTACTGCCTGTTCCTTGAATTCCTTAGAATATACTTTCCTTTTTTGCCCCATTTACACTCAGCTCCTTTGAATCATTTTACATCTTAACTGAGTGTCCGGCAAACCGAAGGAACCTCATTTCAATAATTTATTATCAAAGGCATATTCTTAAATTTCTCAGCCTGTTCTGTAGTGATTATTTTCCTTCCAGCCATTTTTTCAAGTATTTTATCTCGATTTACTTTGGCATTTTCGAAATTTAAACGTGCTTTTTCTTCTTCTAAAATATTAGTATGTAGAAAATCCATTGAGATACTAATTAGAAAGGCGATTTCATGAATTTGAAGTTGCGAAATATTTTTTCCAAAATAATACTGGGATGCGGCTTTAAACCCAAAAATTCCATGGCCAAAATAGGTTTTATTAAGATAGAACTCAAGAATCTTATCACTACTGTATTTTTTGAATATTTTATATGCCAACAAAGCTTCTTTGGTTAAACACGGTACTCTTTTTTGATTAATTACCAAGGAATTATGTGCTAACTTTGTAATGATGCCAGGATCACGAAAAAAAACATCTTCCTTCAACCGATAATAATCTAAGTAAATCGTTCTCATTATAATTCCTATTCGCAGTCTTTCGAGGTAAATAGAATAATATTCTATTAATACCTGGGGTATTTCTAATGATGTCATCATAGATACATGCTTTACTTCGATAAAGGCATTTTTATCTTTTTCATAAATTATTATTTTATCTCCACTCTTTATAGGTAAAGATACAATATTATCATCTACATTCTTAAAAAAAATAACCATAATCAAGCTTATTATAGATATGCCGGCTAAAAATATCACAATGCTAATTTTCATATTTAGGTATACTTTATTGGTCATGACTTAACACCTCAACTTTGAAATACTCTCGCCCTTTCTCGTTCTTGTTAGATTTAATACCTATTGGATTTTGCCTTTTAGTAACTTTTCTTCACAAATTTTAAAAACGGCGCTTCTCATAAGCGCCGGGAGAATTAGTGTTATTAAATTATTATAAGCCTAGCTTTGATACAGATTGCAGCACCAACAGTAAAATAATAATTTCCCTATTGAGAGTCACTCACAACTACTGAGTGCATCTACTGCTAGAAATTCAGTAAAAACATCTAGGGCCTTATTGTCCATTATCATTTTTCACCAATCTTTACCGCGGCTTTCATTTATATATGGACTACCTAGAAAATAGCCTTAATAATTGTTCACCCGACTTTGATTAAATTACTAGCCTATACTGGCGGTAACCAGCGTGGGCGACTACCTAAAAAAGATTAAGAATTGGATTAATCCACATATCTTCGGAATAAGGGTTATTACTATAATCAATATTACTTTCATCTATTTCATAGATAACATTTGGTTTTTCACCCCAGGGCCACTTTATTAGCTCTTTTTGGTAATTAACCAAATAAGATGTGACTTTTAGACTATTATGACTCTCAATATCTCCATGTGAAAAATCTGAATATCCTTTAATTGTATGAGTATGGATACTGCCAACTAACTCATATCTCTCATCTGGCTTACCTAATATGACATCATTTGTATCCTTAGCTCCTCTCTTTGGCTTTGCATAGGTATAATAGTCTTCTACCCAAACTTCCTCAGTTTTTATATCACCCTCATCGTCTACATTCTTTTTCTCTATTAACATTTTGCCGTCTTCAATCTTATATTCTTTATTATTAATCTTTATTGTTCTATTTTTATCTCCGTATTCTTCCTTAACGTTAACCTTATAAATATAGGATCCATATTCTGTTGAATTTCGTTGTGTATCATCGTAATATAAGTTGGCGAAATCTATTGCAGCATCATCAGCAGAATAAAACGGGTCTTCATATGCATTTCCCGTCGGATCCACAAACCTCAGCGGATTATTCGCACAATACGTATACAAATTCGGATTATTAGGATCCGCCGCCGGATCTTCACTTATGAACCGCCCAATCTCACTGTCATACCACCGAGCGTTAAAGTAATACAGTCCCGTATCTTCATCCAGATCCTTCCCCGTGAACTTCGCCGCTTTCCTTAACTCGCCTTCGGTAATGGTTATTCCGCCAAAGGGCGTATATTCCGTACTCCAAACGGCCTGCCCCGCTTCATCTGTCACCAATACAGTGCTTCCCAAGTGGTCAGTATGATAGAAATAGGTCTGTTTGTCTTCGCTCCCCTGTCTTCCGTCGACCCGGGCAAAGTGCTTACCAAGCACATATACATACGCCATATACCCCCCGTTTTCCTCTTCATACAGCACCTGCCCATTTTGGTCGAAGACATAATAGACGGTAGTGTCGGGACCTTTTTTCTGCAGACG
>DATCJO010000081.1:0-1523 GCA_036562765.1 Tissierellaceae bacterium | reverse complement strand
AGCAGGGCAACAAACTGAAACCGATAATATCATAAATGAAGAAACGAACAATATAACAGAAGAACCGACAGAACAGCCAGGTGAAGAACCACAGGAAGAAACACCACCTCCACCCAATCCATATCCAGATGGAATAGTAAGACATAACCCAGAAACATATTTAATAGAAACATGGGGAGTTTATAATGATGAATTTGAGAGGCCAGATATAGAAGTTCCAGTCGAGGCAATAGAAAGGCTAGGACAATATGCTCTAGAGTGGCCAGAGTATATAGATAAGGTTAAAGAAGTAAGACTTCATAAGTGGGGAGAAGGTATAGAGGATAGATACTTTTATTGGGATACAGGATTTGTAACATTTCTTGAAGCCTATCCCGATCTCTATGAAATGTATAAGAGGTGGGATGAAGAAAAGAAAAATCAGCCAAGCAATAGGAAAAGTATATCGGATATTCTAGGTATTTCTTCAGGAAGTTATGTAGAAGATGCAAAGAAAATGCACGAAGGTGAGTTTTATAAAGTAATCAAAACAGACAAGTATGAATACGAGGCAGAATGGGATTCAAACAGAGGATATTACTATATAATTGTGGAAGGAAAAGATTGGGTACCTAATAAATACCAATATAAAGATAAAGAGTTTAATGAGTATAAGTTGTATAGAGGAGATGGAGCATTTAAGTTTCATTTAGATGATGAAGCGATAGAAACTATAAAATTCTTATTATCCAATGCACTAAAGAGAGAAGAAGTAAGATTGGTAATTATGAAGCTGAAAGAAATAGAAGAGAAGGTTAATAAAGCAATGGAGACAAAGGGTATAGAGTATGCTCCATATGATGATATGGAAGAGCTGAAAACGATTTATCCAGGTTATAGAGACTGGCCATATATATACCACATGTACTTTGATACTTATATGTCGGTGTCATTTGCGTTAAGTTACGGCGGTGTTGTGATAGATATGGATAGGTGGAAAGATAATAATGTCTTCGTGAAATATGCAGAGGATTATTGCACTGGAGCAGATTTACAAGAAACACATAAGATAGCATCAGGAATTCAAAAGCATTTAGGTATAGAATTAACGAGATAGGAGGTTTATGAGAATGAGAAGGAATAGGTTTATAGGACTATTAATGGCACTAATTATTATAAGATTATCCCACAAAAAGTAACGGTTCTAGATAAATGTAGAAATATCATTGAAATACAATACATTTGCATATGGTGAGCCGTCAGGCCCACATCCATCAATGGTAGGCAAAACAAATGAGCCATGGTTGCTAGCACTCACCTATGTGAGTGCTAATTTTAATTTTTAGAGGTCAGTACAGCACGAATAATGCAAAATAATAACTCAAGATAATGTATATTATATTGCATTTTGGGGTAGAATTATGGTATAATTTGATACGAAAACGGGGTATTATCCCACCCCAAAAATGCATGATAATATTTTTCCGCTCTTTTTGTTGCCGAGATAACCCTCATAAGGAGGGAAAATATGTTTGTCTTAAGAT
>DATCJO010000080.1:0-2958 GCA_036562765.1 Tissierellaceae bacterium | reverse complement strand
AAAGTACAGGAAAGCCTCTGATTCTCAATAAACATATTGTGAGGTTATCCATATGAAAGATTATATTGAGCGTCAAGCTAAAAAGTTGATAAGAAAGTATAATACAAGGAATCCTTTTGAACTTGCTTATGCGCTCAATATTTCTATAAAGTTTTATGATTTTAAGAAGCTCAAGGGATTTTACACTTATTACAAGCGCAATAGGTATATAGGCATAAACCGGAATTTAAGCAAGGAAGAACAGATGTTATGCTGTGCCCATGAAATTGGGCATGACCAACTGCACAGACATTTAACATATTACATGAAGGATTACGATTTTTTTACCAACATAAAAACAGAACATCAAGCGAATTTGATGGCCGCATACATACTCATACCTGATGACTTATTGGACAAGTATTCAAAACACAACTATACAATAGAACAAATTGCGGCTATGGAAAACTTATGTCCAGATTTAATCAAGCTTAGATTTAATCTGGGTATTTTTTAGTCTCTTGTGAGGAGGATAAAAGATGGATAAGTTTTTAAAGTACATACCTGGCTTTAGAAGCGGGATAACTTGGAAAAAAGCTATTGCATCAATTTATTACCTTTTTTGTTTTTTATCGCTTACGGCTGGTATAGGAGCATTCTTGTTCTTTACTGCTATTCCTTTTATTGTTTTTTCTTTGGTAGATTTAGTACAACATAATAAGAAAGGTATTCCATTTAAAAAGACTGCTATTTCTCTTATCCTTTCTTTGGCAGTCGCAATAGCAGGACTAGCTATATCTCCAAGTACTAAAGACAATACTGAAATTGCAAAAGAATCTCCTCAGATAGTACAAGAAAATCCAGCTGTAGAAGAGTCAACTACTACCACAGAAACAGAGACAAAACAAGAAAATTCCCAGGTTACAGAGCAGGAAAACTCACAGTCTGTTGAACAAAATACTAATGCTTCGGCGACATTGCAAGAAAAAACTGTAAGCAATGATAATAAAGGCAATAGTGCTTCTATAGTTTCCGCCGATAAAGAACTTAAGGTTCATTTTATTGACGTTGGTCAGGGAGATAGTATTTTTATACATACTAACAGCGCAGCAATGCTTATTGATGCAGGTAACAACGGCGATGGATCAAAAATAGTCAATTATATTAAAAAACAGGGTTTCAATAAGCTAGATTATGTTATTTTTACCCATCCTCACGCTGATCACATTGGCGGAGCAGTAGATGTGGTAAATTCGTTTGAAATTGGGAAAATAATTATGCCCAAAGTAGAACATACTACCCAAACTTATGAAAATTTATTGCTAGCCATACAAAGTAAGGGATTAAAAATTACGTCTCCCAATCCAGGAGATGAATATAATTTGGGCAGCGCCAAATTTAAGGTGTTGGCTCCCAATAGCTCAAGCTACAAAGATTTAAACGATTACTCTGTAGTAACTAGGCTAACATTTGGAGAAACATCATTTTTATTTACCGGCGACGCTGAAAGTGTTTCTGAAAACGAGATATTATCAAAAGGCTTTAATATAAAGTCTGATGTATTAAAGATAGGTCATCATGGCAGCAATTCCTCAACTTCTCAAGCTTTTCTCGATAAAGTCGCTCCTAAATACGCCATTATAATGGTAGGGAGCAATAATACTTACGGTCACCCTCACCAGGAAACAATGGAGAAACTAAAAGCTCAAGGAATAATAGTTTACAGAACTGACGAAAACGGAACTATAGTAGCCACGAGTGACGGTAATAAGATAACATTCAATACTCAAGCGGGATCTTATGCAGCTAAAGGAAGTGGGAACACTAGTAATTCCGGTAACACTAGTTCAAAAACAACAGCTGGTGGTTCTAACAAGACGCCCAACAAGACGTCTTCTAAATCTTCTACTGCTGTTGTGCAGCCATCAACTCTAAATAAAGATAACAGCGATAGAATCGTCTATTGGACACCTAACGGTAAATCGTATCACTATACAAAAAATTGTCCAACGCTTTCTCGCAGCAAAACAATATTAAGCGGACCGTTATCCTCATGCCCAAAGGACGACCCATGTGATAGATGTACGAGGTGATAACAATGAAGGTTATAATCGATAGATTTGAAGGTGAATACGCCATAGTCGAATTACCGGACAGGTCCACAGTGGATATGCCGAAAAAACTGATCCCACAAGGTGCAAAAGAAGGCGATGTACTCAAGATAGAAGTTGACAAAGATGAAACAGCAAAAAGAAAAGAACGGATAAAGAAGCTTATGGATGAACTTTGGGAGTAATACTTACTACGAGTTATAAAACTCTGATAGTAAACAAGATCATAATATTTTTGAAAAAAGGAGGGGTATATCTGTGAAAGAAGTAAAAAGATTATCAGATGAAGTTTTGCTCTATAAAAGTTGGGGAGAAAGCCCCAGCGGCCATGTAGAAGAAAGCTACTGGATAAAAATTATACCTGATAATACACATGATATTATCTTTGAAGAAGGGAAAGAAACAGTAAAGTTTATTTCACCCTCTTCAAATAAAAAAGATATAAAGCAGTATAAAATGAGTCTAAAAACACTTATGGATTTTATTAGGGAGAATGGCCAATTGATAACTAAATAAAGAATAATTATCTTTTGTTTTACACTAAAACATGCTTTTGGAAGGAGTCTTAAACAAATGAATCGAGTAGCAGTCTATGCTCGGGTGAGCAGCGAAGATCAAGCCGAACGAGGAACTATCGAGAATCAGCTAGAATTTGCTGCTAAATATTGTGATCTTCACCAGCTGGAAATTGTGGAATGGTATAAGGATGATGGAATAACCGGTACTATTCCGTTGGAGCAGCGGCCGGAGGGAAAGAGGTTACTGGAGGATGCAAAAAAGAGAAAGTTTGATTTGCTTCTCATTTACCGCCTCGACCGATTAGGACGTTCCGCAAGAATAATCTTGAACGCTGTGTACGAGCTGGAAC
>DATCJO010000073.1:0-2531 GCA_036562765.1 Tissierellaceae bacterium | reverse complement strand
AAGACCAGCTAGTAAAAGTCAATAACTTTTTAAAAAATATTTTTCACTAAAAAAGGGTACAACAAAAACACATTATTTAAAAATACAAATAATGTAAAAATCATTGAATTTTTGTAGCCATTAGGCTACCAGTTTATTTCTTAAGTACATCTGTTGATGAATCTTAGGTGGTCGTTGTTCATAAGGCTTTTTATCCCTTAAGACAGCAAATATGTAATTTACAAGCTTATGCATAATAGCAACTAAAGCTACTTTCTTCTTTTTACCTTTAAGATTATTCTGGTAGTAATCAAGAAGAATTTTGTTGTTAGCTTGGCCATTGCGTTTAGACCTAATAGAAGCTAATGCAACTGCATATAAAGCTCTACGACCAAAACGTGTACCACGTTTAGACATTTTTTCTTTATCGCTTTTAAACTTACCAGATTCATTAACAGAAGGATCTAGACCAAAATATGCTACTAATTGTTTTGGCTTAGTAAAATTATCAAAATCACCAATTTCAACCATTATTGTTACGGCAGTAAGGAATCCTACACCTGGTATGGACTTTAATAATTTAATAGCATGTTTAAAGTTATCGCTTAAATCGTCACCTTTAACCATCTTCTTAATCTGAGCTAGTAAAATATCTATCTGCTCATTAAGACTATCAATAATAGATATAATCCCTGAAATCTTTATTGAAAAACAAGGTGATTCTATACCAATGATTGTAGCGTTTTCAGCAGCTTTAGTGAGTTTATTGCAGGTTTTTTTGCACCAATCCATGCTTTTTCTAGATGATTCAGCTAATAATTTTAAAATATCATCTTTTGGAGCATTAATTATGGATTTTGGTGTTGGATAAGATTTGAGTATATTAAGTGATGTTACACCAGTCAGATCTGAAAAAACTTTACTGTATCCTGGGAAAATCACTCTAAGATCAGCCGATAACTTTTTCTTATAGACTGATCTTGTATCCACCAATTTATAATAATCTCTGCATAAACTCTTTAAAGTAAATATAGAAATATCAAAAGAGCTGTAAGCCTTGATATCTTCGAATTTACCTAGTTTAGCAATATTTATAGCATCTTTCTTATCATTTTTCACTTTTCTTATATCTTTATTTTTGTTAGAATTAGTAATTAGAGGATTAATAATAAAAACCTCTAATTCGTTTTGAATAAGAAAGTGGAAAAGAGATAAGTGGTATACACCAGTGGATTCCATGAAGGTGGCTGTCTTCATGCTAAACTCTTTTTCCACTTTCTTTATTTCTTTAAGTAAGTGGTTAAAGCCATCCACGTCGTGTTTAACCTTAAAAGGTTTCTTGTAAATATCGCCGTTAGGTGCAAGTATTGCAACCATTGAAAAATCTGCTGAAACATCAATTCCTACTGTTGGATTATAAAAATATTTAGACATAGTGATATCTCCTTTATATTGATAATTTGAGATAGAATAGAGCATCCATTTTTATCAGTGACTCTACAACCTCGTTTGTGACACGGGTAGTTCTCAAGGGTAAACCCTATAGGAAACCCAACCAGCTAAAACATAGAATTCTCACTGATGGAATGATACGCTTTTTTACGGGTATAGCCGACATAAGGCTCCCTGGGGGATTCCATCTATCCTCTATTCAGGAGATATTATATAATGTTTTGACTCAAAGGTTAAGTTTCCTTTCAGGTATTTGATAGAAAAATATTAAACAGAAATGATTAAATACTTGATTGGATAAGATCTGTTATATATATATTTTAAAAAGTAATTATTTTATACAAGATTTGAATGGAAAATACAAATGTGTTTTCTATCAAATATTACAACTATATTATACGAGGGGGATAGAAAAATGAAATATCCGGCAATAGAAATAGACTTATCTAAAATTAGAAAGAATACGGAAATTGTAGTAGATATGTGCAGAGAATACGGCATAGATGTAGTGGGAGTAACAAAGGTTTCCAATGGCTCCGTAGACTTGGCTAAAGCCTATATTGAAGGCGGAGTCAGGATCCTTGGGGATTCAAGGATAGAAAACCTGAAGGCGTATGAAAGCCTTCCTGTAAAGAAAATGCTCATAAGGATACCCATGTTAAGCGAAGCAGAAGATGTTGTAAGATATGCCGATATATCCTTAAACTCTGAGATAGAAGTAATAAGGGCATTATCCAGAGAAGCAGAAAAGATTGGAAAGGTTCATGAAATTATTCTAATGATAGATGTAGGGGACCTGCGAGAGGGTATATATTATGAAAATGAGGTATTTGAAACTGTAGAGGAGATACTGAAGCTTAAAGGGGTAAAATTAACTGGCATAGGCACAAACCTCACATGCTTTGGAGCCATAATACCCTCCAGGGAAAATTTAGGCAGGCTTGTGGATATTAAGGATAAGATAGAAAGGAAATTCAATATAAGCATTGAAGTCATCTCAGGAGGAAATTCAAGCTCATTGTGCCTAATACAGAAAGATGAGATGCCCAAGGGCATAAACCAGCTGAGAATTGGAACTGCACTGATACTTGGCCTTATAG
>DATCJO010000066.1:0-5522 GCA_036562765.1 Tissierellaceae bacterium | reverse complement strand
TATTTCTATTCTCTATATAAGCATAAAAAGATAAAATTTAAACCTTAAAAAAATAGAGGGCAATTAATCAATAGGAAGATTTTTGCTTGCAATTACCGCTATTATTGCTATGACCATCATTGTTGCTGTTAGCATCATGACAATAGTTAAAATCACTAAATAATCGTATCACTTAAACGCAAAGTGGAATTTTTCCTATTGAAAAACCCAACTTTTTATACGATTTTTTCAATATTTTTTTAATGATGCTATTCTGCATTAAAAGATTAATTTGTAATTTTATCCAAATTTTCCCAAAATATGCTAAAATATAAGTATCAACCAACACAAAGAGATAGGCTAAATACCAGTGGCTCAACCAGCTCCTCTCTTGTCCTAGTTTCATGAATGGAAAGAGGCGAGAGGAGGCCAAGAGAAATACAAGAGAGGAGTGATGTGGGTTGAGCGAAAATTGTGTACCGATCATAGTAGTTGTTGCGATAATAGCTCTCTGCCTGATTGCTTCTGTCTCAATTGTCGGATTGTTATTTTACTTTTCCGACAAAAGGCTGAAAGCCAGCTTATCAGCCAAGGCAGAAGTCAATCATGTGAGAGCTTCTACAGATATAAATATAGCAACAGAAGAACAAAAAAATTGATAGGAACTTACCAATCCTATCAATTTTAAAAAAACTGTATTTAGCCGAAATTTGCCTTGGCCTTAAAGCCTCTTTTCATTCATATTATATCACAAAATCACAAATTTTAAAACCTTAAAATCAAAATTAAGGAGAGATCATAAATGAATGAATTTGGGTTTGCTGCTATTGCTATTATTGCTATGGCCATTATTGCTGTTGTCAGCATTGTGGTGATGGCCAAAGCTACTAAACAATAAATTATTTTAACTCAAAAGTCGGGTACTTCTTAATGAAGAAGCCCGACTTAATTTACATAGCTCTTTTCTCCTCTCTCTGCTTTTTCTTTAGTTATAATTCCGCTAAAGTTGAATTTATCTGAATTATAAACTTGTAATTATATTACTTGTTTTATCAAACACCCCCTCTCTCTTTAGTCTATGAACGTATATTTTTATGGAATTAATGTAAAATACAGGAGAATTTTAAAACCAATAATTTCTATCTTGCTTTACTATATTAATTTACACCTAATATATCTTTAAGAATTTTTATTTTGCTGCTATATTCTTCCTCATTTAAGTATCCTGCTTCCTTTAGTTCACTTAATACCTGTTTACTTTGTTCATATAGCATTTTGTTTTCTGTTTTTTTCTTTTCCTGGTCGTAAGCCTCAATAAATTTTTCTAATTCATCATTGTCAATTACACCAATATCTCGAAGTTGAATTAATTTCTTGTGCTGCTCATCTACTTCTTTAGGAGTGTCTTTGCTTTTTAATAATGGGTTTATTGCAAGCCGCACAGCAAAATAAACGACTATAAAAAAAAGGATATATTTTAATACCATATCAAACCCTCCTAGCATATGTCCTTTTCTACAATTATTAATCATTTGTAGTTTGTATTTTTTAAAAAATTATTTTAATTTTATAATTCTAAATATTTACATATAAGCTATTATATGTTATAATTTATTTAGAAGCAACATATTTGTACCATTTTTCGCACCAAACTTAATTTACTAATCTTCATCTATCATATTCGCTTTTTAAACCTACCTAACTTCCCTACCATATTACCATATTGTAAAGGGTATTGTAAAGGGGGTGATAGCAGCAATTACTTGTAACGTGAACAATGTTAAAGTTATTTTGAACCCTACAATAAGAAAGGAGTGAAACAAATGAAAAAAATAAGTTTATTGTTGGTCGTTACATTTGCTTTAAGTTTGTTTTGCTCCACGGAACCCTCATTGGTAAAAGCCTCTCAAAAAGACATAACTGCGAATGTGATTTTTATAACAGATGATAGTAATGAAAAACTAAACTTTTCAAAAATTCCTACCTTGCTTGAAGACAAAGAGTTTATAGATGACCATAATATCGGCAATAATGGGTTGAAAAAATTAGGAGACGAAATAATAATAAAAGGTGTTTATAATAACCATAAAAATAGTGCAAATATAAATGAAGTCGATTCTGTGTTTATAAATTACGAGTTACTTCACAAAGAAGATATAATTTCATACGCAAAAGAACAAATAGAAAGTGGAAAAGGCGTTTATTTTTATGGCAATGATATTGACAAAGAACTTTTTCTAAAGACATTTGGCATAGAAGACTGTTTGATCGAAGACAAGGCAGATGAAAAAGGAAAGTTATCGCCTCCTCCTACTGTAGAACCTGGAGAAATTATAGTATCTGAAAAAAGCATTCTCATGGCAATAGGTGTAGTAAAAGAAGATTGGGGTTATAACTTGGTAACAATAGAGAGTAGCTACTTTGACTATTATTTGATGATAGACTCTCTACTTCACGAAGCTATACATGCAAAAAAATTAAAGATAGAAAAACCATATGAACAAATAGGCGGAAAAGGAATTACTGCTTCTTCTTCTTATATTGACAACTTTCCAATCGTAACTAGCAGAAGATCAACCAAAAATTTCAACAATAATTGGTGGCGTGTTATAACCGATTTTTATTTGCACAGAGTTCCTGACGAAGATGCCTATAATGATTACTTTATAATAGAAACGATGACTGAATTTGATTATAATAGTGGAAATCATGCTTATGCTATGAGAATGAGAGATGAACTTCAGCCTACTTATTCTGTTGATACAGTGAGAGATGGAGCCCCAAAAAGTCAATCAGGTAGTATAACCATTACTGTTTCGTTATATCCTCCAGCCGTCAGTTTTACTTATAGTCCTGGACCACAAAAAGTTAGTGTAAAATCCGCCCTTTCGCTTTCGAATAATAATTTTTATGCAGAATATACCGAAGAAGATTTTTGGACTACGTGTTTCCTTGGAGGAAATATATTTAGAACCTGCTTATCATTTAAAAGCACAGGAACATCTCTAGCGTCAGTAAAGTTATACCAAAGATTTCAAAATGATTATAACCTTAATTGGTATTATTCGCACAATCCCTATACTTTAGAATATAGATATTAATTATTACATAATCAAATTTATACTGTCTCAAAATTAAGTTTATCAAATGCTCTAAATGTTATGTTTAAAAGCGACCAATTAAAAATTTGGTCGCTTTTGTTCTATATGGTTAAAAGCTTATCCTTTAGAGATCCTGTACCAAAACTATTGTCTACCTGCCCTAACTCACTAAATAAAGTTAACAGTATATTCTTTTTCAGTATGATCAAGAGGATATATAATATAACTGCAATTGGGCGAGTTGTAAAATTAAATGAAACACTAATAAAAAACTAGAGCTCATGATAGCTTCTCTGTTAAAATGTTAATTGTCCAGCAAAAAAAACAAAGGAGAAGCATCATGAGCCAAGTATATTGTATCAGAACTCGTAAAAAGGGTAAACACCTGGTATATTCTTCAAGGTAATAACCTAGCAAAATTAAAAACTCCCTACCCCGAATGCTTTTAACATCCAAGGTAGGGAATTTTTTTAATAATTATTTTCTTGTTTCTCCCATCGTTCTGCTTAATCAAATATCCTCTAACATGTTGCAAACAAATCATCTTTCAATTGATAATCAGACAAAATTTCTTTAGCTGCTTGAATATTCTCATCAGTATAGATTCCCCGAAACTCTTGATAACACTCAGTCTTTTCTGCATTTGCTAAAAACTTTAATTGATCCATTATAAATTCGCTTAACAGTGGATTATTATTTTTGCGCAAATCATACCTAAATTTCAGCACATCACCATTCTCATACTTAAGGAGAACCTTTACCTTATCGTAGCCAGTCTCTGGTGCCGTTAAACTCCAATGGTAAAGAACCGAATCGGCACCAGCAAATGTATGAACAACAGCCTTTGCTGGTTCCCCTTCCAATCTTTCTAGAATTATTTCTTTTAATCTAATCATCTTTCTTTCCTCCTCTGTACTAAATTAATCCAAAAAATTGGTAAGGTCATCTTTTAAAAATCCCAGAGGATCTATATTTTCCAAAAAATTTGGTGATGGTGTAAGAGGAATAATTCCCTTCCCCTGCAATTCGTGTGAATATAAACTCATATGGCTTTGTACTTGAATCTTTCCATCGGCTATCCACGCCCAGTATTCAGGCGTGCCAACTATAAATTTTAAAATTTTATTTGATGATCTATGAACCATCTTGACCTCCTTTTAAATTAAATAGATTAAGAATGCTGCGCAAACGAGGTAATGTTTAAATAATATCGTTTAATCGCATATTCTACAACCAAAATAAAAAGCTGGGATATGCATTTTCCCAGGTTTCATCTTTGTTTCGTAAGATACTACGAACACCTCTTAATCCATACGTGATTTCAACATAGAAAGTATAGATATAACAGATATAAAAGTTAATGCTACTATAAATATTGTTATTAAACTATTTAACCCCGAACTTGAGCCTTCTGAATTCATAACTGTGCTTGCTGCAGCTGCTGATGCAGCAGCTGCACCGTCGGCTATCGCATAAAATATATTCATCATAATCTTTACCCCCTTTAATCACATGTAAACTCCATCATATTTACAGTTACACATATTGCACTGCTTATAAATTTTGAATGCGTATGGCCGAAAATTTTTATAATCCCAACCTATTTTCTATTTCCTTTAATTTGGCTTTATATTCACCTTTTGTTAAAAGTCCTCGTCTACGCAATACAATTAACAACCTTAATTCTTCTATCGCTTCGTCTATTATATTCTTAGGTTTTTCCTCTTTTTTGCTTTCTTTCACAGTCATTTAATATTTACCTCCTTCTCCAATTAATATAAGTTTATAAAGCATGTGATCAAAGGGTTTATATGAACCACTCCTCGCTACAGCAATAACCCCTTCTTCTTCGGAACAACTTATTTTCTGTGCTTACAGCAAATAACTCTACCTTTCTACTTTTTATTGTCAAAATCTTTTTAATAAATTTCAAGTCTTTTACAACACTCTTCCTCATATGGCTCCTTGCATACTTCCTGTTGTAAAATACCAATAAAGAAAGCTCCTTTCTGACAGAAAGGAGCTTTCTTGTTTATCTATACATAAAATTTTAGGCAGTATTATTATCTATGATCTATGTATCAATTTCGACCATATATAATACCTTATTGTCAATATCATATATTGCCAAAGCAAAGTTAAACGAAGGAGTGGTTTCCAAGTATTTCATGTCAATATCTCTATGCCCCTGTTTATTCACTACTTTCCAATATCCATTAGTAATTTTAGGAAGCCCAACTTCTTCGGCAATTCGGTAACTATAATTTCTATTTCCAGCCGTTCCTCCATACATGAGTAAATTTAATGCATCGGAAAGCGGAAGGGAACTCCAAGTACCGTCCTTTGCAATATACGAAAGGAATTCGGTTTCGCCTTCAACAGTAAAGGTATATCGATATAGGCTCTCTCCATCTCCATGGAATCCACCATGGCTGTCGTACA
>DATCJO010000055.1:0-7134 GCA_036562765.1 Tissierellaceae bacterium | reverse complement strand
AACTCTCTACCTGCAACAGCATATTTAAGTCTTCTTTTAGCACTCTTTAAATCTCTATATAATGAAGCTAATGTTGGAATAGGTTTTTCATCTGCATCTAAATACACAGTTTTTGAACTTGTAGCTCTTTCTAAAGCTACTAACATTGAGTTCTCCTTAGGTGCTCTGCCTCTTTCTTTAATGAACAAAGCATTCTTCCCAGCTTCTGCCTTCATATATTCTACTATAACAGGCTGTTTGAAGAACTCTTTCAATGTATTTACATCTATTCTACCAAGCCTAAATAGCATATTGAACATATTGAAATTATCTCCATATATATTCAATTGTTTTAGAACAGGGTTTTTGGCTATATCTACAAACACAGTCATGAATCCGTTATAGACATCCTGCATTACATTACCACTTAAATCTGTAGTATAGCCAAGTTGCATGTTCTCTTCTTGCTTAGTAAAGAACAAAGAAACATTATGATCATCATTAAGTCTAACTTTAGACAACTGTGTTAATGCAGCATTAGTTTCAGCAATAGCAGACTTACCTAAATCTTTCTTACCAACCCAGAATTCACTAGCCATTTCCACACTATATTTCAATGTACTATAGTCTGAAAATTTAGGTTCCTTTGGAGAAAGTCCTTCTAATAAATTTTTAGCATGAGTGTCTGTTGTAGACATTAATTGTTTGAAATTCTCTGGTTGTAATACAAACCATTTGATATTTTCAAATAAAGCATTTTCATTTGCTTTAAGTGTAATACTATCAGAATTCATCCAATCTTCTAAATCTTCTGGCGCAATACCTCTTCTAGTTAGGATTCTATTAATACCTATAGTATTAGCGTCAAAGGTTATTCCTTCCTCTATGTTATTAAAATCTCTTAAGAAGTAATCTTCTATACTAAACCCATTGCTTTTAATTTCATCTAATACATCCTGGTATAATTCTCCATCTTTTGATATATAAGTGTTTGCACCTTCTTCTAGGGAAATATATTTTAACCCAGCTCTAGTTACTTTAATATTAGATATATAAACGTTTAGTTTATCAAAGTCAAGGTCAGACCCTGTTTTAGTAAACATTTCATAAGGAAGTATAATAGTGTTTCCAGCAGTTGGATAGAGGAATTCTTTAACCTCCACTACATCTATTAAGTTCAATCCTTGTGTAGGAATCCTGTTAGCAGGATATGTAAATAATTCTGGATTCTTTTTCTTTAATTCTGGAAGAGCTTTATTAAATGCTTCCAAACTTCCATACTCCTCTAATATCCAAGGATACCATTTAGTAGGAACTGGAATCATAACCTCCATAGGTTTAACTGAAGTTATTTTTCCATCAGCCCCTATAATAGGTGTGTAGAATTTTAAATCCTTATTCCAACCTACACTACCAGCTTGTACAAAAGATTCACCAGAAACTTTAGCACTAACAATCTCATTCTTAATAATAGATTGAAGTATGTTATCAATATCATTTTTAGAAGAAAGAATATCTATTAATTTTCTACCTTCTAAATTAAATAAAGCCTCTACACCTTCAATAGTGTTTTTAGGAACCTTCTTACTCTTTAATACATCTATAAGTCTTTGTCCAAATACAGGAATATTTTCCTCACTTATTTGCCAGCTTCCATCTTTAAAATCAGCTCCAAGAGATTTATACAATTTACCAGTTCTAAGTCTAACTATTTCATTTATATAGTTTTTACCTTCTTGCTGTTTATTATTAAACTCTTGTTCTCTTTCAACTATTTTACTTTCATCTCCTTTCCAGAAATCCTCTATATAGAAATCATAGTTAGAAGTGTAAAGTCTAAGCATTTGAGTTCCAAGAGTTATTTTAGTCTTTCTCTTGAAGTCATTAAATTGCTGAATTCCATAGTCTTTAAAACTAATTTCAAATATAGATTTTGTGTTTGGAGTTCTTTCTAAAACACCCTGATCATTGAATATAGTGTCATATTCAGTTCCAGTTATTTTAGAAACACTGTCAACAGAATGTTCATCTACACCATTTTCATACATCCAATCCAGCAATTCCATTAAAGGACTTCCTTCTAAGCTTCTAAAATCAAGCATATAGCCGGAAGTTTTATCTGTATTTGGTGCAAATAACCCTTGTGTATTTTCATGTATTAATTGACCAACTCCTTGAGGTTTTATAGGAGGTAGTGGTATCAAGCTAAGTTCATTTATAACCTCACCCTCGAAGTGCGGTTTAAAGCCTTCTAATGAAATATCTTCAGGAAGGTGTAAAGCAAACATAGCCTTAAATTCAGACTCTGTTATTTTTCCCTGTTTAAGTCTTCTTAGTTGATACTGCTGTTCAATAAACTGCCATGTTTTTTCTTGTTCATCTCCCCAGCAATGATTTCTCAATTGAATATCTCTATAACCATTAGGTGAGTACAATGAACCTGCATCTGTAGCATTATTACTATCATAAGCATCAATACCAAGAAGTTTTTTATAGAGATCAGCTTGAGCACTTTTAATTACAACGTCTTTAGTTATAACTTTAACTAAATTGTCATTAGTTCTAACTTTATCTGTTCTTGGAAAATACTTATTAGCATCTTCTATAAATCTACTTCCTGTAACAGAATTCTGTCTACTTGCTTCAAACAATGTAGTTCTCTTAATAATATCAGATTTCTTTTTAGCACTATACATAGCAGGATCACCATAGAATACATTGAATTGTTCTATTTTAGAAACAACATCATTGTAAACAAGGTAATTCATAAATCTATCCATACCCTCTTCTGTAAGGGCTTGGACATAAGTATATATAGGTTTGCCATTTTTATCCTTTTTAGGCTCATTATTCTCATCTAATTCAGGAATAGGAATCTCCTCTGTTTTAATATTAAGCCTTGTTTTAAGCAAGTTAGCTGAAAACGCTATTGGAACATAGTAGGTTTCATCTGGGTTTGTAGGAATATGTGAAATCTCAAAGAAGTTATTTTCATTTATAAGTCCTCCATATTGTGTAGGCCCTTTTAATTCATTCCATCTAGCTTCAAATAAACTGTATAATACATCCTTCTTACTTTCTACAAACTCATCTAATACAACATCTATATTCTCAAGAGTTAGATTATCCATCTCATCTACCTCTTTAATAATATTATCAGTAATATTAGAAGGAAGATAGTCCATCATTCTAAAATTCTGACCATTCTGTTTGTAGTTAACTAGATTTTCACCTACACCAAATTTCTTCAACAATCCAATAGCCAATAATTCATTTTTAAAATATTGTAATTGTGCTTCTTGGAAATCATTTAGATCAGGATTTTGAATATGGTTGTAAGTAATACCAAATACCAAACTTCTATCAGCACCCTTTACAGTTGAAAATACACCTGTTACAGCAGCTTGAATTAAAGCTGCTACATAGTCAGGGAATTCAGCACTATCAATACTAGCTCCATCATTTCTAGATTCAACACCAGAAATCATTTTTAAACTAAGAGCCTTAATATCTTCTGGTGTTCCTATGTATTTACTTCCTCTTGTTAAAGGGTTACCATATCCATTTTTAAATGGAGTTAGATGTGCAGGAATAATTCCTTTCTTTAATGTATTTATAGTGTTAGATAGATTGTTATTTAGTGTAATAACATATTGGGTTTCACCTTCTGGAGTTCTTATATTAAATTCTATATCATCTTCAATAAAATTAGAAGCTATAGACAATAAGTCCTTAACTCTATATTGTTCATTAAGAGCTCCATCAGTTTGAAATAAATCTGTTACATCTGGGTCTATAAGTGCTTTCCTAATACCAGCCCCAATAAAGTTATAAGCCTCTCTTATTTTAGCTTCATATGGAGCTAATTCCTCATTAGTAGCTCTAAACTCAAAACCTATATCTGATAAGTTTTTACGAATTACATCTAATGAATCACCTGAACTCCATTTAATTTTATCTTTATTTATTCTAAAGGTTCCATTGTCATTATAAACAACACCTGCTTTTTCAGCACGGGGAATATTTCCTCTCCAGTTAGCTGCAAGTCTATTGTGAATTGCATCTTCAACTGCATCTAACACCTGAACATCTTTAGAAGAAAAGACAACTTTAATTGGATTGCTTCTTTGTTTAGAAAACTGTGAGGTAAATGCTATTCTTAAATAAGCTTGCTCTTTACTAACAGCTTCTACACTTGGGTTAAGAGCATTAGTTATAAATCTAAGAGAAGGATATTTATCTACAATAGTGTTTATTTTCTCTACCTGCTCAACAATATCATCTGTATTAGCCAATAGGTTAGAAAGCCTATTGAATATTTTACCAAACTCCACAGTGGATTTAGTACTATATTCTCCATAGGTTTTATAATTAGGTGTGAGTTTTCCTCCATCAACAGTTACATTAACTACATCTGGTAAGGAAGCAATCATTAATTTAACCACTTTAGGAATAGTTGAATATGTAGATTTGCTCAAAGCATCTAACCCACTATCTCCTAACTTTCTAGCTGCTTCTTTTTCTGCTCTTTCTTCTTCTGTAAGTCCGTCAAATTCAAGCAACCCATAACTATCTAACATAGTTTGGTGTTGACGTTTAACCTCTTCAAAATTATCCAATATTAGTTTAAAAGAAGGAGAATCAGGATTTCTCTCTAACACTATCTTAATAGCTTCATATATAACATCCTGCTTATCTTGATATTTATAGAGCTTTTCAATATCAAGCTCCATTGTATTCCCTACATTCTTATAAAAACCTAGTTTAAAGAATAGGGCATTAAAGTGGTTTAGTATTTCATTGGACTGTCTTTCATTTAGATTTCCAATTTTATATACACTATCAGCACTTCTTAATTCTGTTCTAAGTTCTAGGTTTTTAGCTTTCTCAATAACAGTGAATAATTCCTCCATAGAGGCTGTTTTAAAGCCATCAAAACCAAAATATGATAGGATGTTGCTTATAATATCCAACATCTTCTCAAATAGGCTCTTTTGAGACCTAGAAGGGAATATATATTCAGAAGGAGCTTTCATATAAGAAGAAAACTCTTCTGCCATCCATTCATCAACTTCTTTATCAGTTAAATCTTTTCCTTGTTTTTCAACTAATTCAGTTCCAGATTGTGTTACAACTACTTTATTTCCAAGTCTTTTTCTTACATCATTATATATTTTACGAAGTTCTTTTGGATCAACAAATGAGTTTACAAATAAGTGATAGCCTTCATGGAATAGAGTTCCACCATTAGCTAAATTAGAAAGCATAACAGTGGTTCCATTTACCATTTTACCAACAGCTACATTATCTATTAGACCTATTACAGGAACTATTGTAGCATTTTTAAATGCAGTTGAAAACCATTCAGACTCTTCATCTGAAATTGGAGAAGAAATACCTCTTGTTAGTCTAAAAAAACTACTAGCATCAAAACCATCAGCTAAATCCTTAGCTTCTTTAGATGGTTCTGTTGTTGGTTTTTCTGTAGGAGTAATTGATTCTAAAGCAGCTAATTCAGCATTGTATTTAGCGTTGATTTCTTTTATTAATAACCTATTTAATTGGGTTTTAGCTAAAGATACAGAGGCATCTGCTCCTCTCATAGCTTCATTTATATCCTTAAACCCTAATTTTTTATACTCTTCTCTTTCTTTATCTGCTTTTTCTTTTTTATCTAAATAATCATTTAATAGTTCTTTAGGTAAAATTATTTCTACAATGCTTGATAAATCATCATTTTCAGCAAGAGCTATTTCTCCTCTTAAAGTAACTGTACCATTTCCATTATCTTTAATGTTGTTAAAATCACTAATAATAGGACTATGTATAGCATTATCTACAATTTTATGATGTAAGATAGCCCCTAAAGGGATAATTACACTTTCGTAATACTTACTCCTACCTCCTTTGGAAGGTATCTGATTTATAACAATTTCACCTAATTTTAAAGAAGTTATATGACCATAGTGACTATTCAGGGCTTTAGCTGCCTCTACTGTTTTTTCTTTATTTTCTTTACTTTTACTGGGTATATTAATATTTAATTTCTCTACTTGTGGGGTTTTAATTTCTATTTCAGATTGATTAGTAGTTTGAGTTTCAACAATAGGTGTCTGTACTGCATTATCAGAAGAAGTTGTTGTTTTAGGTGATTCTAAAGCAGCTATTTCTGCATCATACTCCCTTTTTAATGCACCTATATTATTAAATTCTTGTATAATATCATCTATAAAGGTTCTTTTAAATCCTTTACTTCCTGGTACATATATGCCTTTAATAGCTTCATGTATATTATCTCCTGTAATAGTTTTACCAACAAATTTATCTTCTACATTATCAAATATACTAGCTTTAGTAGTAGCAGTTGTTCCACCTAATCTTCTGACAATATCCCTTATATCATAAATAGATTGTTTAAAATTTTTAACATATTCTGGAAATCTTCTTTCTATTTCAGCTTTTTTAGCATCTATATTAGATTGAGTAGATGTAGGTTGTTGTTCTAATGATTGTAGTTTTGCATAAGCTTTACTATCTTTTCTACCAACTTCTTCAAGAGCTTGCATAGCTTGCTCTCTGGTCATTTCACCTTTTTCAACAGCTTCTACATATTTAGCATCATGTCTAGCATCAATTTCTTCTTTTTCTTCTAAGTCTATCCACTCAGAGGTTTCATCTCTTAAAAAAGTTTTATTTTTTTGAGGTTTAGCAAGAATATTTCTCGTATCTGATGAACTAACAAATTCTCCTTTAGAATTTTTTAAATATTCATGTATATCAGGAGAACCAATATATTTATGTTCAGCAACTTCATAAGTTTTACCTTCTATTTCTACAGAATATATCTTAACCTCCGCTGTAACATTTCCTATATAGTCTTCCTGCCTTCCTCTTTCTATATCAGCTATTTGAGTTGCTAAATCTTGTTCAATAGTAGAAGACTTTGTAGGCTTATCTACTACAGGTAGGGTTTCTGGAAATTGAATTTCTTCAGCTTTATTTTTTACTTTCTCCTTTTTAGCTTTAGCTTGTCTCTTTTTAGGTTCCTCTTTCTTTACAGGAGCTTGTTCTTTTATTGCAGGAATAGGGCTAAATACTAATGTAGAATTAAGTCTTGAAGGGTTTAGTGCTTCTACACTATCTTCTTGGGCTTTA
>DATCJO010000039.1:0-5006 GCA_036562765.1 Tissierellaceae bacterium | reverse complement strand
TTAGCACTCCTTTAAATTGCCTCCTTACAATGATATGCTCAGAGGCTTATTTTCAGGATGCTATGCAGTGACTCCTCCTTTTTTACCGAACTATGGAATTTTAGACTGCCATTCTCGGTATTCTTATACTACCACAAACATTTTTGGATCACTTTTATATTATCAAACACAGAGTCCCGATGCGAAATTGCGAACTAGACTAGACACAATCCATCCAACGAATTCATACTTGGTACCCTAAATCTTGATAAAAGCAAATGCGCAGGCTAAACCTGTGTGAGAACGTTGAGGACTAGAAAACCTTAAGGTGGAATGCAAGCACAACCTCATACAAAAGAAAAAGGCACTGAATATTTCAGTACCTTCAACGACTATTTCCTTTATTTAAGCTTCTCCTGCAAGAAGTTCCCAAATATCCTTGTAATCCTTACCACTTAAAAAAGATTTTTTATCGCGTAAATCATCCCAATTCTTTACATCAAGCGATTTAATAAACTCTCGTGCTTCCTGCACTGTATACTTATCAGCCTCCTCAGCGTATTTTTTTCCCATTTGGTGCGCAATACTTCTAGGCACGGCGTTCATTCGCATCAAAACCGCTTCCGGAGTATTAACCCCATGGTAAATCATAGCCGGAAGAGAATTTATCTCTCGTTTCTTTTCATCTGGAAGTGAATCAAAATCAATTCCAGACAATTTAGTAATAGCTTTAGTTAAAACCGAAAGACCCCATGTACTATAGTTAGCTATTTGTTTATAGATTGCTCTACATGCGTTTGTTATTTTATCAGTATCACTGTTTCCAGTAAAATAGCTCATCGCTATTTCTTTAATTGTTTTTCCTGAAACCCAATCTGTCGTAATAGCAGCAATCCTCTTTCTATCCATTCCAGATCCTGCAATTTCAGCTAATTGCCTAAGTTGAGGAAGTCTTAACATTATCCCATATAAATTTGCTAATTCACTTCCATCTCCAAAAATACTTTGTGATTCCAGATTATCAACAGTTATTGCTTGTCTAAGATCTCTTACCTCTCTTAAGGCAGCATTTATACCTTCGGGCGAAAAACCGGTTTGATCTGCCATTGATATTATATACTTGGGATATCCTTTTAGTTTTGTGGCATAGGCTTTAGCTATATCAAGTAGAACCTTGGCTTTTTTTCCATCTCTCGTTGATTTTAACACATTATACCCATATGTATTACGCAGTAATTGTTCCATATCAGATATTATTTCATCAAGAGACTCTTTTTCATTACACATATGTGCAATATAACATCTAAAGTCTGTCCATTCTTCGTTATATATAACGTTTAAATTAAACAATTTACCTGTTTCATATAAATCGTTAATCATCGATACTAATCTGGAAATAAGTTCTCCAGTTTTTTCTCTCACAAAAGAAGTTATTATAGCCTCATCTTCATCATCCTCGCATGCGATCCCTATAACACCTACGCTACTATGACCAATTCTTCCAGCTCTCCCAGCTAAATTCCAAAATTCTCTCGGCTTCATTTGTCTACCATAGCTATCATCAGAAAGATATATACTTTGCATAAAAACAGAAGAAACTGGAAAATTAATTCCTTGTGCCACAGTCGTAGTTGCACACAATACTCTCAATACCCCTTCTTCAGCAAGCCATTCCATTAATTGTCTTGCTTCATCCGAAAGTCCAGCATTATGAACCCCGACACCCTTTGAAAGCATATCAACTAATTCAAAATCTGGACTTATTTCTGATTTTAAATACTGCTGTACAAGCAATATTTGTTCAGGAATTGGATTAAGAATGTCCAACTCATTACTAATTCTTCTAGCCATATTCCAAGAATCGTTAATCGTTCTTCCAATCGCTAAACTAGTCCCTCTTTCTGACATTGTTTTTGCCATTGCTGCTGTTAAGATAGTTTTATTAACACTTGATTGTGGTACCCCAAAATGTTTTGTACCCGTGATCGAATATTCCCCATCAAAGTTTATTGTCTTAGGAGTGGTCGCTAATGTTTTGAATTTAATCTGCCAGTTTCCTCTAATATCATCATTAATGACCGATTTTCTATATAATCCAACAATTCGTTCATTGGGTTGCCAAGGTGTACTTCCTATACTAATGGCTTTTCCTGAACTAATATCAGAAGACAACCATTTTGATAAAGTATGGGCATTTTCAACATAGGGCATAAGTAATAAAAAGTTAGCTGTTGGACAGTCGGATTTTACTGTTGCCAATAGTAACTCTATTCTTAAACCTCTTTCATCATCCTCTATATTATGGGCTTCATCCATAACAACCAAAGCTAAAGGTCTAGGTACCCTTTTATTTCGAATGACAAGATTTAGTTTTTCTGGTGTGGCTACTAAAACATCAAATGAACGTTCTTTATCAGACAGCATCATCTCTTCAAATGTATCTATGTCAACTGCTGCTGATAATTGTTCAACTTTAATTTTGGGACCAAAGTCTTTTCTTAATCTACGCGTAATCTGAGAAACAAGAGCTCTAGTAGGAGCAACATATGCAACCCACCCCTTATCAGCAGCAAACTGATTAAGTGCTTGAAGTATTTTAAATTCGGCTAATAAGGTCTTGCCACCCGATGTAGGCATTTCAACTACTATAGCAGTTGATGCTTGGTCTAGTAAACCTTGTTCTCGGATGGCAGCTTTTTGCGGTGGCAACATTTCAAATAGTGCACGAGCTTTCGTAACGTGTTTTACAAAATCAGTAGTTTTCGAATTAATTGTCCGAGCAATCCACCATATAGAACTTTCAATCATCTGTCTTGAAGCACAATATAACCAATATAAAATTACTTCTAATTCCGGATCACCGCTTAAAGTCGCACCTTCAATAGCAGCCTCAAAATGCTTGTCTAATTGGGTCGTAATATTTGCGGGCTCACCTTGGGTAATATATAAAGCAAGTAATTCAGTGCATTTAGCCCAATGGTAAATTGATAAAAGCCTAAAAGCAGCAGGCTTTTTCAGATTTCCTTGTGACTCAAGAAATACTTTTTCAAATTGTGATTGCTTTTGTCTTAATTCAACAATCTGAGATTGAATCTCATTGAGCTTAGCCCATTCGTCCTTTGTAAACAATGACACCCAGCATTCATACAAAGTTGTAAGCATATGCATATCCCATTCATGATCTTGGGGAATATATTTGTTCTTCTTAATTTTATTATTATTCTCTGCATACCAGCGTCTCAAATCATTCCATCGTTCACCACAATAAGCTATTGCGGAAATATGTAACACAAAAAATATCTTTTGCTGATAATCATCCGGGATTTCCATCGACCGATAAAGTTCATAAGCTTTCCACGATGCGGCAATAAATACGCCTCGATCTAGCGTTGTATTTGTTTGATTTATCATACTACCAATATTCTCAATTGCTGCTAGCTCATAAGCTGCAGCTATTTTACGAATTTCATCCTCCAATTGATTAGAAATAGAAAAATTGAATTCAATTTGATTTCCAACAGATTTTTGGACAATAATTTTTTCGATTTCACGAAAACAACTTTCCCGAACATCCTTAGGAATAGCAGCAACCGCCCAATGCTGTTCAAGCCGATCTAAATCATCGTATTTCAACATTTGGCAGATAGCCTCCTTTCATGTTCGGATTTTACTATTGCCACAAATTTAGGGATAGCTCCTTGTGGTAAATATATTGCTAGGAGATTTATTTGTCTTCCATTTATACAATACGAACTTAAAGAATTAACTTTTGCAGATAAATCTTTTTTGTTAGGTACAACATCTCTTACCAATACTCCTATTATATGTACATTAAAATTATTTATACAGTAGTTTCTAAAAGCATTCTGATATAATGACCAGTGTTGAGTACCTTTTAAGCGAAATCCTAAATATGATATCAAAGAAAGTATAGTGTTTTGTTCTGTACAAAGATCTTCTAATTGTTTTGTTAGTCCCGTTGGACCATACATTAAACTTGGTGGATAATTTCGATCAGAAGAAGTTTTAATTTCGCCAAATAGAAAATATACTGTCTCGTCTTGCAAATGAAAGCCCACAATATCAGCCCCAGGCAAACTTGAACCTGGTTTCTTTATGTCTCGTCTTAGATTCCAAGGCAAAATAGAGGAAAAATTATCTTCTAAATATGCTTGAGCATAAGCTTCTCCAATTACCCAATCCTCAATACAATCGTCATTCATACTTGTAAAGATTTGCATCAATAAGCTATTATCGAAACCTGTATCAGTTAAATTTATTAAAACCGAGTCAACTAAATCAGTAATACCAGAAACATCATATACTTTTTCATAGACCTCGTTAGTTAATGCATCAATCATTTCTTCATCAGTATGGGATACACCATAAGCGATAATCTGTGGAGCGTCAATTTCATATTCTTTTTTCCCAAAAGCAACCGACAAATTATCGCCACCTTTTATAAAATCATAATTTATAATATTATACACTATTACTATATCATTTACAATTAACTGTTTTATTCGATGACACCTAATTAGCCAAGTTGTATAACCACGACCAATAAGCCATATCCAGTAACAATTGTCGGTTCAACATTGCCTAGTTCATTCGCATGTCGTTAAGCTCACTCTCTTCCAATAACCACCGTCTCCGTGGCCCCTTTCTCGACTCACTAAAATACAATACTTAATTGCTAAATACTTTTTTAATACTGTTTCCTTTATCAACTTCTGCAATGATTTCCCTGGACTTTCCTAATTACTTTTTCTGTTCCTTAGCACAAGCATCACTTTTATCTGGTAATTGCTGAACTTTTACAATACTTTTCCGCCCAAACATATCCGGAGATTAAAAGAGTCCTCAGCTTGATAATCGTACAAATCTAGATAACGTATAATATTTTTCGCACAATTAGAAATAGGAAATTGAAAAGGGAGACCTCAAGTGGTAAAGTAAATAAGCCAAAACTTACCAAACCAAAGGAGGTCCCCCTATGAGTAACATTATACAGTTTAATGAAGATG
>DATCJO010000028.1:0-10391 GCA_036562765.1 Tissierellaceae bacterium | reverse complement strand
CCTCCGCACCGCGCGACATGATCGTGTGCGTTTCAGCCCCCGACCGAAACTGGATAAGATACTTCAAAGACACCCTGCTGACCATGACGACCGCCTGGCAGACCTACACCTACGAATTTACCATGACCGAAAAGGACGACAACAACGGAAGACTGGAGTTCAACATGGGCCACAAAGGGTCAACCGCCGATATCTACATCAGAAACGTCCGGGTGGAGATCGTAGAATAACCCGTAGACGAACAGGAGGAACCCCTATCCCCGGGGAAGGGATAGGGGTATTTTTTTGCGTGTTATCTCATGGAGTACGCTGAGGATTTGGAAACGTCTAGATGTTATTTTTGAGGAAGGAATCCTTCGACAAATTCTACCAGGAAGAAAGAGGCTTAGCATGATGGGGTCCTGATGAGAAATTGCGAACTGGACTAGACACAATCGAAATGTATTTTGAAAAAGCCTGGCAAACTGATATCACCATAATTTGGGAATGTTATCGCCCTCCTTGGTTTTTACACTACTGGGGGTCTACAACATTTGAAAAGATCTTTTCTTCTTTGATCTTAATAACTATTAATAGATATATCCTTCCCCTGATTTACTAATAAACCCGGTTTGACTATCATAAAAGTCTTTCCTTTGGATAGATGGTACCCAATATAAATGCGAGAATACATCATCTGGCGCAGGTGCATTACAGCGGTTTCCAAAAGAAGGTGGCTTATTTGTGTAAAGCTTATTAACTCTCACCTGCACAATATAATCATTCATTTTAGCCGAAATCAGTTTTAACAATGCTTTTCGTTCATATTCAGTTAAAGGTTTTGCCGCCAGATATGTCAATTTTGGATCAATGGTTTCTAATTTTTCGCGTTCAATACATTTCTTATTTTGTAATAAATCTTGATATACATCAGCTAAAGTCGAAGCCATTTTACTACCATCTTCAATGAAGACATCACATGCATCACCCAAATCTTCTATTAGGTGAAATTCCTGTAAGACACTGAAATCAAGCTTTAAAATGCCTTCTTCCCAAAGTTTTCTACTTATATCCTTAACTCCTCTTTCTAAAATCTGCTCATAATATTCTTCAGTTAATCTCCCATAATCTGGTTCTAAGATTTCTTTGTATCCAGTTAAAAACTTGATAGTATCTTCCCGCCGCATAAGAGAGTAAACATAATGGCTATCAGAACCAAATTGAATGATATATACTGGTAAATATTCTCCTTTCTCCCCCTTCCGGTTAACCCTTCCCGCAGTTTGGATAATTGAATCAAGGGGAGCCAAATCACGAAAAGCCATATCGAAATCAAGATCCACTCCTGCCTCGATAGTTTGTGTCGAAACTAAGATCACCGGTTTTTGACCAGTAGGATTGTCTTTCAATTTATCTAACCTTTTTCCCACTATATCAATTACTTGTCTTCTTTTTTTCGGAATTATATTAGTGGATAAATAATAAATCTTAGCCCTGATTTTTTCTTCTTTTAATGCTTTCTTAATCTCATTAAATAGGTCAATACTTCGCTTAATAGTATTAACAACAATCAACACAGATGATTTTTTGTCCCATTTTTCATAAAGTAGTTCGATAAAACTTTCATTATCTCGCTTCCTATCTAGAAGGGGAACAAGCTTAGTCCGTTTTAGTCTTTGAAAATATTCTTTATAATCCGGCAAAAGAGTAATAGGTTTATATTTTTTACCTTCCGGATTAAGTAAATTCCCAAACTCCAACAATTTAGGTTGCGTAGCTGTCATAAGAATAAAACGGGTTCCATAATGTTCGGCTATTTTTTGTATAGCAGCACCTATAAACGGCATATAATCTTCGGGAATAGCTTGAGCTTCATCAAGAATAACTATACCGCCCGCCAATTTATTAACCTTTTTTAATAACCTGTTATTACCGGTAAAAAGTGACTGAAACAATTGAACAAAAGTAGTTAAAATAACATCCCCTTCCCAAGATTCTACACCTAATAAAGCTTTATCTACAGGTATTTCTTCTTGCTCATTACTTCCTTTTGTAAAATCTGCCAAACGATGGTGAACTATTAAATTCACATCTTCCCCAAAGACTTGCTCATAATCTTTACGGTGTTGTTCAATAACATTGATAAACGGTATTGCAGTAATAATACGTGGAGTATAACCCTCAATCTGTTTTATTCTTTCCTGTAACCGTAAAGCACATTGTAAAGAAGATAAGGTCTTACCGATACCGGTAGGAGCGGTAAGCAAAAAGAACCGAGCATTTCTGATATCATCGTCAGTAAGTGCATTAATCACTGCCATTATTGACTTGCGTGCATTTTCCCTCTGGTCAAGAAATAATTTTGTCTTCACTTTTTTTACATAGACATCTTTCTTTTTTTTCTTTCCCCTTTCCTTATTTTGAAGATAAACGATTACTCTTTCCGGCGAGACACTCTTTATTTCCTTAGGTTTTAAATCGGCCGCATCTAACTTATCCAAGTCAATCAAGAGAGAAAAAAGATAAATAAGGAAAAAATACCATTGCGTATCTTGTACCCGACCATTTCGAAATTGTTCTGGTTTATATTGGAATTTTTTATTCCGGCGTAAAGAATCAACCTGTAAGTAATTAGCAAATTCTTCCAAAGAAAAAATGCCGTCTAAACCTATATCTATTACTATTTCCGTCAGCTTTTTCCTCAAGTGTTCTTCCAGGTGTTCTACTTCATGCCACATTCTTCTCTCATTTGTAAATGGAAACAAATCGTCCATCCGAAGACCGCCATGGTGTAATCTAACAACCAAATACGAAAAAAACAGGATAATTTGAGTATTTGGATCAGTGTTTGTTTGAAAAACTTTATGTTTCAAAAAATTATATATTAGACAGGCTGAAATATGGGCATGGTTTTTATATGGTGATTCTTTCCCCTCTTGCAGGTAATGTTGAAAATAATCAGTATATTTACCGAAATCATGTAAATATCCTAACCAATAACAAATATCTTTGATTTGTTGATTGTTCAGATATTTAAATCTTATGACCGGTGGAATTCTTTCTGAAGTAGCCTGGGCCACAGCCGCCAAATGGTTGCGTAATAATTGTTTAGTTTCTTTTTCTTTCTCATAATGAGCATAGTATTCCACGGGCATCACCTCAAAATTTCCTTCAAAATAACTTTTTTGTATCCTTTGCTCGCTTCAGCTTTACTCTTTTATTTGTTTAAAATGTAGAAAATTACCGTAGCATTATGCTACGGTAAAACATTTACTCCATCCAGACGATATTTTTCCCATCCTCTAAACAGACACAAGAATCCACTCTTGCTTTAACTGGTCGACCAGTTAGATTTATTATCATATCACCTAAGCCGCGGGCAGTTATCATACGCCCTTGGTTAAATTCTAATGGTACTTCTTCTTTGATCAAACGGTATTGTCCTTCACTCACCCCGTCTAGGAGTATTTCTTTGCACTTTTTCTGCGGAATAACAGAATCAATTTCAAGCGAATTTATTCCTTTAATTTCTTCTCCTTCTAATATCTGACCATTTTCTAACCAACCAAGATTATAGGCTGTACCTAACGCTACACTAATTCCTTTGCTGAAATACCCTATAAAATCTTTTCTTATTAAATTCGTCAATTGAGTCATAATGTTACTGTCTTCATGGCTAATCCAGATTTGGTAATCAATATATCCTTTTTGTAAGTTTTGAGGAATGATTAATTCCGTCGCCGTTTGACTATGAAATTCTGCAGAACCGTTAAAATCTCTTTCACTTTTTATCATTAACAAATTTAACTTTTGCATGCATTTTTTGATCGGGGTTCGGGTCATTAAAGCAATTCGGCATTTATCTAAAGAAAATTCATCGTAATAGGAGTCTCGTTCTTTGCCTAATAAACCAGCCAATATACCGGCTACTGTTGTCCGTGGAGGAATAAAATACGAAAGAGCCGATGAATTGGAATAATACTTCCGGAAATGGGCCATCTTTCCCCGCAAATGGAATGTAAAAACCTTCACTTTTGTTCTCTCCTTTAAATCGGCTCCCAAAGATCAACCGGTTCGAAAGCTGGCATATTAAGGAAATGACCTTTTTGTGTAATTGGGTGGCCCCAGCCAATAACTTTTTCAATATATCCTTCATTCTTTAGTTCAGTTATAACTTGATTTAAATCGTTAAAATCAACAATCAAATCGTTTAAACTTCTAATAACACCTTCTTTACGAGTGCCATCCTCATTATTCTGTTTTACGTCGATAAACCGTCGTAAATCGCCCAAATAGACATCATATTCCGGTTTGTATATTACCTCAATGTAGAACAGCGGCTCTTGTCCTTGCTTACTGTCGGTCTGATTTGCCATCATGCCTTGGACCAAGGCCCGGCGGAAAAGATTCCGGTCTTCTTCTGTCATGGAAGTTAATCTAGCACTATATTTGTTTATCGTACCATAATGGGCCACTAAGGCATAATAAACCTTGTATTTTTTACCAAAGGTTGAACTGTCCTCGTTCATAATAGTGGTTATTGTATTGGATTTGACCAGTTCAACTGGGTGTAAAGAGTATCCCCAAGAAATCTGGACTGGACCAGTATAGGTTCGTGTCACACCTTCCACAGCCATTGCGCTCCCAAATAACCGTATATCAATTAAAGAACGCCGGATAATTTCAGTCAAAAAAGCATTATTAAACGGGGACAACTCTTTGGCTTTTTTCTTACTATCCTTTAATTCTTTAAGTTTTTTCTGATAAGCTTCTTTATAGTTTTCATCTTTTCCGAAAAACTCTTCCCAAGCTTGTTTTAAACTTGGATTTTCGGCAAAAAGCCGCTCCATTTTATCCTTATCAACAAGCCAACTATCCCTAATATACTCAAACATCTGATCCATTGGAACTTTTGCATCAGCTAACGTATCAACAAAGATCTGATAACCTTTGTTTTTCAAAAAATCCCGGCAGTCCCGTTTTCTTCTGGAATCGCTTACTAATAGAGTAGAAGTTTCATAGTCCATCCGAGGTTTATTTTCTTGATCCGGATCGCCATTAGGGTTAGTCATTGTCGCCTGGAAACCAAACAAAAACTCACTATTCCGGTCAATAACAGACATTTTATCCACCTCGATTCTGATTAATCTCCCTCAGGAATAATATCTTCCTGGGCTTTTTCTTCTTCCGGAGTCATGTCAGGTGCCTTCGTCCCTACCATATAGGCATAACCTGCCATGATATAAAAGACATTAGCTTGTTCACTTAAAAGCCATTTTTGCTCTAAACCTCCCGAAAAATACTCATGAATTTTATTCATCACAGCTTCAGTAAACAAAGTCCAACGATTATACTGCCGCAACTTTTCCAACAAATCATGATATAATTGACAAATATCTTTATGATTCATTCCTTGAAAATTTACTTTTTTTAGGATCGGTTTTCTTTTATGTTCTTTCAGCCACTGTACTAAAGCAACTCTTTGAAGTAATACACCTACATAGAAAAGGGCCTTAGCTTCTTTACTAAAACCTTGCTTTGCTATAAATTCTTCCATTTTTTTTATTGAGAGATTTATCTTTTCTGAAGAAGTTTCGATAACTCCACTCACCTCTTCTCCCTCCCTAAAAATGCTTTTATCTAAAATATCAAATTCTTGACAAGTATGGAGCAGAACTAAATACCTCATGATTAATCGTTTAATATAGAAATCCTCACAGTTATTTTGGTAAAAATGTAGATTCAAATTAGTATAATTGTCTATTTTTTCTTTACTTAACTGCCGTAAACCTTTATCCAAAGCTTCCGTAGCATAATTAAACAAAATCTCAGTTTTAACTATCTCTCCGTTCAACAGAGCTTTATACAAAGACAATACTTCTCCAATATTTATTTGTTCGCTGTTTTTATTGACACGTACAGGTATAATTCGGTAGATATGGCCTATAGACATACTCCGCAAATGGGCCTGTAGCTTAAAAGCTTCTGCATCAAGTCTTTCTAGTATTTTGTAAAAGCGGAGTACAGGAACATCTTCAATTGTTTCCAAAATAGTTATTGAGTTACCGTCAGTACGATAAAATATAAAGTTCAAGGCATATTGATCTAGGTTAAGACATGCTACTTCAGACTCAAGCTGTCGTAACCAGTCACCAGCCTTTGAAATTTGGAAAGCGAGGTCTATTTCTTTTTTTAGTTGATAGAGATGATTATAATCAAAATCTCCTAATAAACCCTCCGGAATGATAAACACATTTTCCCCAGCGATCTTTCCTGTAAAACGTTCGGAAATTACCTTTTCTCCCGCCCGTAACTTCAGATAACATTCCTGACAAGTAGCATACACATAATCATAGTCATAATTGTAAAGATACGGAGAAGTGTTAATCGTGGTAGTTGTAAACACTTTATTTATCCCTGATCTGCTAAATTTTGTAGAATACTCACTGGATACATCTGTTCGTACTTGGCCACAAAGGTAGCAAACTTTTTCTTTATTTCCAGATATTTCTTCAGAAGAATTTGTGCCAATTTTATTATCCATCTTTACCAACTGTAAATAATCGTTATGTGTAGATAAAACAACTAGTTCCCCATTCTCCTTTTTTAATACAGGAACTATCAAAACGAACCGGTTCTTTTTATTTTCATCTTTAATAAACAACCTGATAAAGGACTCAAAATTAAGATTTTTTTCATCTCTTTCCGGCGTTATGATCTTTACGTCTTTTTCAGAAAGTGGTCCGATCTCTAGTTGAGGCTGTTCTTTTTTGATCACTAATTTATCTGGATTTATTCCCCATCCATCTTTTTTGTCAAGAAAAAGATAACCTTGTTTTTCCAGTATCTTTAATAATTGCCCTAATTCACCGTCTTGTAAATTATACCTAGATAAAGTTTGGTAAAAATCTGCCCATACTTTCCCCAATAAATATTTGAGGGAATTAGCTTCACGAACTAAATAGTACTGAGCCGCAGCAGCAGAATTATTACCAAAATAGTAATACTCTTCTAAGTGTTCTTCTTTAAATTCATCTTTCACTTTGAAATTAATTTCTTCGTTTTGCAAATCAAACACCATAAATACTGTATAAGGCACATCATCTTTTTTTAAAGTGACTTTTAAATTTTTTATTAAAGAACTGAACTCGTTACCTTTACTTCCATTAGCGTTCTCGCCTATATATGCGGTTAACTGCGGTAAATTCATATTTCCACCTCCTTTTTAAAATTTAATCATACTTTAACACGTATTAAATTACTTCTCGATATTTAAGATTTATCTTCCTTAAACGTATTATTCCAATTTTTTATTTAGATATCTGTTTTTATCTTTTTTCTATAAAATGCCAAATATTCCTTTATCTAATTTGGTTTTTATAGCCTTTAAGAATCACTCAAACTCATCCTTTTTATCTATAACTTCAAGCAATCCAAAACCCATACTGTTTTTTGCTCCTAACCCAGCATCAATTGCCACTTGGAGAAGTGAAGCCGGCCCACTCATTGATAAAAGCGCAGAATATCCCTTAATTATAAAGTTTTTATATCTAATAATCTGAAGTTTTGGCTGATGTAAAGGTTTAATCTTGACCTCCCCTTCGGCAGGTGAATTACCATAGATGGCTTTATATTTTTTAGAAAGGTTTTCATTGATCAAACGGGAGAAATCACTTTCACCTGGTTCAAAATAGCAAGTATATTTACTTCCCTCCGGACGAAGAAAAGTACTATAAACTACTATCGGAGAGAGAGTTTTTACACGAATTTCCGTTTCTTTATTCGCATTTTCCCATTCTTCTATAACTAATGGTCTGTCCACTTTTACCTCTTCCAAAGCAAAAACAGAAGAACCAATTCTTATACAATTTTGGGTTAATAAACCGTTTAATAGAGATTGGCAAAACTCTTCAACAGGAGAAGAAACAACCAAGTTAATTGGTGGTATATAAGTAATTTCTGCCATAGAATGATTAAAGCGATAATTTCCAATTAATCTGGAAAATGTAAAGAGCTTAAAGCGCCGACCATCAACTTCATAACCGGTATTATGCAAAAATTCAGCAAGGGTATTATCTAAAGTAGCATAAATTAACGACTGGATTAAATGGTTATAGCTAATTGGTAAATTCACTGGATTATTATTGGGACTAGAAAGTTTGATTAGTATTCGCATTTTCATACCCCTAATCAATCTAACTCATTTAGGAGAGAGCTTGTTCATAAGAACTAGCTCTCTCCAATAGCAAAAACAAGTTATAGTATGTTAGAGTTAGCAATTGTTTCGAGCACTTCTAATATTTTATTCCGTGGAAGAGGAACAACCTCGTCCAAACTAATGCATACTTCTTTTCCGCTATTCAAACACCAATAACATATTTGTTTAAAATCACCAACCGGCATTGGATTGGATAACTGAAATTCATTAATTAACCCAATTAACGCCCCTGTTTCTTGATTTAAGTTACCTTCCCTGCCAAAATTTAGCATAATGATTTTTTTACCAGTCTGATCTAAAATACATTTAAAACTTATTCTAAATCCATTATTGATAATAATATTATTTTTATGAGGTACTAATCTATCAAAAGGACATTCATATTCTTTGTATGCTATTGTGACAGCATTTTTTATAAACTTTTCTACAAGAGGATGTGTTTTCCCATTATTAATTTCCGGAATACATCTTTCGGAAAATGTTTTAAGTAATAAGCTATATGTCATATTGACAGCAAAGCCAAATTGTTGGCTTCTCCTTTGGTCTCCTGTTACATAATTAAAAGCCGTAGCGAAAAATTTATATATTGGTATGGTTTTCATAACGTTCCTCCCCAAATTTTTATTTTGGGCAGGAAATCTTATTTTTTTATAGTAAATTTTAAGAGAGGGGTGATCTAGTTGCCGCTAGATCCATTTCCTGCCCCTTAAAACCTATTTTCCGGATGGCTGTGTTCTTAATAACACAGCCATTTGTTTTTTTGGGGATGCTCTAATCCACATATAAATCATCACCACCCCCTTCGATTTCTTCCTTATATTCCTTATAGGGCAGAATAGAAATGAAAAATTAGAATCCTCTATCAATTTCAACACCTCATAGGAAATTATTTATGATAAAGGATCCTATTTAATGATAACAAATATTTCGTATACTGTCAATATCATTCGAATTTTTCTAATCTATCTTTTGTTAATCATGATTATCCATTTTAAAAAATAATCATAAGATATCAGCTATAATAATTCCTACAAGTCTACCAACAACTTTTAGAGGATATTCTCCTCCCCTCCCTTCTCCAAACCGATCACTTCCCGGGAGGCATATTTCGTGGTCCGCAAATTATAGATAATGATCGAATCCTCGGTCTTATCGATTATCCGTTTTAACTCCTCCTTGAGCATCTTAAGCTTCGCCGGAGTTATCTCTCCTTCAAACACCGAATTTTGCACCCAATAAAGGTACTGGCGGCATTTCTTGAGCACCTTGGCCACCCGTTTTTCGGCTACATCATAAACCAGGATGATAAACATGCCATTCCCTGCCTAACTACCACTGGCTGACAAAAGGTTTGTATTCTTGCTCACCCATAATGTGTTTTTCGATTTTATAGATCTCCATCCGGATTAACCTACGATAGGAGACCTCGTGCCCGACCGAACGGTGTTTAATCGTTGTCCGCAGCCGCTTATCTAGTTCCTCAACAAACCGCTTCCTTGCGTTCTCCTTTAATACAACCCCGCCGCTTTCCTTCTCAAAATCTTTCCCCGTCACCATTCCGGTTCCGATCATGGTGAAAATCAGCCGATCGATGATAATAGGCTTAAAAATCTCCGCCACATCCAGGTTTAAAGAGAAACGCCGGAAATTCGTGGCGTGCAGAAAGCCGATCCTTGGATCCATATGGGTTTTGTAAATCTCGGACAAAACAACCGTATATAAAAGGGAATTTCCAAAACTGATCAGGGTGTTCAGATTGTTCTGTGGTGGCCGGCGGCTTCTTTTTTCAAAGGTAAAATCAGGGTTATCCAAGATGACATCAAAAGCTTGGTAATAGGTTTCCCGGATATTTCCCTCCAGGGCCATCAATTCGGAGATACCGGGAACCGTCTGAATTAGCGTTTCTGCGCTTTCGATTTGTTCAATGGTTTCACTTAAGGAAACACCACGTTTATGATAATACTTTAAGACCTGCAGGATATTGAGAAGTGCGCCCCGGACAAAATTTCTCGCCAGCTTTAAACGTTTCTCTTGATCCAGGTAATATTCGGCTTGTTTTAAAATGACAAAACCGGAATTATAATGCATCCGTGGATAAAAGGTCCCCATGTAGTAACCGTAATGGTTGAAATAATGCATCATAATTTCGGTTTGTGATAAAAACTCCAGTAACTTTTTGTTACATTCCACTTCG
>DATCJO010000003.1:0-2950 GCA_036562765.1 Tissierellaceae bacterium | reverse complement strand
AACAACTTTTTGCAGAATGAATTAGTTCCATAAGAATTCCCTATCTTATTCCATTTTAATTCCCCTACCACCTTATGCTTTTGCTTTTCTTCAGAAAACATCCTTGTAAAATTCTTATACTGACTAATACTAAGTTTAATTGCTCCAATAGAGTAACATTTATGATTATTATCTGTACCACTTTCATCGGCAAATATCATTAAATTATCTCTCATAGACTTATTACTCCTTATCAAAAAGAAGCTTTGTCTATTATTTGCATGGCGTATAACGTTTCCGGGTTCCCGATGTTGCCGGGCCTTAGAGGCACCGGCTGAACCTTAGTGCTTGCACTTGGTGAAGGCGGTGCCGGCCAGACCTGGCTTAGGCCCGGCAATATGGGCCGGAGTGACCGAAGGGAATGGAGCCGGGAACCCTGCTGTTATCCGTCGTCTCCCTCTTCATCTATGACCAATATTTTATTGTGAATATTAATATTATGGAAATTATGAAAAGACCTCTAACAAAATAGTCCCATATTAAAGAAAATCTACTTTGTTTTTCGGGAATATATTGTTTTAACGCCCTTGTAACCTTTAAATACCTAAACCCTCTTATCTCATAGCTTTCACCATTCCTGAGTTCTATTTTTAACTTGTTACTCTTTATCCTATTTGTGGGCTCATAGCTCCATTTTTCTATTTCTTCCCATTTTATAATTCTCTCCCCAATAATATTAATCCCTTCTTTATTTATTTCTGCAGTTATTCTATCTCGCAAAACAATGTGTGCAATAAGTAAAAAAGATTCTAAAAGCAAAACAACCAAAAAACTTTCAACAGATTCGCCTTCAAATATGCCAAAAAACATTAGAACTGTAAGTATCCCAAATAAATATAGGTATAATAAAACAGGTTCATAACGTATTATTACCTTTTGATTATTTTCCACTGTAATTTCTCCCATATTCTCAGTATAATAACTTGAAGCACTTTCTCAGCACTCTACTCTCAGGAGATGACGGATAACGTTTGCCGATTACCGACGGCTATGGACCTTAAGGCGCATACCGGGCCTTAGTGCGACGACACTTAGGCCCGGACAAGCCGGGCGCGACCGCGCTTAGGTCCATGGCTGTGGGCGCGTAAACTTCGTGATTTGACTTCTCCGTTTTTTCATCATGATCCGCTAACCGCGCCTCGCTAGCGGTAATCGTGGTGTTATGTGACGTGTTCCTCTCTTTCTCCCCTTCCCAATATTTCCCTAAACTATAAATTTTATTTTTGGACAATATATATATGTACTATCTGTACAGTTTGTGCATATTATGGTACTATGGAGGTGAGAGAGGAGGTTGACTATGTTATCTGAACTTAATCTTACGGAAGCTAGAAAAAGCTTTTCATCACTATATGATCAAGTCTTTAATACTTTTAAACCAACAATAATTAATAGGAAAAAATCTGAGCAAGTCCTTGTATTGCGTGTTGATCTGCAGAAAATGCTTTTATCACATTTTTCTTTAAAACCTGAAGTTATCACAGAAAACGATAATTCGGTTACTTTAGCCCTCGATCAGCTCGAATTATACGTAAATGGAAACACATTAGAAGAAGCCGTAGAATCTTTAATTGGCGACTTAAAATTCTATGCTCAAGATTATATCCAACGTTCACAATTATTTCTGCATGCTCCTAACAGACGTTCTCATTTCCCATATGTTTTACGGGTTTTACTCTGCGACAATGATAAAGAAATCCGTAGTTTATTGGAGTTATAATAATGCCACCTAAATTTAGAGACCTAAAAAAATACTGTGAAAATAATGGATGGGTAATGATTCGTAATACCGACCATTGGTACTATGAAAAAGTTTTAGCTGACGGTACTCTATTGCAGACTAAAGTTAGTCATGCAGTTCATAAGGAAATTCCCTCTAATTTATGGAAGCTTATTTTAAAAAAACAACTAAAGATCTCCGAGGATGAATTCTGGAAAAACCTTTAATTATTAAGTCTACATTACTCCTCTTATTTAATAGGCACTCATTAGGAACATGTCACATAACGTTTGGCATTGCCGACGTCGATGAGCCCTAGCGCGACGCGCTTGGCGAATCGATGTGGCCGCGTCCACTCCATGACCTAACTTGCTTGTCCAACATCATGAATTGGCTTTCGGCGGCCCAAAGCGGCAATGCCGTGTTATCTGCTGCACCCATCTTTCATTACTTATTCAAATATTCTTTTTCGCCCTTCACCCATCCAAAATACAAATCAATTGCCCCAATTCTAGCCGGACCGACAACTGAATCCTTTGCAGCTACTAATCCAAACAAATCGACAAAACTTGCAAAATCATCATACCACTCATATTTCTCGCTAAAAGAATGTATCAGTAGTGTTGCATTACTGGCATTGATCCTATCCGCTTCAATAACTGCAGAAGCCGCCCTATGCAACAGTTGATATCGTATACGATCTATATTAGCGTTATTAATACATAGTAAGCTAAGTAAAAACTCTAACCTTTCCTTTTTCCCGGAACTGCTGTCATGCAACCATTCAGAAATGGTTTTATCAAAGGGTTCATTTACCTTACCTTCCACCATGATTGTCATAAGCTTATCTTTAGATTTTCCAATGACATAGATATCATTTTGGGAGGCGGCTTTCCCGCCGGGCAACTTTACTTTCCATTCAGGAAATACAAACAATGGTACTAAATCGCTAAATATATCAAGCCCTGAATTTTTAAATGCTCTGATAACAGAACTCGGAAATCCATTTGCTTCCTGCCAACAATATGCCAAGGCCCTCGCAGAATAACCCTTTTTCCAATGCTTACGTGGATCTGCTAACAATTTCCGCCAATCTTTAGGCGAAACCGATGGTACAAAAATATTTCCCATCTAAAATCCCCCATTTTTATATCTTTAATATCTCTTATTTTAGGGTGTTGCAGATAACGT
>DATCJO010000181.1:0-36560 GCA_036562765.1 Tissierellaceae bacterium | reverse complement strand
ATTATTCCACAGTAACCGATTTCGCTAAGTTCCTTGGCTTATCAACATCATTGCCTCTTAATACAGCAGTGTAATATGCAAGTAGTTGAGTTGGTACAACTGTTAGTACAGGAGCAAATATGTCGTCTACTTTAGGAATATATATTGTTTTATCTGCATGATTTAGGCTTTCATCGATGCCTTCTTTAGCTATTGCTATGGTATATGCCCCACGGGCTTTTACTTCCTGAATATTCGAAAGCATCTTTTCATAAAGCTTTTCCTGACTTATTACTGCTATAACAGGAGTACCGGGCTCAATGAGGGCTATGGTTCCATGTTTAAGTTCCCCTGCTGCAAAGGCTTCTGTATGGATATATGAGATTTCCTTTAGCTTTAATGCACCTTCCATTGATGTTTGATAGTCAAGTCCTCTTCCTATATAAAATGCACTTTTACTGTCTTTTATGCTGTCTGCAATTTCCTTTATTTCTTCTGATTTCTTTAGTATCTCTTCTACTTTCTTAGGCAATTCCTTTATCTTTTCAATCATGCTGAAATAGAATTCATCGGTTATTGTTCCTTTTAAACTTGCCATGTGAAGGGCTATCATGTAGAAGGCAATTAGCTGTGTTGTATAGGCTTTTGTTGAAGCCACTGCAATTTCTGGCCCAGCCCATGTATAGAATACATCGTCAGATTCTCTGGCAACAGTGGAGCCAACTACATTGGTAATGGAAAGGATTCTCGCACCTCTGCTTTTTGCTTCCCTTATAGCTGCCAAAGTATCTGCTGTTTCTCCAGACTGGCTGACAGCAATAAATAATGTGTTTTCATCTATAAATGGGTCCCTATATCTGAATTCAGAAGCTATATCTGTTTCTACTGGGATTTTTGCCAACTTTTCTATTAGAAACCTTCCAATTAGCCCAGCATGATAAGCAGTTCCACAAGCTACTATATAGATTTTGTTGATTCTATCTAAGTCTTCCTTAGTTAATTTGATATCGTCAAGTTTAATTCTGCCATTGTCGTCAAGCCTTCTAAGCAATGTTTCCTTTATTGCCTGTGGCTGTTCATGGATTTCCTTTAGCATGAAGTGGTCAAATCCGCCTTTTGATGCAGCTTCAATATCCCAATCCACTGTAAATACTTCTTTCTTTACCTCTTCCCTGTTCTGGCTATATACCTTTACATTGTCCCTAGTTAGATGAACAATTTCGCCATTTTCAAGCAAATATACTTTTCTAGTATATTTCAATAATGCAGGTATATCTGAGGCTACAAAGTTTTCGCCATCTCCCAATCCTACAACAAGTGGGCTTTCATTTCTTACAGCAACAAGCTCGTCAGGGTTGTCCTTTGCTATTACTCCTAAAGCATAGGCTCCCTTAAGCCTGTCTACAGCCTTAAATACTGCTTCAAGTAAATCTCCTTCGTAGTAGCTGTCAATTAAATGGGCTACAACCTCTGTATCTGTTTGGGATTTAAACTTATATCCTTTACTTATTAACTCCTCTCTTAAAGACACATAGTTTTCTATTATTCCATTGTGTACCACTGCAATGGTTTCAGTTTCATTTAAATGAGGATGGGCATTTATGTCTGATGGTTCCCCATGGGTTGCCCATCTAGTATGGCCTATTCCGAGATTCCCTGATATTGGATTTTCCTTCAAATAGTTTTTCAATACGGATAATCTTCCTTTGAATTTTTTGTATTGTATGCCTTTTTCAGTATTTATTGCAATTCCTGAGGAATCGTATCCTCTATATTCTAACCTTTCCAATCCTTGTAAAATAACTTCCTGAGCATTTCTTTTTCCTATGTAACCAACTATACCACACATATTATTCCCCTCCTAGTCAGTGTGATTAATATTATATCACTTTTCATCAAATATGTATATTTATTAGTTAGAATTTCTACAAACTCTAAATGAAACATCATGTATACAGTGATTATAAATTACTGCTACTTAATTTTATTGGTTTTAAATTAGGTTTATGCAATTGAATTAATATACAAAAAAACAGGTCTTTAAGTTAACCCTAAGACCTGTTTTCTCTTATTATATATTTAAATTTATTAGTTATTTAAACTAATCCTCTTTTTACCATTTCAGTAACTATAAAGCTTGCCACATCTTCTGCAAATGTACCTGGCCCAAAACCTGCATCATAGCCAAGTTCCTTAGCTAATTCATGTGTTATTCTTGGCCCTCCACAGCAGAGGATAACTTTATCCCTTATACCTTCTGCTTCAAGGAGTTCAACTAATTGAGTAAGGTTAGGTATGTGGACATTCTTTTGTGTTACTACTTGAGATACTAATATTGCATCTGCTTTTAATTCAATGGCTTTTGCTACCAATTCTTCATTGGGTACTTGGGAGCCTAAGTTGTAAGCTTCAATTCCATGGTACCTTTCTAGTCCATAATGCCCAGCATAGCCTTTCATATTCATAATAGCGTCTATACCTACTGTATGGGCATCTGTCCCAGTACAAGCACCAACAACAACTACATTTCTCTTTATATTATCCCTAATGAATTGTTCTACTTCTTCCTTTTCCATTGTCTTAACATCAACTTTAGGAACTTCTATCTTTGTATAATCTACAGTATAGATTGTCTTGCCATATACTATGAAATAAGTATAGCCTATTCCTAAATCCTTGTGGTACACTACAGATGGCTCTTCAAAACCCATCTTCTTTACCAACTGCCTGGCTGCTTCAACTGCTTCATCTCCATCTGGTACTGGTAGTGTGAAGCTTAGCTGTACCATCCCGTCGTTCATTGTATCTCCATAGGGCTTTACTTTTGTTAAGTCTACTTTTTGGACTTGAGTCATCATCTGTCACCTCCGAGCATCAAATCGATGAATGGATTGAAGTATCCTGCATCCTTCTTAGCTACTCCATCTAATCCTTTGCCACCTGTACGAGACCTTTTTACTCCTGCAAACTTGCCTTGTTCTAATATTGCAAACAAGCCTTCCTTTTCAATTTCTGTCAATAATTCTGCAGCTTTCTTCAATACTTCTTGAGCTCTTGTTTGGATTATTCCGCCTTCTTTAAACTCAATTTCATCTCCTAGATTCCTTGCGTTATTGAATATATACTTAGCATTTTCTATTGATAAGTACCTGTCGTGTAAGTGTGGAGTGTGTATTGCTTCTGTTAGCATTCCAAGTAATTGGATTCCTTGGTGTGTCATAATGGATACCATGTTGAACATAGCATCTTGTATGTGGCCCTTGAAGATGTTTCCTGTCATGTATTTTGTTGGAGGCATGTATTTAAGTGGCGCTTCTGGGAAAATCTCCCTTGCCATTTGTGCTTGTGCCAATTCAAGCAAGAATCCATTTTCAAGGTCTGGATTCATTTCAAAGGCATGGCCAAGTCCCATTTGTTTTGGTGGTATTCCAGCCTTAAGTGCAAATTGCTCATTGATGAATTGTGATGCCAAAACTGTATGAGCTGCTTCTACAGCATCATCTGTTGTCAAGTAGTTGTCTTCTCCAGTATTTATGATAATGCCTGCAAATCCATTAATTACCCTTGAGAAGAATTGGTCTATTAATGTTCTTTGCATATTAATATCTCTAAATAGAATGCCATAAAGGGCATCGTTTAACATCATATCCAATCTTTCTAAAGCACCCATGGCAGCAATTTCTGGCATGCAGAGTCCTGAACAGTAGTTAGTTAGTCTCACATACCTTCCTATTTCTTCACTTACTTCGTCAAGGGCCTTTCTCATGAGCCTAAAGTTTTCTTGAGTTGCGTATGTTCCTCCAAAGCCTTCTGTAGTTGCACCATAAGGTACATAGTCCAATAGGGATTGACCTGTTGTCCTAATAACTGCTATAACATCTGCACCTTGACGAGCTGCTGCTTGTGCTTGGATAATATCTTCATAAATATTTCCAGTAGCTACTATTACATAGATATATGGCTGTCTGCCTTCCCCTAGGGTTCTAATGTATTCTTCCCTTTTTTCCCTATTTGCCTTTATTTTATCAACAGTCTTTTTTGCCAATTCATAGATGGTTTCTCTAATTGCACCTTCGTCTTTTGCTGGAAGCCTTGTTATATCTATTTCTCCTGCAGATATCCTTTCTGCTATTTCCTGTGGTGTTAAGCCAGTATTAAGTATTGCATTGCCAAGCCAATATGCAGCACCTCTTCCCAATCCTCCGCCTTCCTTTATATTATCAACTACAACATTTGGCAGTGGTTTTCCAATTTCATCTACTCCATCAATATTTAACAATCTTACTATAGCTCTTTCTGTTGAAGTAGTGGTATGGACATCGATAAACTTTTGGACTTCATCTGTGATATTTTTGGCTGCTTGTCTACAACGGTCAATTAAGTTCTTATCGAGATTCAATTTGCCCATATGTAATCCCTCCCCATTTTTAGTGAATAGTTAATAATTAATAGTGAATAGTGATTATTAATAGTGAATAGTTTACTATAATAGCCAACAGTGAATAACTTAATTCAACAGTTATTCCCAATTAACTATTAACTGTTCACTATTCACTCTTCACTAATCAGTTAGGTATTTTTCCGCCAACTTTATAATTTCCTTATCTAGCCCCATTATCATTGCTATGTTTATAGCATCTTTTGGGACTGGTGTATCCTTCTCTACTACTCGAAGTCTATAATCCATGTATTTATTTATAATATCCATTTTTTGGTCTAAGTCTAATTCTTCAGCAAGTTTATCCATATCCACATTTGACAGCCCTATTACTTGAAGATGTACTACTCTATCTAAGTTTGCCACGTTATCATAATGGGTAGTAAGTACCGTAATGGAGTTCTTATCCCTTAAATAAGATACAATTGCCTTCGATATGGCATAGCCTTCTTCGGGATTAGTACCGCGTGCCAGTTCATCTATTAGGATTAACCCTTGGCTATCTGCCTGTGATATGGCTTCTTGAACTATTTTTATTTCTCCACCAAAGGTAGATAAGCCTGAAGAAGTGGACTGCATATCCCCTATAGATGCCTTAATAAACCTATTTAATCCATATTTCATGGATTTGGCAGGGACAAAGAGCCCATGTTGAGCCATGGCTGAAAGCAGGCCTATTAGCTTTAATGTAACTGTCTTTCCTCCCATATTGGCACCTGTGATACATGTTACTCCTTGATTTAAACTTATAGATATGGGAGTAAATTTAAGTCCCTTTGATTCTAAAACTTCCGCTACCTTAGGATGAATACCTTCTTCTATATCTATAACATGATTGTTAAGTATTTCAGGTTTAATGCCATTTACCTTTACTGCCAACTTGGCCTTTCCTATTAATAGGTCAAGCCTTCCTATGTTTGACATATTTGTAAAAAGCTCTTTATTTCTCTTTCCTATTTCCTTTGATAATTCTTCCCTTATTCTTAATTCCTCTTTTTCTTCTTTATCTTTTAATATTGATTTTTCAGCTTCCAATTTAGATAGCCTTTCAGTAGGCTTAATGGAAAACTTTATGGTCATGTAGGTTTCAGAATTGTATGTTAAGTAGGGACTATTTTGGACTTTTTCTATGAGCTCTTTTTCGTCTTTAGATAAAACTACTGTTGCATCAGGTTTAAGGTCGAGGCTTAATTCTTCTTTTACCTTCTTCTTTATAAAATCTCTTTCTAATTTAATTTCTTTTTCTATCTCCCTTTTTCTATCCCTGATTTTTTTTAATTCTTCCGAATAGGAGTCATATATATAAAATGTGGGAAGGCCAGTATTTTCCGGATCAAGAATTTTCTCAAGGCTTTCTATTGGCTTAATTAAAGTATCCTCAAAAACAGGCATATTGTTTTCTTTTATTAATGAGTAAAGCCTTCTTATTAAATAAAGAAAGTTTTTTACCTCAAACAGTTCTACTTCTGTTAGGATAAAGCCTTCCATTCCACGCTTTACAGAGCTTCTCAAGTCCTTTATTTGGCTAAAGATATTGTCCAGTTCCCTAATAATGCCCTTATCCTTGACTATTGGTATGAAACTCTCTATCTTTTCCAATTCTTCTTTAAGTTTGTTTTCTTCTCCCAACTCATAGGCCCTTAATCTCTTTTTATAAATGGCACCATAGGGAGTAATGGTATCTAAATTGTCCAGTACATATTGAAAATCCAAGGATTCTTTTGTCCTTTCATCCATGAAAACCATATTATTCACATCCTAACATTACATCCACTACAGGAATGTGGGTTATATAGGCTCTCATTTTAGCCAAAAATTCATCTGGTTGAAAATAATAGCCACTGGGTGAATATGGATTTACAGTTATGGCTATTAAATTAATCTTATCTAATACTTTAACCTTAATTCCAAGCCTCATAAACCTTAACCAATCCTTAGATTCCACAAATACCTTTGTCCCATCCCTGATAATAATTTCTATATTTTTGTATTTCCTTGTAGACTGTATTAAATCTTCCAATGTATTTTTGGCTAATGAACCGGGTATAACCAGATATTTTGAATTCTCATTGATATATTCTCCTATTATTGTTCCAGCATTTAAAGCAGTTTTTATAGGTATCTTTACAGCATTGTTTTCTTCATCTATAACTGCTATTTCATTGTTTTCTATAATCTCCCTAGTAATTTCCCTTACTTTTTCATCTTCGACCATTGGCAAGCTTAAAGTATTTACTGTATGTAGCGTTTCTTCTATTACCTTGTTCATATTCCTTGATAATACTGCCCCAGTAGAAAGGATAGTAGCTTCCGATATGGTCGGAGCAGCTTGGGATAGCCTGTCTAAAGCACCATCTATAATAACAGCCCTGGCGCCTAAACTTAACATGGCTTCTGCTACTTCCTTTGTTTCAGACAACAGTTGGGGGCCTGCAATTTGAACATAGCCCCCATCTTTTACTCTGCCAATGATTATCTCACCCAGAGGAGTTCTATATTGAGTTACTTTTAGTATTTCTATGTTGGCATCGCTTAAATCCAGCATTTTAGTAGAAGTGGCTATTAAAGTCCCTTCTTCAACGAAAATTGCTGGTTTCTCCGTTTCTGTCACTATATCTAAAGCTTCTCCATCCCTTCCAATAGAGGTTAGACCTATGGGGAAGCTTTCTTCCATAGCTTCGGATATGAGATGATTTAAAGCAACAGTTTTCCCGCTGTTTTTAGCCATGCCAACAATAGATACTATTCTGTATTTGTCTTTTATTAGTTCTAATAACATTGAACACATCTCACTTTTCACTATTCACTGCGCTTTTTGTTTCTTTCTCTTCTTTCAAGTCTAGTTGGTTCAAGGTTTCTAACCTCTGGACCTTGAAGTAGTTCTGCAACTCCTGTTGTCCTTGCTTCTCTTTCGCCTCTGCATACTGGGCAGTTGCATGGTTCTTCAATGTATTGTGGTTCAGTATAGGTTGTAATAACGCCTTCATAATTCCTTAGAACAACCTTAGTAGGTGATTGAGAAATCAAGTATTGTGGCATTACTGGAATCTTTCCGCCACCACCTGGAGCGTCTACTACAAATGTTGGTACTGCATATCCTGATGTATGTCCTCTTAAGGCTTCTATTATTTCTATACCTTTAGATACCTTTGTCCTGAAATGTTCAATACCCATTGAAAGGTCGCATTGATAGATGTAGTATGGCCTTACCCTCATCTTAACTAATCCATGAACTAATTCCAACATTACATGTGGGCAGTCGTTTACTCCCCTTAAAAGTACTGATTGGTTTCCTAATGGAATACCTGCATCAGCTAACTTTTCGCATGCCCTTCTTGATTCTGGAGTAATTTCCTTTGGATGGTTAAAGTGAGTATTCAACCATATTGGGTGGTATTTCTTTAACATATTTACTAAATCATCTGTAATCCTTTGTGGGCATACTACTGGAGTACGGGAGCCTATTCTTATAACTTCAACATGTGGAATTTCTCTTAAATTCTTAATTATATATTCTAATAGCTCATCGGATACTAGTAAAGCATCTCCACCTGATAACAATACATCTCTGATTTGAGGAGTCTTTCTGATATATTCTATACAAGCATCTATTTGGTCCCTAGGTACCCCTTTATCATGTTGTCCTGCAAACCTTCTTCTAGTACAATGCCTACAGTACATTGAACATTGGTCAGTTATAAGGAACAATACTCTGTCTGGATATCTATGTGTAAGACCTGGTACTGGTGAATCTTCATCTTCATGTAATGGGTCTACAAGGTCTGCTGAGCTTACATGGGTTTCTGCTATTGTAGGTACCGCTTGCTTTCTAATTGGGTCATTTGGGTCATCAGGATCCATCAATGAAGCATAGTATGGTGTTATACCAACCCTAAACTTCTTCATGACTTCCTGAATGTCCTTCTTTTCCTGCTCAGTAAGGTTAATAACTTTGCTTAAAGTTTCTACATCCTTTATTCTATTTCTAACCTGCCATCGCCAGTCATTCCACTCTTCCTCGGTAACATCTTTCCAAAGCTCGATTTCGTTATACTTCCTCAAGGAAAACACTCCTTTCGTATTTAACTAATAACCTTTTAATTGAAGGGTGAATAGTGAATAACTAATAGTGAATGGTTTAAGTAATCATTCACTTTTTACTATATAAACTATTCACTATTCACCTTTAACTATTCACTAAATTATGCATAAAGTTCTGTAAAAATCTTCCTTAGTGTTTCTGATTCTCTCATTAGGTTCAATGCAATTTCTGCATGGCCTTTTGTATATCCATTACCTATTAACATAGTAACATCTTTACCTACACCTTCAGCTCCTAATGCAGCCTTTGTAAAGCTTGTAGCCATGCTGAAGAAGTAAACTGTTCCACCATCTTTGCAGGAAAGTATGCTTGACATTTCTGTATTTGGAATATTTACTGTATTAATTACAATATCTGCCAATTCCCCATTAGTTGCTTCCTTTACCTTTTCAAGAACTTCTATGGCATTTGTAGCATCTGCTTTTATGTATACATCTGCCAAATTAGCTTCTTTTACCCTTTGAAGTGTAACATCCCTTGAACCTATGCATATAACCTTTCCTGTAACTCCTGCACGCTTCTTAGCTTCATATAAGCAAAGCATTCCGGATTTTCCTGTTCCGCCAATAACTACTACTGTATCCCCAGGTTTAACTAGCTTTGCAGTTTGGGCTGGAGCACCAGCAACATCTAATACTGATAGCGCTAAGTTTTGTGGTATGTCATCTGGCAATTTAGCATAAATTCCAGATTCAAATAATATTGCCTTTCCTACTATATCTACTTGGTCTGTATCTAATCTGATTTCCTTAATTTCATCTATTCTAAGAGGTGTCAATGATAAAGATACCAATGTAGCTATTTTGTCTCCAACCTTAAGGTCAGTTTTTCCTTCTAAAGCTGGTCCTATCTTTTCAACTGTACCTATTAACATTCCGCCTGAACCAGTAACTGGGTTTTGATGTTTCCCTCTTTCAGCAACTATGCCCATCATTATCTTCTTGATTTCTTCTGGATTATCCTTTGCTTGTTGCCTTATTTGGGTAAAGCTCGCAGAATCAATATTTAATGTTTGAACATCAATAAGTATTTCATTATCATAAATTTCCATAGTATTATCAATTTTTAGTGCAGGTTGTGGTAAAACACCCTTTGGTTCAATTACTCTGTGAGTTCCATATGGACATCCTTTTTTCATAAAACATTCCCCCTTAAGTTTGTAATAGCTTCACATCTTTTAATTAAATGCAAATATCATGCCAATAAATTTATATGTTGATAATTGTGAATTAATTAACGAATTTGTGCATTTTTCTATAAATGAAGTTATAAGATAAGGATTTTTCCAAGTATTAACACAAGCAAAAAAATAAATGCTGCCTAATTTTCGGCAGCACACACGAAGTTTTTGCTTATAAGTTTCGTTTATTAAGTTATAGAAAATTATTTACTTACTGTAGTAAATATTAATTTTATTTTAGTTACTGCTAAAATTCTTAAATCTGTTATTGACTAAAGCTTTAATTTTTGCATCCTATATTGTAGAGTTTGTCTTGGAATTTTCAGTAACTCAGCTGCATGGGTAATATTGTTATTTGTCTTTCTTAGGGCTTCCTTAATAATGGCCCTTTCTGTGCTTTCAAGAGCTTCCTTCAGTGACATGCCAAAGGATTTTGATTCCTTTTCCCTAAACTTATATGGCAAATCTTCAACTTCAATGACTTCTTTATCAGTAATGCTAATAATCCCTTCTAGAAGGTTTTCTAATTCCCTTACATTTCCGTCCCATCGGTAGTTATAAAATATATTCAATACTTCATCAGATACGCCTTTTATGTCTTTATGAAATTTTTTGTTAAACTTATTTATGAAATACTTAATTAGCAAAGGTATATCCTCTTTCCTTTCTCTTAATGGTGGGATTTCAAAAGAAATTACATTTAACCTGTAGTACAAGTCTCGCCTCATAAGTCCTTTTTCCACTGCTTCTTCAGGTGGGATATTGGTTGCTGCTATAATCCTAACATCTACATCTATTGTATTTGTAGCGCCAACCCTCCTAATACTTCCATCCTGCAATACCCTGAGAAGTTTTGACTGAAGCTCCAAAGGCATGGAGTTTATTTCATCTAAAAACAATGTACCTCCATTGGCAAGTTCAAATAGCCCTGGCCTGTCCTCTGCTCCTGTAAAACCTCCCTTTATCGTTCCAAACAAGATACCCTCCAAAAGGTTTGCTGGTAAAGCTGCACAGTTTTGGGCAATGAAAGGCTTATGTTTTCTATGGCTCGCATTGTGTATAGCATGAACAAAAAGCTCTTTTCCTGTTCCAGTATCCCCATATATCAATATGGAAACATCAGATTTTGCAGCTTTAAGGGCAAGAGATTTAAGCCTTAGCATCTCCTTATTTTCCCCGACTATGTCTAAAAAAGTATATTTAGCTGAAGAACCGGGTTTGTGATCCTTTGGCTTCCTCTTTTCATTGTTATAGAGTTTATCCTGCAACTCTACTATTTTTTCTGACATCTTCCTAACATCAGTAATATCTCTGGATATTTCCAATGCTCCAACTATCTTTCCTCGGCTCCTTATAGGGATTGAAGAATTGATAGTTGTTATCTTTTCCCCTTTGTAGTTTATAAAGGTCTGTTCAATGTCATATATTGGCTTACCTGTGCGGATTACTGTAAGCAGTGTACTTGTTTCTTCAGTAAGGGAAGGATATACTTCCAGTAGATGCCTGCCTATTACCCTGTCTGGTTCAACACCATCTATCTTTTGGGCAAATTTGTTATAGTATAAAATTATCCCATTCTTGTCTATGATGTGGATTCCCTCTTCAAGATAATCAAGTATTTCCTTAATATTTTCCCTTAAAATTAAATCTACCATTTTTTCCTCCCTTAAAGCTTAATTTTCGGCAGCACCTGCTAAAAATTAGGCACTTACGTGCCTTATATTAATCATTTGCAAATATCATCAATGATTCCTGTACTTCAGATAAATCCACTTTCTCAACAAATTCTATCTGCCTTCTAATGAGGTTCCCGCCTATGCGCTTAAATTTTTCAGGGTCATCTGTTACATAGAACCTATATATTCCCCCATCTATTCTTTCATTTAAAAGCCCCTGTTCCTTTAAGGTGTTTTTCGTCAATTTAGCTGTTTCGTAAGCTGGATTTACAAGCTTCACATTTTCCCCCATAACTTTTCCTATGGTATATCTTAAAGCTGGATAATGGGTACATCCAAGGACTAATGTATCTATATTGTGTTCCTTCAATTCCAGTAGATATTTTTGGGCTGTTAGATAAGCCACATCGGAATTTTCCCATCCTTCTTCTACTATTTGAACAAATAGTGGGCATGCAACTCCGATGATTTCAGCAGTTGGCAAGTATTTTCTTATATACTTCTGATAGGCATTTGAGTTTATTGTGCCTTCTGTGCCTATAACACCTATGGTGTTGTTCTTTGTACAGGAAACAGCAGCCTTTGCCCCTGGTTCTATAACTCCAATGATTGGAATATCGAACTTTTCTTTTGCCTCATCAATGGCTAAAGCAGATGCTGTATTGCACGCAACTACTAAGGCTTTTATGTTTTTCTTCATGAGAAAATTAAATGATTCCATTACATATTTTATTACAGTTTCTTTAGACCTAGTCCCATAGGGGATACGAGCTGTATCTCCTAGATATACTATATCTTCTCCTGGAAGTTGTTCTACTATTTCCTTAAGTACTGTTAGTCCTCCAATGCCTGAATCAAATACTCCAATTGGTCTATTGTCCATAAGCTCACCCCTTAATCAATTCACAATTCACAATTTTCAATGCACAGTTCACAATGCACAATGCACAATTAATCAATGTATATGGAAATTGATAATAGTTTTTATAAGAAGTTAAAGATGATTGAACTAATATCTTTATTCTATTTTACTAATAATAATTATATTTTACAACAAAAAAGAACATTCCCAGTTTTAGGGAATGTTCTTCTATTAGAAGGTGAGGGTTCCGTTTTCGTTCTTTATCAATTGAAGTATTTCTTCTTCGCTTCCATCTAAGGCATTGATGTATACAATAAAGTCGCTGCCGTTATATTTGCCTTTAAATTCATAGCATAGTACTTCGTTTTTCCCTTTTGGTATTATGGCTAGCCTAATTGAATCGATGTTAAAATCCTGCCTTACTTTGCTTCTTGCCTCAGCTTCTGTTAAATGGGGCTCATCAATTTTCCTGTCATGATGGTTTAGATAGTATGCTGAAGCATCAAATCCTACTATTTCTCCTGTATCTAGAGCTACTTTTACTTTGACTAAATCAGGATAGATTGTTACTTTGTTTTCTGTATTCACAAAGTTAAATAGTATTGTACCGTCATATTTTAGATAATAGTTTGGCTCCATATTTTCAAAGCCTTTTTCCTGTAAAAATTTCAGTGCCCTTTCTTCAGCATTTTTTACAGACAGCTTTGTAGTGCCTACAGGCCTTGGATTATTCATCCAAACTACCTTGCCACCTTTTTTGGATACTCCCATGTATATTGGACTATTTCTTTGTTTGTCTACATATACATTGAAAGTATATGCAGGGATTCTAGCTTCGTTTATGTGCTCACCTTCTTCAAACTGTTCAATATTGATGATATTTACATTTCCTAAAAATTCTGCTGCAATTTTTCTTGCTTCTTCAGCTGTAACTTCATTTTCTGGAAGTCCCACTGGCTTTCTGTTAATCATCTGGTCCGCAAATGGGCCGTCATATATTAGTTCTGGAGTCTTTGCAAACTGCTCATCTAATTGTACTAGGGATGTTTGAAGTATATTTTCATTTGCTTCCTTTACCCTATTTCTTGCACTAGCTGTTAAGGAACCTAAGAAGAAGTTTCCTTCCGCAAGGGAATTCTGTATGTTAGTAAGCTCTTCATTGAACTTTACAGAATTGTTTTGGATGTTGCTGAGGGCTTGCCTTTGTTCCTCTGTAAGCTCTTCACCTTGAAGGTGCTTCTGAATAAGGTATGTTGAATAATCTGCAGCTTGATTTAGGAATTTCTCTGTATTTGCAATCTCAGCATGGGTTAAGGGCATCTGTCCCAGCTTTGTATGGGCGGATATTGCCTCATTTGATATTTGTGATAGTAGCAGAATATTTCTTTCCTTTGTGTTAGCCACCATAACCTTTGACAAATTTACCTGAATGTTTTCTATGTGCTTTTTGATATCAAAGAAAAGGCTTTGGTAGTAGTTTTCTAAGGCTATTTCACGCTGTTTTTTTGTCTGATACTGATTATATCCCCAGACTAATGCTGCAACAAGTAAAATGGCTAATATTGAAGGAGCTATTAGATATTTTCTATCTTTCATTTAATCACCCTTTCCATAATTCGATTCACTTTACCAATTCACAGTTCACAATTTCACCAATTGTAAAATTGGATACAATTGTGCATTGTGAATTGTTTATATTCCAAACCAATGCTTTCCAATCTTTAGCATAACCTTTCTTGACCATATCCATTTGGATGTTGCTGTAGCTGGATTCCAGTAATAAAGACACCCATAAGTTGGATCCCATCCATTTAGTGCATCCCTTGCAGCTTTAATTGAATCCTTATTTGGCGTTAAATTAATTTGGCCATCTGCTACTGCTGTAAATGCCAAAGGCTGATAAATTACCCCTGCTATAGTATTGGGAAAAGATGGATGTTTAACCCTATTTAAAACCACTGCTGCAACTGCTACTTTTCCAACATAAGGTTCTCCTCTGGCTTCTCCATGAATTAATCTAGCTAAAAGATACTCATCTGTCTGCCTATTGACTGTAGAATTGGCTGCTGTAGCGTAAGCTTCAGGCATGCCTAGTGCCCTTGCTGTAGCAGGCCCAACAATTCCATCTACCTGTAGCCCATTTTTTGCTTGGAATTTTCTAACTGCCCTGTATGTCCTTGCACCAAAAATCCCATCTACTGCGCCATCATAATATCCCCATCTCAACAATTTATCTTGAAGTATTCTTACATCTTCACCTTGGACACCCCAATATAGAGTCCTTGGTGCAAACATGGATTCATACCTTTCTGCAGTCTTTTTTATGCTTTTTGGTTCATAGAAAAGTAATACTGAAAGAAACAGCATTGTAAAGGCTAAAGTCAATATAACGAACCTCTTCAACGTCCATTTCCCCTTTCTTTGTCGTTTTTCTTATTTTTAGTAAAAACTTATTTTTTATACATTACACAAAAAAGTCTCTCTAATATCCATAACCTGGATACTAGAGAGATGGTTTGGTTTTAGATACTTCTTTATTATCTCTAATATTTTCCATTTGAGTTTTAAAGGAGGTTCTTCATCTTCCTTTAACTCAATGCCTAATTCCTTTTCCAAATTATATGCCACTGAATGGGTTATATCTACAAAACAAAGTGGGGGAAACATGACGCACCACCAATTTTTACCCTTACCTTCCCCTATGGTAATTAGCAAGGCTTCATAAGTTCCTGCTGGAAGAACTAAATTGCCATATTTTCTAGTTGGGAAGCTGTCTTCAGCTAAAGTTACTGTTACTTCATAATCCTTCCCTTCCCTTTTTATTATCCTTTCAGCAATCCTTTTCATCTCTTCCATGTTGTCCCTTATTATTTTTCTTATTTCATCTATGTCCTTAATGTCCTGAAACTTTCCCTTCATCTCCTTTAATATTTCGTCTCTAACCTTTAGTTTTAATTCCTGATCCTCTTCATTATCGCTGTTGGCTCTTATGTGGAATCTAATTATTTTGTCCCTTAAATTCTTAAAACTTAATTTGGTATCTTCCATATATGGATGTATTACATATATGAAAATTAATATGAATAAGGATAATAACAGTATTAACTTTTTATACTTCATATCCTTGGCCTCCTTTAATTAGGTTGTCCTATCCTAATTGTTGCCAAGGATATGATTTTTATACATGGAATTTTCAATTTATTCAACTAACCCTCTTCTTCTGATATAAGCTGTAACTTCTACATCTATGTCCATTTCCGAAAATATATCGTCCCAGTCGCTGCTTACTTCTTTCCATATCTTTGGATGAAATTTATATATATATTCCCCAATGCCTATAACATCAGCTTTATATTCTTTCTGCAGTTTTTCTATGGTTTTTTCGATTTCTTCCTTTAGTGCCCTTTCTATGGCTTTTTCCATTCTCCTAAAGAGATTATCATCTCTTCCTACAGTTTCCTTTTCAAAGATATATTCCTTTAAAGTCCCTTCTACTTCTACAGATATTTTAATTCCTATGTTGTTTCCCTTTTTTATTAATTCTTTTTTTACATCTGCATTAGTAATTGAGTAGGATATATTGACATCTTCAAAGGGAACACCTATTAAATCTTCCTTTATCTTTCCTCTAATAAGGGCCACTGACATATTTTCTAATTCCCCTAGATACCCTATAAACTCATAATCTTTAAAAATACATCCTCCAAATACCTTTATATCGTTTCCATGATTGGCAACTCTAGGCATTATGGCTACTCCACTCATATCCGTATCCCTTATGAAATCAGTTAAAGTTTGGGCTGTGAATCTAGACGTCCTCCTATCATCTTTAAGCATGCTGAATAATGGCCCTTCTATGACCTGCTGTCTTATGGCACTTGTAGCAGCCTGTAACAAGTCACTGGCCATGCCTTCTGCAGCTACTAATCTAACTTTTTTGTTAATTATATAATCCCTGTTTATACCATCCAGTACCTGCTTAACAAGATGGCCTTTTTTTGCCAACTCTTGACCTAATACGAGTACCCTTAGGTGCTTAAAATAGAATGGATATTGTAATCTTGTAGATAATTGGCTTGCCCCTTCAAACAAGGATGTTGCAGTAGTGGATATTACAAATATCCTTTCTTCCTGAGTTGCATTTTTTCCTATGGAATATATATTGGGAAAAGATACAGTTATTATATATGGATCCCCTTCCTCAGGATTTAAGTCAATGCCTATGGAATATGGGAAAATTCTCTGATTTATTTCAACCATATCCCAGCAACCTGTAATAAATACTAGGGATATTAATAATATCAAGATGAGGGCTCTTTTCATTTTGCCTGCCTCCTAGACTTAAACAGTGCCACAATATATATAATTATGGGCATCAGTATTATGGTAACAAATCCAAGGTAGTTTGTGTATTTGCCCAAGGTTTCGTTTAAAATTAGTATATTTCTTGGAATCATAGATACTACATATACTATTGGTGCAATAGGCACTATATAGAAAGCGTGGTCCCTTGTATTAAATAGATTAGCTAAAACCATTCCAGACGCAAAGTAAAAGCACGCCATAGTTGTGAAGATTACTAAAACCCAAAATGCCATTACAAGGCCATCAAGATTTTCTACAAAAAATCCAGGCAAATCCACCTCTTTAACTAGCGATAATGTTGGGAAAACCTGCCTTTTTAGGCTGTGGACTCCATACTGTGCTAAAGTAAGTAGGAATATAATTGTATAAATTACAATGACAATTCCTTGACCTGCCATGGCAGTTTTTAATGAATCCTCTTTTTTTTCTGCAGATGGAAATGCAAATAACAGTATCTCAAATCCTATGTAGCTAAAAAAGGCCTGTTCCATTCCTTTTGGTATTTTAGAAAAGTCTGACTGAAAAGCTGGCAGAACATTGGTAAAATCAATTTCAGGCAAGGTCACAAGGAATAAAAATATGACAAATCCTAAGATTAATGGATATATGAAATAGGCTGCTCTTCCTATTACCTGAATGTTATCTCTGGCTATGTATGAAGTAGCAAATATAAAGGAAATTATTATGACTTCAATTGGGGTGGTTTCCAAAAGAAATGCCTTTATTAGCTCTCCAAGGTTTCTCATTATATTTGACATGAGTATGATAAAGTATATTAGAAAAAATATTAAAAATGTATTAAATATCCATTTCCCCAGCACTTCCCTTCCTATGTCAAAAAAATCCTTGTCCGGATACATCCTAAATATCCTGTCCATGATGAATATTATTGGAATTATTATAAGCCCAGCCAATATAATAGGAATCCAGCCATCGTTTTCATTGGTTATTGCAATCCTGTTTGGCAAAGTGAGTATTCCTATTCCTATTTCAGAAGACACTATCAAGGCTTTAATCTGCTTACTTGATAATTTATTTTCTTCTCCCATCTTTCCAGTACCCTCTCATTCTAATTTTATTTTGCGGATTGGTAAATGTTGGCCTACTTTTTATATATTGAATAGGCGCTTTTATTAATGTATCTTTCAAAGCTCCTCCTTCTATTCCTAAACCAGAATAAGGACTAGTATATGGTACGCCAAAGCTATTTAACTTAATCAGATGGGTTATCATTACAATAATTCCCAGCATCATGCCATACAAGCCAAGTATGGAAGCACAGACTATGAGGATAAACCTCCATAGCCTGAAACCAATTCCAAAGTCATAGCTTGGAATGGCGAAAGAAGATATGGTAGTTACTGCAACTATAATTATCATCAATGGGCTTACAATCCCTGCTTCAACAGCTGCCTGACCAATGATCAAACCTCCTACTATACCTACAGTAGTCCCTATTGGCCCTGAAATCCTAGTACCTGATTCCCTCAAAAGTTCCAACGTAAGTTCCATTAGGACTGCTTCCACTACTGCTGGAAAAGGAACATTTATTCTGGATGCAGCTAGATAATATGTCAGAACTGTAGGAAGAAGCCCTGGATGATAGGCAGTAATTGCTACATACAATCCAGGAGAAAGAACTGTCAATGCCACTGCAATTATTCTTAGAATCCTTACGAAAGAAGATTCAGCCCACCTTTTATAGTAGTCCTCCGAAGATTGAAGCAATGTCCCAAAGGTGGCAGGAATTAGCAATGCAAAGGGAGAATTGTCCACGATTATGGCTATTCTCCCTGAATACAAAGATGCTGCCACTGCATCAGGCCTTTCTGTGCTTTCTATTTGTGGAAATGGGGATAAGTAATTGTCTTCAATTAAATTTTCAAAGATGCTGCTGTCTATAACTGCATCTATGTCAATTTTATTTATCCTTTCCTTTAATTCCAACAGCATTGATTTATCTACTATGTCATCAATATAAAGAATTGCCACATCTGTTTTTGACCTTCTCCCTACCTGTTTTATTTCTATTTTTAGATTTGTATCCTTTATTCTCCTTCTTACCAAGCTTGTATTTACCTTTAAGACTTCTGTAAAGCCATCCCTAGGTCCTCGTACTACTGTTTCTGTCTCTGGTTCAGCAATAGACCTTGCAGGAAATTGTTTGGAACCAATTATCAAACACCTATCGGAATTATCTATAAATAAAACCGCATCTCCAGAAAGTATAGAATCTATTGCTTTCTCCATCCGGTATTCTTCTTTTATTTCTGAATTGGCTATTATCTCTTTCGAAATTATATCTAAAAGGGAACTTTTAAATCCATTTAAGGTGAATTTCTTTATCTCTTCCTCAGTAAAAAGGCATTCTATAGTAAAATTGGAAATATGGTCCTTATCTACCAATCCATCTATATAAACAATTGCCATCTTTACTCTGTACAATTCGCCTATTTCCATTCTTCTAATTATTATGTCATAGCAGTTTTCAAATAGCTTTTCGATGGTTTCCAAATTCTTATCTATACTTTTAAGCACCAGCCTTTGCATATTTATCGCCTACCTATGAATGATATTATGAACATCGAGATTCCAATAATCATATAGGAAAATGATATAGCCTTTATAAACCTTACTTCTCTTATATAGCCCATTCTCCTGTACTTAGGGACATCATATAATAATGAAAAAAGAGCACTGCCTATTATGATAATAGCTGAGGTGTAATTTGATATGGATTTTACTATGCTGAAAATTTTGGGCAGCAAAAAACCCACCTCCGTAAATTATATAATTTACAAAAGATGGGCTTTATATACAAAAATATAAAAAGTTATATTAAATTGTTTTTGTTAAGTAAATTTTGAAATCAGCATATTTCTCTACAAGCTTATCCTTACAGAATTTTAATTTATCCAAATCATCAAATAGTCCAAATACAGTTGGGCCACTGCCGCTCATAAGGGAACATAAAGCTCCATATTTTATTAAATCCCTTTTTATTTCCAATATTACAGGGGTTTTCTTTATGACTACTTCTTCCATTACATTGATTATGTGCTTTGCCAGTGAGTGAAGGTCATTATTCTCTATGAACTGAACTATTTTCTCTATATTCATCTTTCTTTTTCCATCAGGATTTAAGTTCCTATAGACTTCTGCAGTTAAAATAGGCATTCCTGGATTTATCAAAATGAGGTCCTTATCTTTAAAGGGTTTTAACTTAGTAAGCTTATCCCCTATTCCTTGTGCAAGTGCTGTGCCCCCCGTAATACAGAAGGGCACATCAGCTCCTATTTCTACACCAATTTCTCTTAAATCCTCTTCACTTAAGCCTAAATCCCAAAGCTCATTTAATCCTTTTAGTGTTGCTGCTGCATTGGAACTTCCTCCTGCTAACCCTGCAGCTATAGGAATCCTCTTTTCTACAGTTACTTCTATTCCCTTTCTTATTCCAGTTTTTTCCTGAATTTTTTCCCATGCCTTATATATTAAATTTGATGAATCCAAAGGTAAATCCATGTTATCAGATTTAATGACTATGCCTTCCTCTTTTTCCTTAATAATCAATGTATCGCTTAAATCTATCTGTTGCATTACAGTGTTTATTTCATGATATCCGTCTTCTCTTTTATATAAAACATCTAATCCTAAGTTTATTTTGCCATAGGCCTTTACCGCTATTTCTTTCATCTAGATTTCTCCTTTGTAGGTTCTATCAACTTTCTATTTTAACCTCTCTATTATAACATAATTTTTTTGGGAATTAAAAATCCAAATCTACTTTTTTCTCAATTATTATCTTTTCACCAGGCATCATGTTGTTTGGATTTATATTTTCATTGGCACTTAATATTTCATCTACTGTTGTATTATATCTCTTTGCGATATCCCATAGGGTATCATCTCTTTGAACTATATAGATTGTAATACTTGGGCGGTTTTTCTTGTCTATGAGTTCGCCTGTTTCGCTTATTTCATTGATGACCTTTAATATCCTATTTCTATTTACATTGATTTTATGCCTTACTACTCCTTCAATGCTGTAGGCATCATTGTATGAATTAATCTTTATGGACTCAAGATTTAAATCTATCTCAACATTGGAATTTGTACTAATGTTATTAACTGGGAAATAGAACTTATAGGGTACTTCTTCTACAAGGGTATTGACATCTCCTGATTCATCTAAGTATATGGCATGTACTGATAGTATCCCTTCGATATTTACCCCTTCTTCTACTATTTTAGTATCCAAAATAACTGGATAACCTGTTATATCATATATTTCTTTAATGCTGTAATCTGTTAGGTCCTTGTAAACTGTTTCTTTGTGGATTATGGATTTTATATTTTCTACTAAGTTTACTTCCTTAGTTTCAATATTTATTTTTTCCCTAGTTGAATAAGCATCTACTATAAGGGATTTTTCATTTTCTGTATATGCAGCACCAGATACTTTAAGCTTTATTTCTAAATCTATTGCTTTATATTCCCCGTTTTCATTTTCCAATACTTCAAATCCGCCTTCTACTACTTCTATAGTTAAATCCCCTTGAGCCCCTTCCACTGCTTCCTGTAAATCAAGGAAATGGCTAAAAGGCAAGTCCCTTTCTACAGTTGATATTTGGTTTTCGCCAAAATAGATTATCCTTACATTGGCAGTTCCTGATACGATAATCCTTCCATCTACTACAGTAGATTCATTTTCATAGGCTTTAATGTTAATTTTTAATATTTCTTCTATACTTGGCTTATCTTTGTCTATCTCTATTGTTTCCTTTACTATTGCATAAGATGTTTCCCTGCCAAGTATTTCTTTATACTTAACAGTTTCGCTTAATGTTTGCAAATCTTCCTTTTGCTCTATCCCTTTGATTATTTCCAAAGTATTAATCTCTTCTACTTTGCCAAGTATATTGACTAATGCCTTTAGGGATATCTTCCTTTCATCTAAAATCTCCTCTTCTACATGCTCAACATTTGTTTTTACTGTAGCTGACATATCTTCAGTAATTCCGGGCATTTCTATTTCTTCCTTAAAATCCTCATTGGCATCTATTGTATAAATGCTTCCTGTTTCTTCCCCTTTGTAAACTGTTTTAAACTTAACTACTCCAGAAACAATCAACCTGTCTCTAATTACCTTACTGGACATAATCTCTACTTGGGCATCGGTCCACAATATCTTTTCAATTTTAGGTTTTGATGGATTAAGGTAGCATTCAGTTTCCACTAAGGCTTGGGTTTCTTTTTGCCCTCTAATCTCCTGGACTTTGAGTATATCCTTTATTAACTCTATGGTCATATTATCCCCCCTAATATTTGCTTGTATATACCTATGAAGATATATATGCCTTTTACTCTGAAATAATGAATAAAAATAAATAAAGGGGATAATTTATCTATAATAGATAAATATATAAAAAAATAACTGTACATAAAATGTACAGTTATTTTAAGAAATTTTTTCCTTCGTTTCTTTGGATCCTGATTGAGAGCAAACTGTAACTTCTACTGTGCCTGTTAGCACATCTGAGTAGGTATAGGATACTTTTCTAGGGTTGTCATGGTCATTGTTTATTTTCACGATAAATAGATTAGGGTATGCTGCTTCCAATATTCCCTCTTTTACGACAGTCTTCTTTCTTCCCTTGTTTGCCTTTAAAATTACAGTCTTCCCGATGCACTTTTCGATGTCCTTTCGAATTTTAACTAAAATATTCTTTTCAATAAAGCAACCCACCTTCCATAGTTTGCTCCCCGTGTTTCGAGGGCAGAAGGAGTGTTCGGACACTCATATTTGAATTATACCATATTTTGTGTCCTCTGTCAAATTAATTTATTTATTATACTATAAAACCATTATGGATGTCAACGAAAAATAAGTATTTTTTACTATTTTAATATTCCAAAAAATACTTAAAATCGACTTTTTTAGTGATAAAAGGAAAAAGATGATTTGTTTCCCAGCACTGTGGTATAATATACTTATCAAATAAAGGGGTGTTAACTATGAAAGGGACTATTGTCGCTGCTTGGATAGAAACATGTAGAATTTTACACGGCGACGAAGTAACAAATGAAGCATTGCAACATTTTAATATAAGTCCAGATAAGATTTTTAAACCATCTGAAGATGTTGACGATAAAGTTGCAAGAGGAATAATTGAATTTATTGCTGAAAAAAAGGGAAAAAACCCAGATGAACTGTGGAGAGGCATGGGTACCCAAAATATCCTAACCTATTCTAAAATTTATCCAGCTTTTTTCAAGTATAGAAACCTATATTCATTTTTACAATCCATGTATGACATTCATACAGTAATTATGAAAAGAATACCCGGCGCTAGACCTCCAATCTTAAGTATTACTCCTGTGGACAAGCATACTGCCCATATGACCTACACCTCCCCTAGAAGGATGTTTGCATATTTCATGGGAATGGTAGAAGGCGCTGCCCATTATTTTAAAGAAGACATCGAAATAGAGCCCATTGAACAAAAAGATGATACTTTAAAAATTGCCATTAAGTTTGCTGAAGAAATCTATTATGAAAAGAAGTTCTTGCTTAATAAGATTCTCTCCTTTGGATTTTTTAAGAAATTAGAAGGGAAAATGGCTATAGCTTCATTGGTTCTAATTGGGATTCCTGCTTCTATAGCCATGAAATTCCTTCCATTAAATATTTCTATACCATTGGTTTTGATTTTATCTGCATTTATTCCATTTTTCATTGGCAAAGGATTATTTAGGCCTCTTGGAATTATAAAATATAATTTAGACAAGCTTATAAATAAAGACTTAACATTATTACAAAGCATAGATTCTAAAGATTTCTTCGAAGAAATCAACAAGATGATTATCTCAATGAAGGACAGCCTAAAAGCTGACTTTGTAGGCTATAAGGCTATTACTGATGAGTTAAATGTTTTTTCTGATGAATTTTTGGAGATTTCAAATAACATGAGCTTTACTTCACAAGAGATTTCCAATGTTGTTGAGCAGGTTGCCAATGGAGCAGTTAACCAAGCTGAAGAAACCAGCAAAGCAGCTGAAAAATTAAATGACTCCATTGTATCCTTAGATGAAGTAGTTAAAAAGGAAGAAGAAGGAAAGAATCAACTTGAAGTTGCAGTTAAAAAGATAAATAACAGTTTCAAAGATTTAAAGGCTACTTTGGAAAACTTGAACAATGTACTTAAAGAATTTTCCCAAGTTCAATCCAGAGGAGAAAAACTTCAAAACCGTGCTAAGGAAGTTAGAAACATAGTAGAAACAGTTGAAAAGATTGCAGAACAAACTAACCTATTGGCTTTAAACGCCAGTATAGAAGCTTCTAGGGCTGGTGAATACGGAAGAGGATTTACTGTCGTTGCTATGGAAATAAGGAAACTTGCAGAGGGTTCAAGAGAAGCAGTTAAGACCATAAACAATATTTTGGAATCCTTTATTTCCGATATTGACAGTTTTGTTTCTGATATTTCCCAACAATACTCCATATTGAAAGATGAAAATACAAGGCTTAGCTCAGTAGCAAAGGAGAATCAAGATTCAGTTAACTCCATCAGTGAAGTATCTGATTTAATCATTGAATTAAATAATGAATTAATTAGGGAATCTGAAACTATTGGCTCTATTTCTGAAAGCATAGAATCCTTGGCAGCCATAGCAGAAGAAAATTCTGCTTCTTCAGAAGAAGTTTCTGCCAATGTGCAATCTTACACTGAACAAATTCAAAAGATGGTTGATAGCATTCAAGAATTCAAGAAAGTAAGCGAAACCTTTAGCAAGGAGTTGGAAAAATACATCGTATAAAATGCACAATTCACAATGCACATTTCACAATTAATAAATGAAAAGGAGATTGGGATTGTCTAAAAATATAATTGAAGAAAAAACTTTTAAATTTGCAATAGATATAATAAAAGTTTATAAAGAATTAATCAATAAAAAAGAATATGTTATTTCCAAGCAATTACTTAGTTCTGGAACAAGTATTGGTGCAAATGTTAAAGAAGTTTTAATGTGCATTGTGAACTGTGAATTGTGAATTGACTAAAGTTTTAAACCCCAAAAAATAATCTACTTATGTATATAGCAGAAACAAACCCTACTAAGTCTGCAAAAAGGCATGCTGGTAAAGCGTGCCTTTGTTTTTTTATGGAAATTGAGCCAAAGTAAATTGCTAAGATATAAAAGGTAGTTTCGCTGGAACCCATCATAACTGCTGCAGTGCGGGCTACTAACGATTCAGGCCCAAAGGTTTTGGCAAGCTCAGACAATATCCCTTGGGAGCCACTTCCCGATAAAGGCCTCATAATAATCATTGGTATGATTTCCTTAGGAACATTAAATATTTTCAGAATTGGACTAAACAAGCTTACTAATAAATCCATGGCTCCGGATTCCCTGAAAACTCCAATAGCAACAAGCATTGCTACAAAGGAAGGAATTATCCTTATGGCTGTTGTAAAACCATCTTTAGCCCCTTCTACAAAGGATTCATATACCTTCACTTTTCTCTGCATGCCAAAAAAAATAATTCCTACTACCATAAAGGGGATGGCAAATTTAGATAATAAATCTATTATTTTAAGTAACATCTGATTTCTCCCCTTTTAGCCCTTTCTACTTTATATCTTGGCAGCCTTTGTAGGGTTTTTGCTGCAATTATGGCAGCTGTAGTAGAAAGGGTTGTAGCTATAATCGTTGGCCCTATAATTTCTGTTGGATTTTTAGCTCCTGCTGCTGATAATATGGCTATGGTCGATGCTGGTATCAGTGTGACGGAAGACGTATTTATGGCCAAAAAAGTAACCATGGCATCTGTAGCTGTATCCTTTTTTCTATTGAGTTTTTGCAGCTCCTCCATTGCTTTTAAGCCAAAGGGAGTTGCTGCATTTCCTAATCCCAATATATTGGCTGAAATATTCATTATCATTGCTCCCATGGCAGGATGTTCTGGGGGAACATCTGGGAATAAAAGAACCATAACAGGTTTTAATGCTTTAGAAATTATCTTTATTAAGCCAGAATCTTCAGCAATTTTCATTATACCCAGCCACATGGCCATAACTCCAACAAGCCCAAAGGCCAGTTCTACCGCCAGTTTAGCATTTTCTATGGCTGCAGCTGTAACTTCCTCTATATTGCCATTGATGGCACCTATTAAAAAACCAAAAATAATTAAAAAAGCCCAGATGAGATTAAGCATAGAAACACCCCAATTAGTTAGTTAATAGTCAATAGTGAATAGTTAATGGTGAAAAATGAATAGTTAATTGTAAATGATAGGTATAAGTTAATAGTTGATGTTAGATTGTAAATATATTTCAATATGTATATTTAAATATCACAGAGGCTAATTATATTTTGCTAATAGTGAGTTGAGAGTTAATTATAAATGCTAATATATGAATAATTTTTATGCACTAGTAAATCATATTCTTTTTAGCTTGGCTATATTCAAAGTGGTGATAATAAAAAATACAGGTCAAAATTTCGACCTGTATTTTTTAAATTAATATTAATTATTAGATTTAAACCTCAATACTTTTCCAGCTTTTTGAGGAGTTGGTTGGCCATTGTCTACTAGAACTTTGCCATTTACTAGTACATAATCTATTCCTATTGGATATTGCATTGGATTTGTATAATCTGCTGTATCTTTTACTGTTTCAGGGTCAAAGATTACAATATCTGCTGCTAAGCCTTCTTTTAAGTATCCTCTATCGTATAATCCTAGAACTTCTGCTGGTTTTCCTGTCATCTTATAGACGGCAGTTTCTAATGAGAAGGTTCCTTCTTCCCTTACATATTTTCCTAATATCCTTGGAAATGCCCCATATAGCCTTGGATGTGGCTTTCCACCCATGATACCATCTGTACATACATTGTGTTCTGGACGGCTCATTATTAATTTAACATGTTCTTCAGTTCCGTAGAAGTCAACTAATCCTACTATGTTTTCTTCTTCTAAAATCACATCGAATATAGCATCCAATGGGTCTTTTCCTCTCATTTCACCTATTTCAACTAGGTTCTTGCCTACTACATCTTCGTTTTTACTGCTTCCTACGAATGTTACGAATATACCTTCTAGTCCTGCAAATTCAACGAAGTTATCCCATCCAGGAATGCCATTTCTTATATCTTCTTTCATCTTTTCTCTTAATTCTTTATCTTTAAGCCTTTCTAACAACTTATCTGTACCGCCATCATGCACCCAAGGTGGTAAGATAACGCTCATCATTGTGCTTCCTGCTACATATGGGTATTGGTCAAAGGATACTGTCATTCCTTCTTCTTTGGCTTTTTCTAGTTTTTCCATTACTTTAGGGAACTTGTCCCAGTTCTTCTTGCCGCAAACCTTAAAGTGTGAGAAGTGTACCTTACAGCCGCTTTCCCTACCAATAGTTAATATTTCATCCATTGAATTTAGTATGTCGTCAGCTTCGCTTCTTTGATGTGTTATAAAGATTGCACCTTTTTCATGTAATACTTTTCCTAATTCTATGAATTCATCAATCTTTGCATAACAGCATGGAGGATAAATCATACCTGTTGACATACCAAAGGCCCCTTCATCTATGGCTTTTGCCAAGTTTTCTTTCATTAATTTTAATTCTTCGTCATTTGGTTCTCTATTATCTAGGCCCATGGAAACCATTCTTATGTTTCCATGAGGAGCTAAGTAAGCTATATTTGGACCTAAGTCAAGCTTTTCAATAGTTTCAAGGTAATCAGCAACGCTTCTCCATGTATAATCTACTTTATAGTCCCCTTCCAAACCTTTCATAGCTTTAGTCCATGAAGATAAGTTTTCATCATCTACTGGAGCTGGCCCCATACCATCTTGTGCAACTAATTCTGTAGTAATACCTTGTCTAATCTTAGGTGATAAATATGGGTCTTTAAATAGTAGAAGGCTGGAATGGCTGTGAGTATCTATAAATCCAGGACAAACTACTTTTCCTTCAGCGTCAATTACTCTGTCAAATTCTCCTTCAATAGCAGTTCCTATTTCTGCTATCTTATCATTTTCAATAACCACATCTGCTCTATATCTTTCTTTGCCAGTACCGTCTATTACTGTACCGTTTTTTATAAGAATCCTTGACATGTGATAGCTCCTTTCTATAGAGAAGTATTAAAAGTACCAAGCATCAATTACTAATCTCCTAAGTGCAACATTTCTGCTGGTTCTACACCATTCTTCCTATCTATTGCAGATACTAAGAAGATTACAATGAATGCTACTATACCACCAGGAACCATTGCGCTTAATCCCCAAGGAGTACCTAAACCATAAATCCAAATTGCTGCAACTATAGTTCCTGCAATAATTGATACAAATCCTGCTCTCTTAGTTACCCCTTTGTAGAAGATACCGCAAATAAATGCTGCAAATGGTCCTGCACTTCTTAATGCAAAGGCTGACATCATAACGCTTATGATATTGGAGTTAGTTAATGCTACAACTAATCCTACTAATCCAACAACTACCATAGCTACTCTTGAAACTAATACTTCTTTTTTATCGTCTTTAACGCCTTTATTTATATAAGGCCTAAATATGTCGTTAGTAAACATTGTTGCTGTACCAAGCATGTTGCCTGCTGCACTACTCATTGTTGCTGCTACAACAGATGCCAATATAATACCTGCTACCCATGCTGGAGCAAAAGTAATAGTAGTTTGTGCTAATGCATTTTTTTGTGGACCTGCAGCAAAACCATCAATACATGTATATCCTACAAGACCAATGATTGCTGGTACTATTGCATATGCAGCTGATAGAAGTCCTGCTATTACTGAACCTAATTTAGCAGATACGCCATCTTTAGCAGAGCAGTAAGTTTGTACTATTTCTTGGCCTGTTGGGAATGTCATGAAGTACATTGCTATATATCCAAGTATTGTAGGAATACCTACTTTAGTCATACTCAATAAATTAAGATCTGGATTAGCACTTGACATAGCCCTAGCTTTTTCAAATAATGCTGAAAATCCACCAACTGCGTTATTGTTAACTATTATAAACATTGAAATTGCCATACCTACAGTTATAAACAACACGTGAATTATATTTGCAGCTGCTACAGAGGCAAGTCCGCCACCCATAGTATAGATAATTACTATAATTGTAGATAAGATTGCTGCTTTATCAAATGCAAGTCCTGTAACTACGTTAATTATTGTAGCTGTTGCAATAATTTGAGCTCCTGTTGCCATAAATAGTGCCAAAATAGATGTAATGGCAGTTATTATGTGGGCAGGTTTCCCATATCTCATCTTAATTATTTCAGGAACTGTATTGGCTTGTGTTCTTCTAAAATATGGAGCTATAAATGATACCAAAATAAAGCCAATACCTGCTGAAATTACATACCAGCTAGCTGATAATCCTTGACTTAAAACATTTGTTGCAACACCTGTAGTACTTGCACCTCCAGTATTTGCAGCAAATAGTGTCCCTGCTAAAACTAATGGTCCCAATGATTTACCAGCCATTAAAAAGTCTTCATTACTTTGTTTTTGAGCTTTCTTCTTTTTCTTATTGGATACTGAAAGTCCAATAAAAGCTGTAACTATCATATATAATATGATAATTATTAGAGCTGTAATTTGTGTACTGTTCATAATAGGCCTCCTTTTCTTAAGTAAAAATTATTTATTTTAATAAAGCTTTAATAATACCAAAGTAACCGTTCATAGCCTTTACTAATTGATCAATTTCAATATATTCATCAATTGTATGGGCTAAGTTTTCTCTTGATGGGCCAAAGCCTATTGTCTTTATTCCAGCTTCTCCTGCATAATGGCTGCCATTAGTACAGAATGAATAGTATGTGATTTCTGGATTTAAACCTGCTTCTTTTAATCCCTTATAAGCATCTTGGATGAATTCTGAATTCCTATCAAATTTCCAGCCTGGGAAGAATCTTTCTCCATAAATTGTATTTCCAGTCCAGCATTTTTCTTGCCCTTTAGCATAGGAAACTTTAGCATCGAATTTTGGATCTTCTTTCTTCATTTCTTCAATTATAGCTTCTAATGGTGCCAATACGCTTTCTTTAGTTTCGCCTACTAATAATCTCCTATCATAAGTAATCTTGCAGTAATCTGGCACAACGGAAGCTCCTGGATATGGTGATGACTTGATATCAACTAGTTCCAATATTCCATATCCTAAATCTTCATCTTGGGTCATTTCTATGTTTCTTACTCTGTTTATTAACTTAGCTGCACTGTATACGGCATTTATTCCCTTATCTGGATTAGCTGAGTGTGCTGGTTTTCCAAAGGTTTCAAATACGATTTCTGCTCTTCCCCTTTGACCAATCTTTAAGTTTAATTCTGAAGCTTCGCAGATTACAACATAGTCTGGTTTTGCATATTCGCTAACCTTCCTTGCAGCAACCCCTTCGAAGCATTCTTCATGTACTACGCCAGCAATCAATATTTCACCTGCAAAATCCCTATTAGTTTGTTTTGCAAATTCATAGGCACCGATAATAGAAGCTGCTAAAGCCCCTTTCATATCAGTGGCGCCTCTTCCATAGACTTTTCCATCTATTACTTTTCCTTCAAATGGATTTACAGACCATTTTTCTGGTTCTGGAACTTGTACTGTATCAATGTGAGAATCAAACAATATCTTTGGTCCTGGCCTATTTCCTTTAATCCTTGCTACGATGCTTCCATATTCGTCTATATGGTATTCATCAAATCCCAATTCATCAAAAGCCTTTTTTAGGACTTCTACTATCCCATTTTCTTCGCCAGAATATGATTTAGCCTGAATTAATTCTTGTGTTAATTTAACAACTTTTTCTGTATCTTTAATAAACATGTAAAATGATTCCTCCTTTTTAAATTTATATCTAATATGTTATTTTGAAGGATAATCGCCATCCCAAACTATATCTCTAAATCTATTGGGATCTGTATCTCCTTCAGTGCTTATTAAAAGCACTACTGAGTTTTCATCTAATCTAAGTTTTTCTCTTATGTCCTTATATTCATCTTTTTGCATTATCAAACTAATTGCACCTATTCCAACTGCACCGCCAGATTCACCAGATATTACCCTTGGATCTCCTTCAAGGGGTGATGACAGTATCCTCATTCCCCTTGCTGATACATAGTCTGGACATGATAAGAATCCATCAGCATAATTCATCAATATATCAAAGCTTATAGTATTTGGAGCACCACAAGCTAACCCTGCCATAATAGTTGGCATATCTCCTTCTACTATTTCCCTCTTTCCGCTTAAGGAAGAACGATATATGCAATCTGCTTCCTCTGGTTCCACAATTACAGTTATAGGCCTATCTTCTCCAAATTTATCTACTAAGTATCCAAGAACTGCTCCAGCAAAGGAACCTACACCAGCTTGTAAAAATACATGGGTTGGCTTATTTATTCCATATTCATTTAATTGTTGTAAAGCTTCATAAATAACAGTTCCATATCCTTGCATAATCCAAGTAGGTATTTCTTCATAGCCTTCCCAAGCGGTATCTTGGATAACTACCCATCCGTTTTCCTTTGCCATTTTTTCTGAAAGCTCAACTGCAGCTTCATAGTTTCCATCAATTATGGAAACCTCTGCTCCTTCTTTCTTTATGTTGTTTAATCTAATTAATGAAGAACCCTTTGGCATGTATACAACTGCTTTTTGTCCCAATTGTCTTGCAGCCCATGCAACTCCCCTGCCGTGATTTCCATCTGTAGCAGTTACAAATGTTATTTCTCCTAATTTTTCTTTGACTTCTTTAGAACGCAAATATTCAAAGGATACTTCTGAAATATCCATACCTAATTTATTTGCTAAATATTGTCCAACTGCATAAGCACCGCCTAAAACCTTAAAAGCATTTAATCCAAATCTATAAGATTCATCTTTTACAAAAATATCTTTTAATCCAAAGTCCTTAGCCAAGTTATTCAATTTGTGTAATGGGGTAATTGAATATTCACTAAAGCCTTTGTGGAAATCATTTACCTTTTTTACTACTTCTTCTGAAATAAAACCTACACTTATATTTGCTTTGTCACTTCTTGCAACTAAATTTGCTTTTATTAGATTATTACTACTAGACATTTTTTCCTCCCTCATATTTTTCATATTTTCGACATATATTTTTAGTTGCAATTACCATGCCAAAATGTAGATTTGTATTCAAAAAATTTTTTTATTGCTTATTATCAAGGGTTTTAGCACATGATGTTTTTTATTATTTAAAATGTTTTATAAAAAATAAGGGCAAGGATTATCAAAATGATAATCATTGCCCTTAATACAAAAATATCATTTTGTATTAATCTCAAAATTTAGGCATCTAAAATTTATTATCAAAATGATAACTCATTATCATTTTGATAATAGCTATATACCATATTTTTTTATCTTCCTGTACAATGTTGCTATGCCAATCCCAAGATCTTCTGCTGCCTTTTCCTTGCCTTCCTTCGTATCCCCATAAATGGATAATGCCTTTTTAATATATCTTTTTTCCATTTCTTCAAGAGATAAAGACGTATCCATTTCAACTTCCATATTCAATAAGTTTTTGGGGATATGATTTAGTGTCACAACACCTTTATTTTCAACCATATTCATTGCATATTCCACTACATTTTCAAGTTCTCTAACATTTCCAGGCCAGCCATAGCTCATGAAACAATCCCAAACTTCATCACTGACAGCTACATTGGACTTATTAAATAATCTTGAATATTTATTTACAAAATAATATGTTAAAACCTTAATATCATCTTTCCTCTCCCTAAGAGGTGGAATGTGTAGGGGTATTACATTTAAACGGTAGTATAAATCCTCCCTAAACATATTTTCCTTTATGAGGGTTTCTAAGTTCTTATTTGTAGCAGCTATTACCCTAATATCTACGGGAATAGGCTTATTAGAACCTAACCTAGTAATTTCCCTTTCCTCTAATACCCTTAAGAGCTTTGATTGAAGATACAAAGGCATATCTCCTATTTCATCTAGGAAAAGGGTTCCTTTATTAGCAAACTCAATTTTCCCAATTTTACCCTTAGGGTCCGCTCCAGTAAAAGCACCTTTAACATAACCAAATAGCTCTGATTCCAACAATGTATCAGGAATTGCAGCACAGTTTATTGCTACAAATGCGTTGTCCCTTCTATTGCTTTCCATATGGATTGCCCTAGCAAATAATTCCTTTCCAGTACCGCTTTCTCCTGTTATCAGTACTGTAGAAGTAGAAGTCTTTAATTTCTTTATCTTATTCTTCAAAGCAACTATTTCCTTGCTTTCCCCTATAATCTTATCTAAGCCAACATTTTCTTTAGTAGTAGAAATAGAAGTGGATATTTCTTCAAGTTTATTCATATTGGTAAATATATAAACCCTGTCATAGGTCGAAACTCCGCTTATAATCCTGTGTTCTTCTCCTATAATATAATATTTTTTCTTATCTATAACTAACTCATATTCATCAAAATCCAAAATTACATTGCCAGTTTTGTTTATGCTATTTATGTATTTAGGTATATTATCTAAATCAAGTATCTTTACTGCTGTGCTATTTATGTTGATGATTTTATTGTTCTTATCAATCATCAATACCCCTTGCTCTATCTTTTCAATGGTACTGCTTAACATTTCAATTAGGTTTTTCATCTTCTTTACTTCTAAGCCTTCCTTTGCTTTAGAGGCAATTAAGTCTGAAATCTGTTCCAAAAAATCAATAAAAATACTTAGGTTGTTTAATATATGGTCTCTTTGAGCCTTAGTAAAGCATACTAACCCAATTACACCTATTACATCGTCGTTCATCTTTATTGGCATGCTCATTTCAAAATTCTCATTACAATTATTTTGGCTCTTGCAAAATCTGCAAATTGGATGTTTGCCAGGTTCCTTAATAATTTGAAGCTGGCCGCTTCTCATTACCTCTTTATATACATATCCTTCTTCTCCCATATATTCATTTAACCGATTGCTGTACATCCCCGTTCCTGCTATCCTATACAGGTTTTCATCTACTATTTCCACATCAACTCTCAAAATCTTTGATAAAACTTCTGCATATTTAATTGCTGTTGCCTGCATTTCCTTTAATAAGCTCATATTATCACCTATTTATTACAATTTTTATTATTATATCAAACTATCAGAATAAAAGAAAGTGAAGCAAATTCTAACATCCAATATTCCTTCTGCTTTTTTTTGCCACTTCTTGTATACATTAGTAATATTATTAAGTAACTAAAAAACAGGTCATTGAGCTAGGGCTCTTAGACCTGTTTTTTATGGGTATTCTGTTTAAAAAAGCTTATTAGTTTATATTCCAAGCAGTTGTCTAGCTATTAGGAAATATAATGTTAAGCTTATGGCGTCTACTATTGTTGTTAATAGTGGCCCTGCCATTATAGCAGGGTCAAGCTTTACTTTTTTAGCTAGCAATGGCAATATTCCCCCTACTATTTTGGCAGTAATTACGGTTGTCAATAATGTCATGGAAACTGTTAATGCTATTATCAATTGTACCTTTTCAATTAATATAAGCCTAAAGAGATTAACAACAGAAAGTACAATTCCTACTAAAGAACTTATTCTTATTTCCTTCCACAAAACTTTCAACCAGTCTTTTGTGGTTATTTCTCCTACAGCCAATCCTCTAATTATTAATGTAGAGGATTGATTTCCTGAATTACCTCCAGTATCCATAATCATTGGAATAAATGTGCTTAAAATGACTACTGAAGATAATACATGCTCAAATTTTAGCATTATCCTTCCAGTAAAGGTTCCAGAAATCATCAGTATTAAAAGCCATGGAAGCCTTTGCTTAGCTAGTGTTATTACATCTGTATCCAAGTATGCTTCTTCCGATGGGGACATAGCTGCCATCAATTGAAAGTCCTCAGTAGCTTCTTGTTCCATAACATCCATTATATCGTCAACAGTGATTATACCTATTAACCTATTTTCATTGTCTACTACTGGCAAAGCTAAAAAACCATATTTCTTGAAAACAGCAGCTACACTCTCTTGGTCATCATGGGTATTAACCTTTATCACATCTTTTTCCATTATGTTTTCCAGTATTTCGTCTTCATCAGATACAACCAAAGTCCTTAATGAAACAATCCCTTCCAAAACCCTTTTCTTGTCTGTTACATAGCAGGTATAGACTGTTTCTTTACTTAGGCCAGTTTTCTTTATGTGTCTCAAAGCTTCTTTTACTGTCATTTCCTTTTTCAAATCTACATATTCTATTGTCATTATGCTGCCTGCTGAATTTGGAGGATACTTTAGAAATTGATTAATTAACTGCCTTTCTTCTTCCTTTGAAGACTTAAGGATTTTCTTTACGATATTAGCAGGCATTTCCTCTATTAAATCTATCATATCATCAAAGAATAATTCATTGATAATATATTCCAATTCCTTATCTGTAATTAAATTGATAATTTCCTTTTGCTGATCTGTGGAGAAATACGAAAAGACTTCAACAGCTAGATCCTTAGGAAGCATTCTAAATAAAAGCAGTGTAGTAGGAATATCCAAAGGATCAAGTAACTCTGCCACATCAACTGCATTCATTTCAGATAGTTCCTTCTTAATTTCTATATATTTTTTTTGTTCAATTAACTCCAACAATCTTCTTTCATCCATGTTCTCCCTCCACTAGAGAACCACTTTCGGAGATGAAAATGGTTCTGTTTTATTATTAGTTTTTTTGCATAAATTATGTGATACATCTCAGGATAAGGCCCAGAATCCATTTTCATCACCTACCTTCAATCAAAATTTAGGGAATAATTAATAGTGAATAGTGAATAATAGATTTTATTACTCACCATTCACTATTAACTATCAGCCTTTTATATTATATCATATTAGACTATTAACATAAAGTAGAAATAAGATTTTAATCTAGCAACTTCCAATCCTTTGCCCGTCTGGAATAACAGTAAAACCTTTTCTTAACCAGCTGTCATTATAATCAATTGTAAATTTTTTGAAATTTTCTTCCAGCACCTTTTCAGTGAGAAAAACAAAATCGTCTACCTTTGTTTCAATATCTCCTTCTTTACGCTCATCCAGAGCTAACCCAAATATTGGGCCACTTCATCCAAAACCAGCAATATAAATTCTCAAAGGTTTATTGACTTTTTTTGCTTCCATTATTTTTTTTAGCTCTTCTGATGCTTTTTTAGTTATATCTATAATCATTTTATACCTCCCAATATCATTCATATTATTTTAATTACAATATACCCATAGGAGGTATGTCCTAATCATCCTTACAAATAAACCGAGATTCCAATTAAGGAATCTCGGTTTTTATACCATAATATCCAATTCTTACATTGCCTTTCCTGGTATAATGGCATCTACTACTCCTATTACTAATGCTCCTATTATTGCACCCAATACAGATATATTGAAACCTGGCACTATAAACTTTGTGACATATAGGATAATTGCACTTACTAGGAAACCTGTAATCCCTTTTCCAAATGGAGAAGCACTTATGCCAGTAAATCGCTGTATTAAATGGTCTAGTATACCTATTACTATTGCTGAAATCAACAAACTCCAAATATTATCTATGGTAAATCCTGGAGTGAAATATGCTGCAATACCAACAACTATGGCTGTAACTAGTACCCTTATCAGCATCTCACCTATATTAAAATCCCTATCTCTATTGGCGTTTCTAGTTTCATTATTCCTTTCATTATTTCTTTCGTTATTTTCCATTTTTTCACCTCCTGATATAGTAGTCTCCAATACAAGCATTTTTTATTCAAAAAAATGTTAAATATTTTTTATTTTTTAGGGTAATAAATATTTGTACTAGAAATATGATAGAAGATATGCTACTATATTAGTAAGGATTAAATTAAGGAGGGTAAATAATGGAAATTACTAAGGACATGTTGATTGG
>DATCJO010000170.1:0-72296 GCA_036562765.1 Tissierellaceae bacterium | reverse complement strand
GCTCCTTCTGCAGTTTGAATTAGGGATATTCCATCTAGGGAATTCCTAGAGGCTTGTCTTAAACCTCTTATTTGTGCTTCCATTTTTTGAGATATGGCTAAACCTGCAGCATCATCAGAAGCCCTATTTATCCTCTTGCCTGATGATAGCCTTTCTAATGATTTTTGAAGATTATTAGTATTAATGCTTAATAACCTGTTAGTATTAAGTGCGGGTATGTTATTATTAATTCTCATTTCTATCCCCCTCTTGTTTGTTAATTTTTTCAATATAATGAATTACAGCACCTAATATTTGAAACATTTCTATAGGTAACCTATGGACCTTCTCTCTTTTATTACTAGGATTTAAACCTATTTCCACATTAGCTGTTTCTTTCTTATATGCCTTTTCAACATAATTTTTGGGTATTAGCCTTTTCACCACATCACCTACTAATTTAGGTTTAATGTATATCCAAGCTTGTCCAATTCTTCTGCCAATAGATTTAAACTACCCTTGAGAGAATTCCCTTCCTTTATATCGACATGAACTTCCTTTCCAATTACTTTAACCTCAACTTTTAATCTTCCTAAATTGCTGGTTTCTAAATTTAAATAAAAATCCATATTATTCTTATCAATTCCCTTATTAATATCAGGTATTATGATATTTAAGTTTTTATAGTCATCATTTATATCAACAGGAAGCTGGATTACTAAATCTTTATCTGCAGCTTTTTCTATTTCTATATAATCCTTCATTCCCTTATTTCCTTTTTCCTGGTTCATATCCATCGATGAACCATTAGATAAGTTAATAAGTCCATTATTATTTTCATAATCTTTGCCTCTTTTATATAAGTCGAGATTATCCAATAGAGATTTTATTTCCTTTATCTCCTTTATGGTCATTGGAAGTCCATTTTTCAATATAGTAGGCAGTATCCTTTCCTCATTACCCCTTAACTCTTTAATCTCCTCTATTAGCCTTTGGGTTTCCTTGTACCTGTTCACCTTCCTTTGTATATAGTTATTTAGCTCATTAAGAGGCATATTTTCAAGGGATACACTTTCTTTTATGCTTTCTTTCACAACATTTACTGTAATGCTATTTCTTGCCTTAATATATTCTTCGAAAATGCCTCCTCTATCTATTGTATCGACAGGTACTATGGTTTCTCCACTTGTATTTATTTCCTTTTTACTCATAAATAGGTTTTCAAGCGTTGGAGAACCATATTTGCTTATGGTAAAGGATACTAGTTTAGCGCTTAATTCTTCTCCCAAGGTGTTAAATATGGTAGATATATAAATTACTTTATTTAGGGTTTTTTCCTCTAAATTTGAACCTTTGTAAGTGTTTGATACAATGATTTCTCGTAATGATTTTATGGTAAAATCTTCATTGTTTTTTATTAACAGTAGAAGGTCCTCATCCTTAATTTTTCCTAATATGCTTAAATCTTTTTTGATTTCCTCTATTTTACTGCGGTCAGAAACTAAGGTAGAACTTAAATTATTTTTATTAAATCCTGAACTATCTTCTGTTTTAATTTCTTCAACTAATTTATAAATATCTTCTTCCAATACAGATACGCCTTTTTTTTCTAGCTTTACAACATCATCTTCATCCAGCAGATTTAATAGTTCTTTTACTGCATTTTTCATAGATATTATCTTATTATAACTTGACTTGTCCATTGCCATGTCATTTACTATGAATGCCCTTAAAATGTTTATATTTTCCACATTTACTTCTAAATCAAGTTCCATAAGCATTTCCTTTAAGCCATCCACTGATGTATCCTTTAATATGGTAAAGGTTTCAAAAGTCTTGGCATTTATATTGGCATCTACGACACTATTTGTGTATGAATTGTTAATTTTATATAGGTTTTCTATGTTGAATATTTTTTCATTCTTAATTATGCTTACATAGGTTTCATATTTTAAATTTTTCAAGTCTTGAACTTTTGCCATTATCTCTACTGCTTTGTCTATGTTTTCTTTTGTAATAGGAACTTTCTCTCGATGAAGGGCTATTATGATGTCATACACATCTTTGCCCATCTTGTGCCCATAGATTTCCTTTGCTATCTGTTCTGCTTCCTTGTATGTAAAATCCCTTTCAAGTCTCAAAAGGCGTTTTAAGGAAAAGCTCTTTTCATTTTTTATTTCTTCAAGGCTTTCAGCTACTTTTTGCAAATTTTCTTCCTCAATGTTTATGCCTTTTTCCATAAGCTTCACAAAAGAATTTGGGTCAAGGTTATCAACTATTTTCTCAATATATTCTTTTGATTTGATGTAGGAATTTATAGTGTCTATAGTAATAGGCAAATTATTTTTAAGCAAAAATTCGATGAGCCTGATATTTTCCTTTGTAAACTCAAGACCCAATTCCCTTAATATATCTTCTGCTCTTCTTATATTGTTTTTTACTTCTTGGTTATTTTCAGTTTCCTCTGATTCCACTTCTTCCATTTTTACTGACAATATATCTTCCTTGGGTATTGTTACTATTTCCCCAATGTTTCCTGCTATTTCTTCTTTTAACCTTAATGAATATTGAACTTTTATGTTTTCAATGTTTTTTTCAACAACTATGTCCTTCCCATTTTTCTCTACCAATATCCCCTCTATATCATAGGGAAGGGTTGGCTTAAGGCCATAGCTGTTTATTATATTTTCCTTACTGTTTATCTTTAAAGTCTCCATGGCTTCTTCCCTTTCATAATCAGCTTACCTGTATAGATTATCGACATTAGATTCTATTCCCTTAAGTACAATTATATATTTCTATTTTCTTGCCGATATATTATAATGAAAGAGTGGAGGGGTAAGATGACCAGCGTTAATAGAATAGGAATTGAAAATATAACTCCAATAGAAATATCCAGGGCTGTTGATAAAAAGGCAATTAAGGATACATTCAAAGTAAAACTAAATGAAATTGAGCAGGAAAAGATTAGGGTAGAATTAAAGGCATTATATGACAAAATAGAAAATCTATCCAATAAGTTATCAGAAAAACTTTTTATAGAAGATTTGCTTGAGTATAAAAAGCTAGTTAAGGAATTTTTGAGAATTGCAGTTAATAATGCCTATGTGTTTTATAAGGAAAGCTCCTTGGATAGAAGAGGCAGGCACAGGATTTATTCTTTAGTAAAAAAAGTTGATCAGGAATTAGATGAACTGACTAAGGAGTTTATAGATTTGGAAAAAAACAGACTAAGAATACTCAGCAGATTAAACAGCATACAAGGAATGCTTATGGACATAATGACATAAAAATTGCTAAGGGAAAACCCTTAGCAATTATTTTTTTGATATATCTCTTAATCTTTCATATAGTTTAATTTCTTCATCGGATATTGTTGAAGGATTTACTATATTTATTTCAAGATATAAATCTCCTCTGTTTCCATTCATATCCCTGTAACCCTTTTGAGGCACTCTTATCTTCATGCCTGAAGACACTAATTTAGGAATGTTTACTTTTATTTTCCCATCTAGAGTTGATACTACAACTTTATCGCCTAAAACTGATTGCCATGGAACTATATCTAGTTTTGATATGATATCCAATCCATCTAGCCTATTTCTACCATCATCTATGAAGTTTATTTTAAACAATATGTCCCCATTAATTCCCCATTTTTCGCCTTTTACCTTCAATTTTTTCCCGGGCAATATTCCTTTTGGAACGTTGACAGCAATTGTTTTATTGATTCCGTTGATATTTAATGTGACATTTTTTGTTGTGCCATTATATCCTTCTTCTATTGTAAGGTTTAATTGGGATTCATAGGAAGAAGATCTCCTTGCCTTTCTTCCACCAAATAGATTGCTAAAATCAAAAGCAGATCTTGCTCCTTTAGATTTTGCCATATCTCCAAAGATTAAGTTGAAAAAGTCGCTGAAATCTCCATCAGTAGTATAAGTATAGCTGAAGCCTTTTCCAAAGTTATCAAATCCGAATTGAGATGGGTCAAAATGTTGTCCATTTGTAAAGTTATATGCTGAACCAAAAGCATCGTACCTTTTCCTTTTTTCTTCATCACCTAAGACTTCGTATGCTTCATTTATTTCCTTAAGTTTTTCCTGAGCTTTAGGGTCATTGGGGTTTAAATCAGGATGATATTTTTTAACCAAGTTTCTATATGCTCTTTTAATTTCTTCCTGTGATGCTGTTTTATCTACTCCTAGTATTTTATAATAATCCTTGTATTCCATAGTACAGCTCCTTCGAAATAAAATTCTGACCTTATTTGACCTTAATTATAAATATACCCAATCTACTAATATAATATTTAATCATTGAATATTATTTTCTCGTCTCCATCATTATAGTATGTTGAAATCAATTTATCTAACTCCTCGCTAATCTTTAATATTGTCTCTTTATCTGCTTTTTCCTCGATAGCTCTATGTAAGAGCTCTCTTAAAGCATCAATTTTATCTTTCATATCATCACCCAATAGTTATATTAGTTAATTATAATAAAAAAAAGCTTAATTTTCAACATTTTTGGCACAAATTGTCAAATAATTTTGTCTTTTAAAGGTCAGAATGTCAATATTAATAGACCAGAAAAAATAGGGCTGTAAAGCCCTATTTTATATATTTGTCGATTATATTTATAATCTCTTCTATTTTTTCCTCTCCTTGTTCTTTTCCTTCAAGGATAGCAGTGGCCACACATGATTTTAAGTGGCTGTCTAAAATAGTTATATTGGCTTTTTTGAGCAACGCTATGGCGGAAAGTATCTGAGTTGATATATCAACGCAGTACCTGTCTTCCTCTATCATCTTTATTATTCCGTCAATTTGTCCTCTTGCTGTCTTTAACATATTTGCTGCCTTTTTCTTGCCTTCATTCATTTAATCACACCTTTACTTGATTTCTACAACATCATACCCTGCTTCTTCAATGGCTTCTTTTATTAGATTATCGTTTAAATTTTCCCCTTCTACCTCTACTTTTTTAGTCTTCAAATCAACTTCAACAGATTTTACTCCTGCCAAAGCTCCAACTGCCTTTTTAACTGCCATTTCGCAGTGGCTGCAAGACATACCTTCAACTATCAATGTTTTTTTCATAGCATTACCTCCCAAATTTTAATAGTGAATAGTTAAAAACCCTAGGTCAATGCACAATTCACAATTGTTATTTAGAAGTTAATAGTTAAACTCAATTCAACATAGTTTATTAAAACAAATTGTGAATTTAATTAAACTTTCTTAGCCTTAAAGAATTTGTTACTACTGAAACTGAACTAAATGCCATAGCTGCACCTGCTATCATTGGATTTAATAATCCCAAAGCTGCAAATGGTATTCCAATGCTGTTGTAGAAAAACGCCCAGAATAGATTTTGCTTTATGGTCCTCATGGTCCTGTGGCTAAGCCTAATGGCTGTTACTACTCCTTGCAAATCTCCTCGCATTAGGGTAATGTCTGCTGCTTCTATGGCCACATCAGTACCTGTTCCAATGGCAAACCCTACATCAGCTGCTGCCAAAGCTGGTGCGTCATTAATTCCATCTCCAACCATTCCTACTTTTTTCCCTTCGCTTTTAATCTTTTCAACTACCTCTGCTTTGTTTTCAGGCAAAACTTCTGCTAAAACATTTGTAATACCCACTTCTTTGGCTATTGCCCTAGCAGTTCTTTCATTATCACCAGTTATCATATATACTTCTAATCCCATAGACTTAAGCTTTTCTATGGCGTCCTTAGATGTTTCCTTTATTTTATCAGCAACTGCTATAATGCCTCTTAAATTGCCATCTATGGCAATTAACATTGCAGTTTTTCCTTCTTCTTCAAGCCTCAACAAATCATCTTCTCCTGCTTCTATGGAAATGCCATTGTCTTGCATAAGCTTTCTATTTCCAATAAGCACTCTTTTCCCTTCCAAAGTTGCTTGAATTCCTTTTCCAGGTATTGATACGAATTCTTCAGGCTCTTTTAATTCTAGAGATTCTTCCTCTCCTTTTTTAACTATAGCTTGCCCCAATGGGTGCTCAGATACTTTTTCCACTGATGCAGCAACTCTCAACACTTCTTCTCCGTCTATTCCTTCAAAGCTTAGTATATCTGTGACTTCCGGTTCTCCTTTAGTTATTGTACCTGTCTTGTCAAATATTATGGTGTCAATCTTATGGGCCCTTTCAAGATGTTCTCCAGATTTAATTAGAATTCCCTTTTCTGCGCCTTTACCTGTACCAACCATGATGGCTGTTGGTGTAGCTAATCCTAGTGCGCATGGGCAAGCAATTACCAAAACTGCTACTGCATTTATAAGACCTGTGTTAAAGTCCCCTTTAATTAAGGTAAAGGCTAACAATGTAACAACTGCTATAGCAACTACCACAGGAACGAATATGCCTGATATCTTGTCTGCTAGCCTTTGAACTGGTGCTTTTGAGCCTTGAGCATCTTCTACAAGCTTTATTATTTGAGATAATACAGTATCTTTCCCTACCTTTGTTGCTTCAAATTTGAATGTTCCATACTTATTTATAGTTGCGCCTATTACTTCGTCGCCTTTTGACTTATCTACAGGTATGCTTTCACCTGTAATCATGGATTCATCTACTGCTGAATTCCCTTCTACAATTATGCCATCTACTGGGATTCTTTCTCCTGGCCTTACAACTATAATATCTCCAATTTCTACTTTTTCTATAGGTATATCTACTTCTTTTCCATCCCTAATTACCTTCGCAGTTTTTGGCTGAAGTCCCATGAGCTTCTTTATAGCCTCAGATGTCTTCCCTTTGGCTATGGCCTCGAAGGTCTTGCCTAAGAGTACAAGGGTTATGATAACTGCTGAAGCTTCAAAATAATATTCATGAACTCCCTTTATTAGGTTATATACGCTGTAGAAATATGCTGCAGAAGTCCCCATGGAAACAAGAACATCCATGTTGGCTCCACCACCTCTTAGGGAATTATAGGCTCCCCTGTAGAACCTGTACCCAATAATAAATTGTACTGGAGTAGCAAGGGCTAGTTGGAACCATCCATTAGAAAGAATAGTATGAAGTCCTGCCATGTGGAAGAACATTGCTGAAAACAAAGGTACGCTTAAAATTGCTGAAATAATAAACGAGGTCTTTAGGGATTTTATTTCCTTTTCTCTCAATTCCTTTTCTCTGTCTAAATCCCTTTCAACTTCTATTTCTGCCTTATATCCAGCCTTTTCTATGGCTTTTACCAAAGTTTCATCTTCAATAATTCCTGATGGAAATTCAACAACTGCTTTATTGGTTGATAAATTTACTGTAGCTTTTGTAACTCCATCTAATCTATTTAAAACCTTCTCTATCCTTGCAGAGCAGGCTGCACAGGTCATGCCTTCTACTAAGAGAGTCCTTTTAACCAAAGGAACCTCATATCCAGTTTTTTCTATAGTTCTAACTAAATCAACTGCCTTAACCTTATCAGAATCAAATTCAACATTGGCTTTATTGGAGACCAAATTTACATTGGTAGCTATGACGCCATCCAGCTTGTTTAAAGCTTTTTCTATTCTTGCAGAGCAAGCTGCACAGGTCATGCCTTGAACATCTATACTTACCTTTTTGATTGACATACTATCACTCCTTTTAATACCCCCTCCCCCTCGGGGTGTGACTATATTATAAATCCTATTTCATTATTTGTCAACAGATTTATTTTTTGTCAGTTTCCTTTTAAAATATAAAAAAAAGAGATTAATCTCTATTTTTCTTAATTAAAGATATAATTAAGTTTATACCATCAAACTTTTTCATAAGAATCAAGATTGTAACTATCGTATTGTTCCTTTTTGAAAGAATAATATTCTCTAAATACAGATGGTGTTAACCCTGTATTTTTCTTAAAAAAAGTCCTGAAGTAAGTTACATTTTTAAATCCACAGCAATAAGCTATTTCTTCTATGGACTTATCAGTATCAATTAATAATTGTCTAGCATTTGCAATTCTAATTAAATTGCGATACTGATTTATAGTAATACCCATTTCACTTTTAAACTTCTTACACAAATAGTTCTTATTATAGCCTATATAATTAGCTATGCTCTCAATTGGCAATTCTTCATGGAAGTTTTTATCAATTATCTGTTTAACCTTATTTATCTCACAACTTCTCTTTAACATTTTATTATATAGTTCAGTGCTTACTTTTTTAAATATATTTACTGCTTCCTTTTCTAAATCTTCAATAAAAAGAAAGTCTTCTATTCTTATTTCATTAAAACCAATACCTAATATAGACTCATATTGATGAAGCAATTCATTCAGCAAATTAATTGCATAAATACATCTTTCAATCATAAATGTAGGTTTAATCTTTTTTATGAATAATGTATGTAATTCTTTTTCTATATTGTCTAATTTATAATTATCAACTGATTCTTTTAAAACTGATATTTGTATTATAATTGAGTAGTCATCTAAATTTTCCCTCTTCAATTTCATTATCTTATCATCTATTATGTTATGTTCTTTTAAGAAAAATTATACTCATTTACATATTTCACTGCTAAATCAAAACTTTCCCTTACTTTTATTCCAAAATCGCGAAAATCTTCCGTTACTGCTGAGATTATTTTATTGTTGTCAAAGAGTTCGCCTAGCTGTAGTTTATAAGCATTGTTAGCTACTTCATTTATATCATTAAATAGTTTCTTTCTTGTAGCTTCATTATCATTTTCAGGGATATTAATTAATATTATAGGCTGTTTTGTAACATTGTGATAGAAAGGCTCAAGTTTATAGCATCTTGCGTCTTTTAACTCTCTTAAACCAGCACAGATTCTATTAAAAATATCAACATTATCATGCTTGTTCTTCCCTATTGAATAAAGAAATTTTTCATCTTTTCCCGTTACATATAAGCAAAAATGAGCTGGATTATCAGTAAGTTTTATTCCGGTTCTTTCTTGTCCACGAAAAACAGAAGAAGCTGGAGAACCAGTAGCTATTAAATTAAGCATATTACTTCTAGCATAAGATACTATTGCATCATATCTATCCTTGGACAGAGTAATATCCATCTATTCCACCTCAAATAGTTAAAGTTAAAACTAGAGGTTCCAAAATGGAACCTCTAGATACTTTATTTCCCCTTAATATACTCTACTGCTTGTTCTCCTGCAATCCTACCAGAGGTATAAGCATATCCTTGTGTAGTACCAGGAGTTTCATAATATGGGTATCCATACATTCCACCTGCATCTTGTCCTGCTGCATATAATCCTTCTATTGGTTTTAAGTTTTCATCTAAAACACGCATCTTTTCATCTACTCTAATTCCGCCTAATGTACCAAATATGGCAGGTTCCATTCTTACAGCATAAAATGGTCCTTCTTCAATTGGTATTAAGAACATTGGGTCTTTATTAAATTCTTCATCAACGCCTTTTTCTATATAGGATAGGTATCTTTCCATTTGTGCCATATATTCTTCCATATTAAATCCGCACTTTTTGCCTAATTCTTCTAGGGTATCTGCCTTATAAGCTGCTCCTACTTCATTTGCACGGTTAAATTCTATTTCCATTAATTCTCCAAATGGGTCCAATGCCCTTGAACGCCAGTTATGTTCTTTTATTAAGTAATCTACTTGTTCTTCTGTAAATAATCCTGATAAGCCCTTTTCTTTTATTATATCATATGTTTTTTGGTCAAATACTACCCAGAATGAGCCAACAGTTCTTATGGAAGCTGCACCTTTTGCCAAAGGTTGAGTTAAACACCATTCTTCATTCATAAACCTTCTGCCATTTGTATCTAATTGCAATAATCCTGCATAATTCAAATATTTATAGTAATAATCATTGTAATCTACATCTGCATTGGCAGCAAATTCTGTAATATGTGGGAACAATTCAGGGGATAAAGCTGCACCTGCAGATAGAGCCATTTTTATACCATCACCACTAGAAGCATGAAGACCAGATAACCAATATCTATCTGAATGTGTATATTCTTTCAACATCTCTTTGTTTCCGCCAAATCCGCCTGTGGCTATAATTACTGCATCAGCATAAACATTTACTGTTGTTCCGTCTTGCTTTCTAGCACGAACTCCTATTATTTTGTTATTTTCATCAAATATTAGCTCCTCTGCTCTTGTCCTTAATAAAAGCTTACTATTAGGATCTTTTAAAATATAATTCTTATATAGATTATCTATCTTATCTTGTCCTTTTCCAGTATCTAGAGTTACTCCATTTGGACTTGGTTTAACTTTGTAACCATGTTCTATTAGCCAATCTGCAGTTTCCCCTGCTTTTTCTAATATTGTTTTAACTAGTAGATTATTAGCTGTTCCATAATTGTAGTTAACAAATTCATCAAATAATTGTTTAACTGTTACAGTAGAGCCAGCTTCTTTTTGAGCTTTACTTTCTGGTGCAATAAATCCAGTAGATAATACACTCATTCCTCCTACCTTACCAGTCTTTTCCAAAATGACGACTTTTGCTCCTGCTTCAATTGCTGTTAAAGCTGCAGCTGTACCACTTCCACCTGCACCTACAACAACAATATCTGTATGATATTCTTCAGTTTCTGTGCTTCTCTCAATAGGAGCATATAGATCTTCTTTAGATGCTCCCGCTTTTACTAGAGCTTCTTCTACAGCTTTTAATACTCCCATACTTGTTTCTGTACATCCAGCAACAACATCAACTGCCAAGCTTTGATATTTAATTATATCTGGAATCATAAATTCAAGTACTGGTTCATAATATCCTGGAGTTTCAGATATATCACTGATTTCTATTGATACAATTTTATCACTATCTACTACAACTGTGGCTTTCATTGGTGTTATAGGAGCTTCTACACCAAACCTTAGTCCTTCTTTGCTGTATTGATCCCATTTTCCATATGCTTGACCTACATATGTACCTGGAGTAAAATTCAATGCCTTTTTAGTTTGTTCTGCTTTAACTAGCTCAATATTTGCTTCCTCTAACGCTTTTTTTGCTGCTTCAATGATGGCATTAGAAGTCATTGTAGCACCTGATACTATATCAACATTAACAGAATTAGCTTGTACCATTCTTTCAGGCAAAATTTCTAACGCCTTACCACCTATACTTTCTGTTTCTTTTTCTCCCTTTGCCTCTACAGAAATTAGCTTTCCATCTTGAATTGTTAAAGTAACTACCACTTCTCCGCCAAATCCTTGGGCACTTGAAGTTAAAACTAGCTTTTCATTAGAACCTGTCTGCTTTTGGCTTTGATTTTTATCATTTGATTTACATCCTGATAAAACTAATAACAATGATAACAATATGGCCATTGCTACAGACAATTTCTTCTTCATAGTTGTCATCTCCTTTGTTAATGTTTTTTTACATTTTTCTACATTATAACAGTTTGGTATTTTATTAACAATTTGTATAATTAAGATATTGTATTGTAAAATTCACTTTATTTTCATTTTTGTTTATAAATATAAGAACTCACTAAAGGTTCTTTAGATTTTAAAAAATAAAGAACCTTGTCAAAAAAATGATTTAAACTATTGTATTTATTTACAAAATATATTATAATAAAATTGCTAAATGATAATGATTATCAATTTCTTTGAGTTTATTGGAGGATGATTGTAATGGCCTACATGTACCTATCCAACTTGAAACCTAATGAATACGGAAGGATAAAAGGGATTCTACAAAACGGAAGGGTTAATAAAAGATTGTATGAATTGGGATTGTATAAAAATGCTGTTGTTAAAGTGGTAAAGAACGACTTTGGGCCACTTATTTTAAATATATCAGGAAACAAGCTCGCTCTAGGCCGAGGACTGGCATCGCAGGTACTGGTAGAGCCATATTCTAATAAAAACTAATCATTATAAATTCTTTGGAGGGATTAACAATGGCAGTAATAGCTTTAGCAGGAAATCCTAACAGTGGAAAAACAACTGTATTCAACGCCTTAACTGGTTCCAACCAGCATATTGGAAACTGGCCTGGAGTTACTGTTGAAAAAAAGGAAGGAAAGTTTAAATATAACAATAAACAATATTATGTAATTGACTTGCCCGGTACTTACAGTTTAGGTGCCTATTCTGAAGACGAAATAGTGGCACGGGATTTTATATTGCATGGCAATTCTGATGTTGTAATTAACGTAGTAGATTCTACTAATATAGAAAGAAATCTATATTTGACAACCCAGTTGTTAGAAATTGGCGTAAAGGTAGTAGTTGCCCTCAACATGATGGATGAAGCTAAGCAGAGAAATATAGAAATAGATATAAATGCCTTGTCTGAGAAACTTGGAGTCCCTGTGGTCGCAACCATAGCCTCTAAAAATAAAGGATTAGACGATTTAATTGAAAAGGCCATTAAATATGCTGAGGATGGAGAATCACCAAAAACAAAGATTAGCTATGGCGAAGAAATAGATAAGGAAATAGAAAGAATAAAATCCATATTAGACAGTTCAAACTCAAAATATCCAAACAGATGGATTGCAATAAAACTCCTAGAAGGCGATGAAGAAATATATAAGCTTGTGGAAAAAGAATTTAATTTGGATAAAGATTCATTATCTTCTATAAAAGAAAAAGCTGCTACTTATGAATTGGAAATAGTCGATAAAAGATACGAATTTATAAAAAATATAATAAGTACAACTGTTAAAAAGCCTTCAAAAGAAGTTGAAACCTTAACAGATAAAATTGACAAAATAGTTACTCATAAATTCTGGGGCATCCCAATTTTTGCAGCAATTATGTTTGTAATTTTCCAATTAACATTTGTAATTGGGCAAGATTTATTAGGCGGATATGTAGGCGAATTTGTTGGATTCATTGGTGAAAAAGTCGTAGATTTTCTTACATTAATCAATTCACCAGAATGGTTGAAGGCATTTATTTCTGAAGGTATATTTGGCGGTATTGGAACAGTCTTTGAATTTATACCATTAATAGTTGTTCTATATTTCCTACTTGGTATACTTGAAGACAGCGGATATATGGCAAGGGCAGCTTATGTAATGGATGGATTAATGAGAGCCCTAGGCCTTCATGGAAAAGCATTTATTCCAATGATTGTTGGATTTGGATGCAATGTTCCAGGAATCATGGCTACAAGGACCTTAGACAATAAAAAGGACAGAATGATTGCACTGCTTATTAATCCATTTATGTCATGTGGTGCAAGGCTTCCAATTTATCTAGTATTTATATCAGCTTTCTTCCCAGAACACGGTGGATTAGTATTGTTCCTATTATATGCTTTCGGAATCATTATGGCTTTAATCATGGGTAGGTTATTCTCAAAATACCTATTTAAGGAAGAATCTTCACACTTCATAATGGAATTGCCACCATACAGGCTACCAATATTTAAATATGTCGTAAGAAGCATGTGGGATAAGGTATGGGACTTCTTACAAAGGGCAGGAACAATTATATTCGTCGTAGTATCACTACTTTGGATATTATCTGTACTTCCTTTTGGAGTTGAACCATACAGCCAAGAAAGCATTTTAGGAAGGATAGGTACTGTTTTAGCACCAATATTTAAACCTGCTGGCTTCGGAACTTGGCAAGCCACAGTCAGCTTATTTGCAGGAATAGCAGCTAAAGAAGCAGTAGTTGCAGTACTTGGCATGGTATATGCTGGCGTTACAGAAGGAAATGAATTGATTGCAGCGTTGCAACAAGTATTTACCCCCTTAACTGCAGTTTCATTCCTAGCCATGACCCTTTTATATACTCCATGTGCAGCTACATTGGGTACAATAAAAAGAGAAACAAACTCTATAAAATGGACAGTTTTCTCTGCTTTATACACCTTTGCCATAGGCTGGATAGTTGCAGTAATCATCTACCAAGTTGGCAGCCTATTAGGTTTCTAGGAGCGATATCATGTTAAAACAAATATTAAAAGAAATCAGCAAAACAAGAATTTATTCTCCCTCTTCCATAGCTAAAAACCTAAATATAGATGACGAACTAGTTAAAGATGCTATTAATCAATTACTACGCATGGGTTATATAACTGAAGAGGAGATTAAACCTAATTGTGATTCAAAATGCAGCGGATGTGCATACCATTTCTCATGCAATACCATTTCGATAAAAACCCTTACTATCACTGAAAAAGGAAGACAAATTCTAAACAACATATAAAATTTTCCCCTTTTTAAATTTGGCTGTTTCATAACTACCTTATATGTTATGAAACAGCCTTTAATATAACATTTTATGCTTATCTTACATATCAAAAAAATATACTGATATACAGTTCTCTTTCCCAACTTCTTGTTAAAAATATAAAAATCCCATTTTATATGAATTTTCTCGATTCCTTGAATTTTATAAATTTAAGGTCTATAATATAATAAATAAAATATCAAAAAAGGAGATTGCCAATGCTTAATCTTGAATGGAAGCCTAGTAAAAACCTAACGATGTTAGCTGATTATTATGAGTTTACCATGGCCAATGCCTATATTGAAAATGGCATGGAAAATCAGATTGCATACTTTGACATGTTCTTCAGGTCCATTCCGGACAATGGCGGCTTTGCCATAATGGCAGGAGTAGAACAGCTAATAGACTATTTAAAAAACCTCAAATTCGACGATGAAGATATAGCATATTTTGAATCCAAAAAAATATTTAGTAAAAAGTTCTTAGATTACCTACGAAACTTTAAATTTGAATGTGATGTTTGGGCTATTCCAGAAGGCACACCAATTTTCCCATACGAGCCTATAGTTATTGTAAGGGGCCCTGTAGTTCAAGCACAGATTATAGAAACTATGGTGCTTTTAACTATTAATCATCAAAGCTTAATTGCCACAAAAGCCAATAGGATAGTACGAGCAGCCAATGGAAGAACTGTAATGGAATTTGGCTCAAGAAGGGCTCACGGATATGAAGGTGCAATACTGGGAGCCAGAGCTGCATACATTGGTGGATGTGTTGGTACTGCAAATACAATAGTTGACAGAGACTTTGATATTCCAGCATTAGGAACAATGGCCCACAGCTGGGTTCAAATGTTCCCAAGCGAACTTGAAGCTTTCAGAGCCTATGCAAGAACTTATCCAGACAATTGCGTATTGTTAGTAGATACTTATGATGTTTTGAAGCAAGGCCTACCTAATGCTATAAAAGTCTTTGATGAAGAAATCGTACCTAGAGGATATAGGCCAAAAGGTATTAGGATTGACAGTGGAGACCTTGCATATCTATCGAAGGAATGTAGAAGGATTCTTGATGAAGCTGGATATCCTGATTGTAAAATCATAGCATCAAGTTCCTTAGATGAATATGTAATCAGAGAACTGCTAATACAAGGTGCTCAAATAGATTCCTTTGGTGTTGGTGAAAGACTAATAACTGCCAAATCCCAACCAGTATTTGGTGGTGTATATAAATTAGCTGCCATAGAAAAGGATGGGGAAATTATCCCTAAGATTAAAATCAGTGAAAATGTAGATAAAATCACTAATCCAGGGTTTAAACAAGTATACAGGTTTTTCGATAAAACTACCAATAAAGCTATTGCTGATGTAATTACTCTACATGATGAAGAAATAGACGAATCTAGACCTTATGAAATCTTCCATCCTATTTATACTTGGAAGAGAAAAACATTGGAAAACTTTTATGTAAGAAAATTGTTAGTAAAAATATTTGACAAAGGCCAATGTGTATATGAAAGCCCAAATATTCATGAAATAAGAAATTATTGCATGGAACAATTGGATTTATTATGGGATGAAGTTAAGAGATTTGAAAAACCACATAAATACATTGTTGATTTATCTCAAAGGTTGTGGGAAATAAAGGACAAATTATTAAAAGAACATAAAAGCCAATAAAGACCGGGTATCCCGGTCTTTATAATTTATTATACAAGTTTTCTATTTCCTTTACTGTATCTTCTTTTGCTTCTTTATTGCCATATCTAATATTTATATATATATTCCTTATTTTTTCTATAATCTCCTTATTGAAGCCAACTGCCTTATTATTGACATCTAAGGAAGTATCTGTACTTTCTATTTTGCTTACATTATTGACCTTTCTAAGGTATTTTCTATAATAATACCTTACTTGTTCCTTAGGGTCATGAGGATAGATATCTAAGATTCTTTGCTTCTTTTTTCTGCCATCCTTTATAAATTCTCTTTCTTCAACATACTCAATGACATACTTTTTATTTTTCTTTTCTCCACCTTTTATAAATAGTTTAGCTATGAATAATATTATAATAATAGCTGCAATAAGGACTGATACTGCTACAATTACATTAAGGTATTTAGCTATAGTGCCTTTTTTCTCAAAATCAGCCTCTCCGCTATATCCTAACCCCTCATAGATTTGCTCTTGTTCAGCATCAACCTCATAAATTGAATCTTGTTTTTCTAAAATCCCTGTCAAATCCAAATTGCGGGTTAATAAATACATTGGATAATATACAATATCAATAAAGTTGTTTACTCCATCAGTAATATAAGTCTTATAACCATCTGACATTAAAACTAGGAATACTAAAGCTAAAATTAATAAGTACCTTATATTAGTCTTTCTGATTTTTTTAATATCCATTTTTGAGTCTATATGCCTTTGTAACCTGACAAGTATTATTGAAGAGACTAAATAAACGACAATAAATACCAAGCTATTGTTTATAGGTACAGATATTTCATAGAGAGGTGTCCTAACTAACATTAAAAATGCATATATGCCATAGGAAATTCTAAGCCTATTTACATATTGGCGATGATTCCCTCTTTCTAAGGCCTTTTTAATATAAATATAGGTTAAGACTCCAACAAAAACAAAGAAGATTATGCCTCTTTTACTGCTGTGAACTACAGCAGGAAGAAATACCAAAAGATAAAGCACCTCATAAACTACTGATTTTCTGTAGTATAAAGCAAATATTGTTGATACCACAACTGTAAATATAAAGATTGCAACCATTTCATTAAAGGGAACTATGGAAGTAAACATCAGCACTATGGAATATAAAAAGGATATTAAAGAAATAATCTCAAGTATAACTAAATCGACCATATTATATACCCCTATATTTAATAATGTTATTGTTCAATTTTGAAAGATTCTCTTCTTCCAAGGAAATGACAACTAGCTTATTTACTGTTTTACTTATGTTGTTAATTGGCCCAACATAAGTATCCAAAATTCTAGGAGTTACAATTACTACTGTAGTGAAGTTCCCTTTTTTCTTGTCTAGCTCTTTCAAAGTATTTTCGAAAAATCCCGGAAGTTTATATGTAATCCTACCTAAGGTTTCTAATAAGCTATAAAGATGGCTTTGTCCTAAGCCCGGATGGTAGAAATGATTTTTCTTATTTTCAGATATATCAATATAAGCGTTTGTTGCTAGTCCATAAGGTATCCTCAGATTTTCAAACTCCTCCAAAATTGCCCTACAAAGCGATATTACCTTTTCTATCATTTCTTCTTCCGCAGGCCTCCAGCTTGGTTTCATGGTTTCTACATTTAAAGCTATAATTGCTGTATTGTCTGTAGTAAAATCAAATTTTTTTACCATCAATTTATTATACTTTGCAGATGATGGCCAGTGAATAAATCTTTTTGGCTCATTTCCTGTATATTCCCTTATACCTATTGTCATTAGAGGGTCATCAATAATCCATCTTTTTACAGATGTATTTCCATTAATTGAACCCCAAGGCACAATGCTTTTTTCTAAATCGATTTTTTTAGGTAAAACTACTATATCCTCTTCTGTTTCTATTTGTTTTTTCACAGAGTCAAATCCTATAAAATCCCCTAGTTCTAAAATAACATCCTTTACAGTAAAATGTCCCCTCTTTGCTGTTTTTAATTTATAAATCCTTTTAACTCGTTGATATGGAAGAATAAATGTAGTATAAATGTTATCATTAAAATTAAATCCGCCTGAAAACTTTTCCACAACCTTTAAAAAGGATATGGTTAAAAATTTCCTATTTTCAAGTATAGATGAAACCTCTACATCTTCCCCTATTTCATATATCTTCTTGTTAAATTCTATATGATAATCTAAATTCTCAAAACCAAAGTTTAGTGTTATTTTATTTATTATGTAAGTTAAAATGATAAATCCTACTAAAAACCAAATCATAATTCCACCTACACTTTTTCTAGAGGAACTTCAACTGATTGTACTATTTCCTTTATAAATTCAGTTGCATCATCTACGCCATTTATTCCAGTAGCAATTATTCTATGATTTAAAACATAAGGCGATAAACATCTTATATCCTCTGGAATTATGTAATCTCTTCCATTTATAGCTGCATAGGCCTGAGAAGCCTTAAATAATGCAACGGAACCCCTTGGGCTTACTCCCAGTTTAATGTTATCTTTGCTTCTTGTTTCATTCACAATATTTACTAAATAGTCCATTACATCTTCTGAAATAGTTACATTTGAGACATTAGACAATACATAGTCTAATTCTTCCCTATCTATCACAGGCTCTATGCTATCCAACGGATTTTTTATATTTTTCCTGATTATTAGCTTTTCTTCATCTTTAGCAGGATAGCCTAATTTTATCCTCATTAAAAACCTATCAAGCTGCGCCTCTGGCAACGGAAATGTACCGTAGGTTTCCACAGGGTTTTGTGTAGCCAATACCATAAAAGGCATGTTTAATTTTCTCGTAACCCCATCTGCTGTTATTTGCTTTTCTTCCATGGCTTCCAAAAGTGCTGATTGAGTTCTAGGTGTAGCCCTGTTTATTTCATCAGCTAGGACTATATTGGAAAATAATGGCCCTTCCCTAAATTCAAAATCCCCAGTTTTTTGGTTATAATAATTAATTCCTGTAATATCAGAAGGCAGTAAATCTGGTGTAAACTGAATTCGCTTAAAAGGTAAATTTAATGTTTTAGAAAAGGCTTTTATCATCATAGTCTTTCCCATTCCAGGCATGTCCTCAAGAAGTACATGGCCACCTGAAAGAAAAGATGTGATGATTAGTTCAATTTCTTTTTCCTTTCCTACAATTACTTTTGATACATTTTCTATTATTTTTTCTTTAAATTTAACAAATTCCTTCATAGCTACCTCCATTCATGCTGAATTTAAATAAATTATATCTCACTTTTAAAAAAATAAGACAAGTAAAAAGGGCAGGAAAATTTATTTCCCTGCCAAACTTAATGAATTTAAGCCACATTCAAAAGCTTTAATATTTACTTCATGCAATCTTTCTGGCAAATACTTCTTAATTTTACTTGCCCAGTCTATATCTTCCAACCCTAAAGCCTTAACCATAACTCCAAGCATTACTATATTTGCAGACCTTGGTACTCCAAGCCCTTCTGCTATTTCTCTTGCATTTATGGAAATTACATTGTCTACCTTTGCTTTCAATTCTTCCATTATGCCTTCAGGATATTTTTCAAGGCCCGCCAATACAGGCAGTGGAAATATTTCTTCTTCATTTACTATAAGTATTCCATCCTTCTTTAAATGAGATATATATCTTGCAGCTTCTAGCTTTTCAAAAGCAACTAGTACATCAGCTTCCCCTATATTTATTGTTGGTGAGTAGACTTTATCTCCAAATTTGATTTGAGTAGTTACACTGCCGCCCCTTTGAGACATGCCATGGATTTCAGACATTTTAACATCATAACCTTCTTCTAGAAGCCCTTCTGAAAGGATTTTAGATACTAAAATGGTACCTTGACCTCCTACTCCAACCAATAGCAAAGATGTAGCCATTTACATCACCTCTTCCCCGAAAAATTCTATTGCGTCAAATGGACATACCTGTTTACATACTGTACATCCATTACATTGTACTGTATCAATACTTACTACATTGTCCTTCATAGATATAGCTGGACAGCCAATTCTTAAGCAAGTCTTGCATTTCCTGCATTTTTCTTGATTTACTTGGCAGTATAACCCAGCTCTCTTTCTTTGAACATCTTTTATCAACGCACAGGGCTGTCTGGTGATGATTACAAATGGCTCAGTTGCTGCTAGTGCATCCTTAACAGCATTATTATTTTCATCCATATTATATGGGTCAATTACTCTAATATTTTCTTCTTTGACTCCCACAGCTTTAACTATATTTTCTATATCTATTTCTGGGGCTTCCATTCCCTTTATATTCTTTCCTGTACCAGGATTTTCTTGATGACCTGTCATGGCAGTTATCCTGTTGTCCAAAATAACCATTACCATGTTACTTTGATTATATACTGCATCTACAAGGCCAGTTATACCAGAATGGAAGAAGGTGGAATCCCCTACAAAACCAAATACCTTCTTATCCCTGTTAGCCATCTTGTTTACCTTATCAAAACCTATTCCTGCAGTAATACCTGCTCCCATGCATATTACTACATCGCCCATGCCAAGAGGTGGCATTGCACCTAATGTATAGCATCCAATATCAGATGTAACTATTACTTTATTTTTATATCTTGACAAGGCATAAAAAATACCTCTATGAGGACATCCTGCACATAAGGCTGGAGGTCTTGAAGCTAATTGTACATCTAGCTTATATGGGCTTTCAACTTTTTCCCCTAATATTTTTTCCCTTATGATTTGAGGATTTATTTCACCACATACAGGGAATATTTCTTTTCCTATACATTCAATTCCCATAGCCTTTATGAACTGTTCCATATAAGGTTCAGTTTCTTCTATGACATATAACTTGTCTACTCCTTCAGCGAATTCTCTAATTAGTTTATCTGGCAATGGCCAGCTAAATCCTATTTTTAGATAAGAAACTTTATCTCCAAGGGCTTCCTTCGCATGTAGATAACATGCTCCTGATGTTATAACCCCTATTTTTCTATCATTCCATTCAATTCTATTTAGTGGGCTGTTGTTTGAATACTCTCTTAATTTTGGAATCCTTTCAGTTTCCATCTCTATATGTTTAACCTTTGAATTGGCTGGAACCATAATATATTTCTTTGGATTTTTAACATATTCCTTTACGCCTACTTCTTCTCTTTCCCCTAATTCTACTACTCCCTTGCTGTGGCAAACTCTGGTAGTTACTCTAAACAATACTGGAGTATCATAGGTTTCTGAAATCTCAAATGCATGTTTTATAAATTCCTTACATTCTTGACTGTCTGATGGCTCCACCATTGCTACCTTAGCATGAGGTGCAACCAATCTGTTATCTTGCTCATTTTGTGAACTATGCATTCCAGGCTCATCAGCAGTAACTATTACTAATCCTCCATTTACACCTTCATAGGCTATTGTAAACAGTGGGTCTGCTGCTACATTTAAGCCTACATGTTTCATGGCAACTAATGATCTTGCTCCAGCAATAGATGCTCCTGCAGCTACTTCCAAAGCTACCTTTTCATTTGTTGACCATTCTGAATAGATTTCATCATACTTTGAGATGTTTTCAAGGATTTCAGTACTAGGTGTACCTGGATAAGCAGCTGCTACTAAACAGCCTGCTTCATAGGCGCCACGAGCAATGGCTTCATTTCCTGTTAGAAGCTTTTTCATAGGATCCCTCCTACATGAGTTTTCAATTATCAAAGACCTTCATATTAATCATAAACGGTAAATTTTCTTTTAATGGCTGCTGTTGTGTGTGTTTTCTTCTATTTCCTTCAATTCTAAATGTAGAACAAAATGTAGTCCTACCCTTAAAGCAGCAATTCCAAGCAAAACTATTACGCCTCTTGTGCTTACTGTCAAAATGCTGTGCAATATTTCTGAAGCAAGTAGGAAACTTAATGATAAGGATAATGCCTTTGCCAATTCTGCTGCAATATGCTTATTTCCGAAATCTAATTTGTTTTTAACTAATAAATAAAGGCTTTTTAAAATTCCAATTACGATGATTATAACGCCTATATATTCTACAGTACAAGCTATATAATGTACTAAATGTTCTAGCAATTCTTCGAACATAACTTATCTCTCCTCTTTTGTAAAACTTAATAATCTAATGATGAGGTCTTTGATAATTTGTCATCTATATTTTAACATATATATAATAAATTTTGTTAAACTATTAATGCAAAAAGAAGATTACAATTTTCCAAATGTGGATTTTATTTGTTTAAATTTTTTAACAATCTAATTAGCAAATCATATATTACTTCTGTTGTCTTTACTGTGCTTTCAATAGATACCCATTCATCAGATGAATGATAATTTTCACCGTATGGACCAAATATAAATACTGGTGCTCCTAATCTGGTACCTAAGTAGTTAAAATCTCCAATGCTTGAGAAATACGAAATTCTTCCATACTGACCCGTTACTTCCTTTACACTTTCTTGCAGAAACTTTAGATATTGATTATCCTCATCTATTACATATGGCATAAATCCTCCATCTATTCCTTCATGAGGTGCTTCCCTAAATACTACTTCATACTTACACCTTATGCCTGCCCTCTTTGCTGCTTCATCAACTTCCTTGATTAAATATTCCTTATCTTCTCCCCTTACAACATGCCTAAAGACAGTAAAACTTGCCCTTTCAGCTACACTTGCAGCTGCCCCTCCACCTGATATTGATATTACCACCAGAGAACCCTTCCCTAATTTTGAATCCATTTTAAATTGAGTTTTATTAAGTTCACATATTAGTCTAGATGCATCTAAAATTGAATCTATGCCTAGTTCTGGATTAGCAGCATGACTAGCCTTTCCATATATATTAACAGTATAATTATATCCTCCTCTAGCTCCTAGACAAATACATGGAAATGGTACTTGACAAAACCCAGCACTGGGCTCTGTTACAATTGAAAAATCAATATTATCTAATATCCCATCTAAGATTAGTGCATCTGTTCCCAAGCCATAGGGACCCTCCTCATCGGATACTAAAGAATATATAATCTCACCTCTAAAATCTTTCACATTCTTTATAAATTCCTCTAATGCAAGCATAATGGCAGCAGAGCCAGATTTCATATCTAAAGCTCCCAATCCATAAAGCCTATCTCCTTCTACAGTTGCCTTAAGGGGATTTCTAGTCCAACCATCTGTTAATGTTACAGTATCAAGGTGGCCATTAAGATGTATTCTTGGCCCATTTTCCCTTCCTTTTATGATTCCTATTACATTAATCCCTTTATATTTAGTTACTTTTCCTTCATAATACCTGTGATATTCAACAGGTACTTTTCGACTTTTAAGCCATTCATAAGCAAACTCCATTATTTTTTCTTCTTTAAAATATGGACTATATATTTCTATTAAGCTTGACAACAGCTCAATAAGCCTCCCCCTAATTTCCTTCATATTATCCCTTCCCCATATAACTTGTATATTACATCATACTTGATAAAGTCTTTAAATATGCCCCTATTTGTCCTATAGGAACTAATCAATTTAACTAATATTTCCTAAATATGAACAATATAATTGTATAAACAATAATTTTTTAACTTAACTACAGAATATGTAAAGTGGGTGATGTAAGTACATAAAGATATTTTATCTAGGAGGGATAGTATGAAGGTTGTTTTGGATGGACTTATTAATTTTTCTAACTGGCTATGGGGAATTCCTATGCTCATTATTCTAGTTGGAGGAAGTGTATTTTTAACATTTAGATTGGGTTTTGTTCAATTTAGATATCTTCCCTTTGTTGTAAAAGAAACCTTTGGTAAAATGTTTAAAAAATCAGAAGGAGAAGGTACAATCACAGCTTTTCAAGCTGCAACTGCAGCGTTAGCATCTGCCATAGGCGCTTCAAACATTGTAGGTGTTCCAGTTGCAATAGCCTTTGGTGGGCCAGGTGCAGTATTTTGGATGTGGGTAATTGCTTTAGTAGGTGCAGGGGCAAAGTTTTCAGAAATAGTCTTAGGTATTAAATACAGGGAGAAAAATGAAGAAGGAGAATATGTAGGAGGCCCAATGTATTACTTAAGCAAAGGGATGAAATCTAAAATAGGAAAAGCATTAGGCTCAATATTTGCCTTTTTCCTAATGATTGAAATAATCCCATCCATTGCTACTCAAACTGTTTCAGTTGTACAGACAGCAGCAACTATAAATCTACCTAACTGGATTACAGGATTACTGCTTGCATTTATAATTGGATTAGTTGTTTTCGGTGGAATAAAGAGAATTGCAAATGTCTGTGAAAAATTGGTCCCATTTATGGCATTATTATACATTTTGGGAGCTATTGCAATAATAATATTCAATATTGCAGAATTTCCAAGAGTAATACTTCTAATATTCAAACATGCCTTTACTCCAGCTGCAGCAGCAGGTGGATTCGCAGGTGCAACAGTAGCTCAAGCACTTAGATGGGGAACAGCAAGAGGAGTATATTCAAATGAATCTGGAATGGGTACCGCACCAATAGCACATTCTTCAGCTATTACTGACCATCCAGTACGCCAAGCCATGTGGGGTATTTTTGAAAATATAGTAGATACTTTAATTGTATGTACAGCAACTGCATTAGTAGTATTAGTAACAGGATTGTACAAAACAACTCCAGCCAGTGAAGCTGGAAGCATGCCTTCTTTGGCATTCCAAAGCATATTAGGTAAAGCACTAGGTGGCGGAATAGTGACTTTGAGCATCGCACTATTTGTAATATCTACTATTATAGTCATAATATACTATGGAGAAAAACAAGCAGAATACCTATTTGGAACTAAATTTGCCAAGATAATGCGTGTAATATACCTATTGGCAATAATTCTAGGCGCCTTTGGTGGTATTGAATTCCTATACCAATTCCTAGATTTATTCTTGGCATGCATAATCATACCTAACATTATAGGATTAATAGCATTAAGTGGAGAAGTTGTAAAAATCAAAGATGATTTCTTTAAAAATCCTAAATATTACAATAAAGAATAACAAATTATAAATATATGATTAGGGAAGCTGCTTAATGGCAGCCTTCCCTATTTAACATATTTAAATTGTTTTTTTAAAACATAAGTGATATTATAAAACCAACTCACATTATGGGGGGTATAAAATGTTAAAAGACATGGCGGAAAAAATAAAGGAACTTACCATAGAATTAACGGAGATTGAAAGCATAGTAGGGACAAAAGAGGAAATTAATGTTGTGAATAGAATATATGATAGATTTTTAAACATGAAATATTTCAAGGAAAATCCAGATAAAGTAAGACTAATTGATGTAAAAGATGATAAATTAGGCAGGAATAGCGTACTGGCTATTGTTAAAGGTAAAAAGGGAAACAGCAAAAAAACTGTTGTATTAATAGGGCATACTGATACAGTTGGAATTTCAGATTATGGACATATAAAAGAATATGCAACAAAACCTTTGAAATTAAAGGAAAAATTAAAAGAGCTTTCAATTTCTGAAGAAGTTAAAAAAGATTTAGAATCTGGAAATTACCTATTTGGCAGAGGAATATTCGATATGAAGTGTGGAGTGGCTATTTTGATGACATTAGTTGAAGAACTGTCAAATGATGTTGATAATCTGGATGGAAACATTGTATTTGCTGCAGTTTGCGATGAAGAAGGCAATTCTAGCGGTATGTTGTCTGTAGTTCCTGAATTAGTCAGATTAAAAAAAGAAGAAGGATTTGAATATCAAGCAATTATAGATACTGACTATATGGCTCCAAGATATGAAGGAGATAACAATAGATATGTATATGTAGGAACAATCGGGAAAATCATGCCTTCATTCTATATAGTTGGCTCCGAGGCCCATGGCGGAGACCCCTTTAGGGGCATAGACCCAAACCACATATCCTCTGCCATAATGGAAGAAATAAATTTCAATACAAAATACTGCGACGAAGCAGAAGGGGAAGTTACTGTACCTCCAATATCCCTAAGGCAACAGGATTTGAAGCCTGAATATTCAGTTCAAACTGCAAAAACAAGCTACCTATATTTTAACTTTGGAACCCACAAAAGTACCCCAGATGAAATAATGAAAAAGATAATTGAAGGTGCAACCTCTGCTTTCCAAAAGGTAATTGACAATTTAAACATTGAATATGAAAAATACTGCAAACTGAATAATTTCCCTTATAAGAAGCTGCCATGGAAGGCCAGAGTTATATCCTTTGCTGAATTATTAGAAAAAGTTAAGGGAGAAAGAGGAAAAGAACTGGATGAGATGTTAAATAAATTAAACAATGAATTATTAAAAGACGAAAGCATAGATGAGAGGCTGTATGCTTTAAAAATAGTCGAAGCAGTCCATAATCTATGGTCTGACAAAAATCCAGTAGTAATAGCATATTTCTCCCCACCATACTATCCACACAACTATGTAAAAGGAGAAACTGAACTTGAAAAAAGACTGCTAAATGCTGTAAACAAAGCCATAGAATGCACTAATACTAAATACAACATCTTGATGAAGAAATTCTATCCATATATATCAGACTTAAGCTATGGCTCTGCACCAAGGGAAAAGAGTGCCATTGAATCACTAAAAAATAACATGCCCGGATTTGGCATTAAATATAACCTTCCTTTAGAAGACATGCAGGAATTAAATCTGCCTGTAGTTAACATTGGCCCTTATGGAAAGGACGCCCATAAGTTTACAGAAAGGCTGGAAGAAGATTATTCATTCAATGTAGTGCCTAAGTTAGTATTTAAAACAATAGAAGAGCTGTTGAAATAATAAATGCATCCTTATGTTTAGGATGCATTTAAATTTATACCCTTTGACCTAGTGACAATTCCTTTTATTTCCCATATTAACTTCTAAACTCCTTTTATCATTTATACTAGCCCTAATAAGATATATTTTCTTGTAAAAAAGTTCCTTTCTTCAAGTCATCAAAGGCTTTGTACAGCTCTTCCTTTGTATTCATGACAATTGGCCCACCCCAAGCAACAGGTTCTTTCAAGGCTATGGAACTTATAAACAATACTTGAGCCATTTTATCTGTAGCTTTTATTTCTACATAATCTCCTTCTGTTAATTTAACTGCTGTCTTTTCTTTAACCAATTCCCCAGCTATATATGCATCTCCCAATAAAGTAAAGACCATAACTGAACGTTCTCTGTCCGTTTCTATAACTGTTGAAGCATTTGGGTTTAGGTGTATATCGTAATAATCTAGTGGCAGATATTTACTAATATAGCCTTTTTTATCTTTATATCTACCTGCAAGTAATCTTATCTTCCCATTTTCTAACTCTATCTCTTCTATCTCTGAATTTTTAATGCTCTTATATGCTGGTGGTACCATTTTATCCTCAGCTGGTAAATTTAACCAAAGCTGTACTCCCAGCAGTCTTTCAGATTCTGGCAGCATCTCTTCATGTAATATACCTGAGCCTGCAGTCATCCATTGTACTTCTCCATCTCCGATGGTGTCCTCGTTGCCTAGGCTATCTCTATGGGTCATCTTACCACGATATACATAGCTAATAGTTTCTATCCCTCTATGTGGATGCATAGGAAAGCCTTTTGTATACTCATCAGGATTTGTGCTATCGAAGGAATCCAGTAATAAAATTGGGTCATATTCTTCTACTGTATTATGTCCTAACACTCTTACTAAGCTCACACCAGCACCATCTTTTGTCCTAAAGCCCATTATCTTACTTTTAATTTTCCTTTCCATTTTAACCCCCTGTAAAATTAATTCTAATACACTCTAATCTACTTTTTCCCATATAAAGATAAATTGAAACATAGAATTATTCTATCTATAACTCTCTTTGATTATTTCAATAGCTTTCTCAATATATTCATCCCTACCTTCCCTAATACCTTCAATTGTAGGTTCCACATAGATATCTGGCTGAACTCCTACTATTTGAACTGGTTTTTTGTCTGGACATAAAAACACCCAGCCCACTTATACTTGTCTTTATATTTCCAGGTAAAGTAAAATCACATATATCACCGTTAGTTCCAGCAGAAGGCCTTCCAAGCACAATAGACCCTGGTGTGTTTCTTAGAGACATGGCTGTAGTCTCGCCTTGGCTTACAGTATGTTCATTTATTATAATCACAACTTTACCTTTATAGATTTCATCATCTGTTATCTCACCATCTGCTTCATTTATTTTCCCTGAAACAAAAGGTTCAGTATAGTAAAATTCACCTGGGACCTCAGGATTAGGGATAGATGCTGTGAAGAACTCTTTTGCAGTTGGTATTAAATATTCTGCCAATTCATAAACAATTGGGGTTGAAGGATAGTCTCTAAGGTCTATTATTAAACCCTTTGTATTTCACCATTTCTCCATAATTTTTTTAATTTCCCCTTTTTTCAATAGCCCAACATTAATATAATATATTTGACCATCTTCCATGGCTTGCGATTTAGTATCAATATTATAGCTAATGTTTTTTTGACTACTTTTTACATTTACAACAACTGTTTTTCCATCTCGAATTACAGTTACATCAATATTCTTTTTATTTGTTCGAAACAAACTAAGATAAAACAAACTTCCACTATCCTCTCGTGATTGAGATATATATTTCCTTCTATCATTTAATATTTCTTCTATACTTTCGTCTCCAACTTTTAGTACAATGTCTCCTGGCTTTAGCCCACATTCTTGTATTACTTTGCTAATAACAATTTGATTGTCTATTATAACAAAGTTAACAGGAATATTATATATTCCAAAGCGTATAATAATGATGTTTCCAGACTTTTCAGCCATATATGCATGGCAATCATGTATCTTAGTTGTTAATATTGTATAAATTTACTTATAAATTAAATATTATTTCTGATTAAATAAAAAATGTTTAGTAAATTATACCATTAATAGTCAATAAATTGACAATAAAATTTTGCATAAAAAAACAACACTTTAAAAGTGTTGTTAAAAATATTATGGCGGAGAGAGAGGGATTCGAACCCTCGGTGCAATTTCTTGCACAGTGGTTTTCGAGACCACCACCTTAAACCACTCGGTCATCTCTCCAAAAATACTTACCCAGATATTATAACATAAAACTTCTCATAAAAAAATGGTAAAATACTCCCTCCAAATGGATTTAACCATTGAAGGGAGTATCATTTTACTTTAAAACCCTATCCATTAAGTTTAGGAAATTCTTATAGCTTATCTTTTCAATGTCTTCTTCGGAAAAGCCTCTTTCTTTTAGTTTTTGAAGTAGATTTGGAGCTTGAGATATATCTTCAATTCCTGGAGTTCCTCTGTAAGGGTCTTCAATGAAGGTGCTTGATGTATTTTCTTCCAAGTATTCAAAGAAGTCAAAACCAAAGGCCACATGGTCAATGCCTATAAGCTCTACAACATGTTCAATGTGATTAATTAGGAAGTCAGCATTTCTCTTATCCCTGTCAACATGGATAAATTCATTAAATGCGTTGATTCCTACAAGGCCACCACTTTCCCCTATGGCTTTTATTTGTTCATCAGTAATATTTCTAGGCACATTGCACAATGCCCTCGCATTTGAGTGGGAAGCGATAATTGGCTTTGTTGCTACATCGTAAATATCCCAGAAGGTCTTATCATTTGCGTGGGATAAATCAAGTATCATCCCTAAATCCTCTACTATTTTTACAGCTTTCTTCCCCAATTCAGTTAGTCCCCTATTTGGGTCTCCCCTTACTCCTGTTGCAAAGGCATTTTGCTCATTCCATGTTAAGCTTATTTGCCTAAATCCCATTTGATATAGGAAATATAAGCCTTCTACATCTTCACCTAAGAAGTTAATCCCTTCTAGCCCCAAAAGAATTGCCAACTTTCCTTCGCCTACTGCTTTGTAAAAATCATTTGTATTGTAGATAACCTTTAATATATCTTGGTTTTCCCAAATCTCAGCAGACATATACTTTATGCTTTCTTCAAATCTTTCTTTGGGCCTTTCATCATGTGGCGGGTCAATCCATATTACAAAGGTTCCTCCTACCATTCCGCCTTTTTTAAACCTATTAAGATGGCGCCTTTTTATAACATCTCTTTCTCCTAAACTTCTTCTCACTGTAACATCTGTCCAAATATCACCATGTATATCTATTAACATGTTTCACCTCCAAATTTAAAGGGCACAGGATGTGCCCTCTTATGTTTATAGCAGATGTAATAGATTGCCCATAAATATTCCTAGATAGTTTCCTATAACATATCCTAGAATACCTGCCAAGATACTTGGTCCAATTAGTTTGTTCCATCCCTTGGCAATGGCCATTGCAGCTGCTGTAGTAGGTCCACCAATGTTAGCATTTGATGCTACTAATATTTCTTCTATGCTGAATTTAAATATTTTACCTAATATTAATGATACAATCATATTTATCGCTACAATTATACCAGTGAATAATAGAAGCAATGGTGCTCTAGTAACTATTAATTCTATAGATGCTGGCACTCCTATAACCACTAAGAATATATAGATTAAAAATGTTCCAATTTCTTGGGCACCATGAATATTGCTCATAAAGTTTGGTGCAAATGTTGCCAATAATACGGTAAATGTTGTTATCAATAGGTATTTGTTTCCTAGGAATCCATTAAATAAATCTAATATGAAATTACCAGTAGGAATTACACTTCCCAAGAAATTAGATATTTCTGTAGATATCCATACTATTACAAATGAAAGAGCTACTCCAAAAGCAATATCCCTTAAAGATATTTCTTTTCTTCCCCAATATTGTTTAGCTAGATTTTCTCCTTCTTTAGTATCAATCCTGCCTTCTACTTCGTCAATATATGGATGGATAAATTTCCTTCTAAAGAATCCTATTGAAGGTATAGCTAATAGAACGAAGAAATATAATGCCATTAATAAGTTATCAGCAACTACTAATGCAGAAACCCATTCTGATCCTGTTCCAAATGATTGTGCCATAGCTGCAAAATTTACTCCTCCACCAATATATGACCCTGTCATCATTGCAGCCATCTTATAGAGATCTGGTATATAATTCTTTAAAAGTATAAATGATACAAATACTCCTAAAAGAGTCCCTATAGAACTTAATAAGAACATTATCAACATTTTGCCACTTTCACGCCAAATTTTCTTGATATTGGCATTATATAGTAATAGAGGAATTCCAAGTGGCACAACATAACCCCATACTATGTCATAAGTAGCTGCTTCAGTAGGTATCACTTTAATATTAGCAAGAAACATTGCAAGTAGCAAACCTATAATTGCGCCTGTAACTTTTGACGCCCATTTGTAAGTTTGTTCAAGATAAATACTAACTGCTACAATACTAACTAAAATTGCCCATAATGCCCAACTGTTTTCAGCACTAATTAAAGAAGTCATATAATTCCCCCTTTCAAATTGGTAATTTTATTATACATTATATTAAATTTGAATTCAATATATTAAATTCTATATATTAAATATTTTTTAAATATATTAAATTATTTTTTTAACATATCTTTTATGTTAAAATAAATATATAAAAATTTATATGGAGGAATAGCAATGGAAATAAACGTCGGTGAAAAGATAAAAGAACTGAGAAAAGAAAAAGGAATGAGCATAGCTGATCTTGCCAATAAATCTGAACTAAGTCCAAGTTTAATTAGCCAAATAGAAAGAAACATGGTAACCCCTTCCATTGTGTCCCTTTGGAAAATAGCCCAAAGCCTTCAAGTATCAGTAGGCTATTTCTTTGATGAAGAAACAAAAGATATAACAAACCCTGTTGTAAAAAAAGACAAAAGGAAAAAGATTATTGCCTCCAACAACAACGCCATTTATGAGCTTTTATCTCCTGATTTAAATAGGAAAATAGAGTTTTTATATATAACAATCAAACCTGGAGATTATTCCACAAAGGATTTCGTAACCCACGAAGGTGAAGAATGTGGAATAGTAATTAAAGGTAAACTGATGGTTAAAATGAAGGACAGGGAATATATCCTAGAAGAAGGGGACAGCATATATTTTGACAGCACAATACCTCATAGATATATAAACATAGGAGACGAAGTATGCGAATCCATCTGGGCAATGACACCGCCAAGTTTCTAACAGGAAATTTATATGGCTTTTCTAAAAAATTAGCCCTATATGTTTTTCTATAACATATAGGGCCATTTTGTCTTATAGCTTCAATTCTCCCATATTTGAATAAAGGATGTCTTCTTTTTCCTTCTCGATTCCCTTTTCTCTCTTGTCTTTATCAGATATTATGGCACCCTTATTTTCCTTAACCTTTTCCTTAACCATAGCTAGCTTATCTTCTGGTACCACTATTAGTCCATAGTTTTTAATTTCTAAAACATTTTTAGCAAAGCTTTCCATATCTAAATTATCATCTATTTGTAATTTGCCCATATTTTTGATAATCATTTCATCGTTTATACTTCCAGTCAATCTCATATTTCCATTATTAACAAATACGTTTTCTTCTATGATTTCCACTTCTACATTTTCACCAATATTGTCTTTTATCATATCATAGGTTTTCTTGTCGCAGGTAATACTCTTGCATAACAACAACTTAATATGCTTTCCAAAATCAGTATTTTCTTCTAAATTAAAATCAACTTTTCCATCTACATAAAGAACTGCTTCGTTATATTTCATTAGGAAATTGTTATCTATCTTGACTCTTTTGTCTATATAGTGAATTTCTTTAGATATATTTGGTATAATCTCCTTGTTTACTGAATAGTAGTTGTCAATATAATTGGAGATTTCTCCTTCTAAATCTTCTAGTATTATTAGCTTCTTTAATACCTCTATATTTGATATTCTTTCATTTAATAAGGCAGAATCTATTGGGTCTAAAACGATTAACTTTTCTACAGATATTTTTGATTTCCCCTTTAAACTCCTTAAAAATCCATTATTAAATTTCACTTTTCCATTTATTAAAGTATAATCGCTGGAATATGAAGTTAAATATCCATTTATAGTACCTCTAGATTGAATAGTGCTTGATAATCTTCTTGGGCATATTATTTCTCCATTAACCATAACTGTAAATAGTTTTTCCTTTAGTAATTCTAAATCAACATCATTTTTGAAAATCAATTCTCCATTGACTATAAATGCCACTTGGTCATCTATTCCTTCTAAATATTCCTTATCTACCACTTGGCTTCCATTTTGAATTGCTACATTAATCTTTTTATCTGAGGGTACCTTCAAGGTCATTCCTATATTAACTTTTTTAGCATTCTTTAATAGGATTTGAGACTTATCGCTTTCTATTAATATACCGACATTTTCAATTGATGTTATATTCTCAGCAACTTCTTCCCTTATTTCCCTAACATCTAATAAACCGATATTTTCTATCTTTGCCATAATAATACCTCCTATTAATTAATATTTTTTATAAATAGTTTTTTAATATTTTTAAGGCTTTACTAAGCCTTGATCTAACAGTTGAAGGGGGAATTTTAAGCTTCTCTCCTATTTCTGTACTGTTTAGATTCATAATATATCTTAAAACCACAACATCTTTTAAGTCGCTGGGCAGTTTTTCAAGTAAACTTTCTATAGCTATTTTTTCTTCAAAGTTATCTTCTTCTGAGAGTAAATTAAATTCCCATTGATAATCAAGTCTTTTTCTTTTTCTAATATTATCTATGTTTTTGTTCTTTATAGTTGTAAAAAACCAGCCTTTTATCTGATATTCGTTCATATACTGAAACATCTCTTCCCTCTCCATAGCTGACAAATACGCATCTTGGACTAAATCAAAGGCTTCGTCATAATCTTTTGTAAGGCTTTTGGCAAAGGATAAAAAGTCATTATGATATTTTTCATAAACTGTATATAAATTCATAATTCACTTCCTCTATTCTTTCCTTAGAAAATGCAAAGATTTAATATAAGTTTACTATGGTTTTAGGAACAATAAAATATTTCTAATGATTTTTTTTAAAAGCTTCCTTTTTGGCCTACTAAGAATATTTATATCCTTTGACTCATGTTTTTTACATAACCCTAATCCATCACCAACCAGTAGTGGGTTCTGATGTACATTAAACATCTTAATTCCCCTTTCTATTCCCTGTTTTCTTTTGTCACTAATAAGACGAAATAAAAAGGGAAAGTGTCCATAAAAAATTTAAAAAATATAAAAAAAATGCACGGTTTTTTAAACCATGCATACTATTCAGCCTTCTAAATTTTTCTTTTGTTCCCGTAATTCCTTAAAAAAATCAGATAAAATACTGCTGCACTCTTCCTCCAAAACCCCAAATTCTACTTCTAATCTATGGTTAAATTTGGGATGGTTAGTTAAGTTTTCCACAGTACCGCAGCAGCCCCTTTTCAAGTCCCTAGCACCTATGACTAACCTCTTTATTCTAGAATTCACTATGGCTCCTGCACACATGGCACAGGGCTCTAAAGTCACATACATTGTACAGTCCACAAGCCTCCAGGAATCTAAAAACTTACTTGCTTCCTTTATGGCTAGGATTTCTGCATGGGCTGTTGGGTCCTTTAGAGTCTCTCTCTGATTATACCCTCTTCCTATAATTTGTCCATTATAAACAATAATAGCACCTACTGGTACTTCGTAGATGCTATAGGCTTTCTTAGCTTCTTTTAAAGCTTCTCTCATATATAAAATATCCATGACAACCACCTAGAAAAAAACGCACCCAAGAGGAATCGAACCTCTGGCCTACGCCTTAGGAGGGCGTCGCTCTATCCTACTGAGCTATGGGTGCACAACTTACCTTATTATTGTATAATATTTTACGAACATAGTCAAGTGTTTTATCACCAATAGCACACACCCACATCTTATAAATCTGCAGTTCACAACTACAATCAATGCACAATGCACAACTTTGTTCAATGCACAATTCACAGTTCACAATTAACAATTACAGTGAAAAGTGAATAACTAATAATGATTACTAACTTTTCACTATTAACTTTTAACTATTCACTAAAAATAATTGTGCATTGTGCATTGTGAATTGATTTACGCTCTTTGTTTTACCTTTGAAAAATACAATCCAATAAGTAAAAAAGCTATAGCAAATAATAACTGCATCAATATTTCATACTTCACATCCAGTATTGAGTTAATATCAGAGTTATTAATCTTTACAAAATAATAAGTTGGAAAGAATTTAGATATTGCAATTACCTTTTCCCCAAGCATTTCCTGAGGTATCAAAACTCCTGATATAAAAGAAGTCCCAAGGGAAAGCACTGTACTTATTCCATTCTTTACAAACCTATTATTAGTAACATTATTAATCAAAAATGTTAAACTTAAAATCGTAAGAGAAAATATTACTGTATTTATTGTATACTTGCTAAACTGAACTTCCCCTATATATTTTCCTCTTAATATAATACTGCCTAATATAAAAATAGCAGTTATAATAGAAGCCAAGGTTAGCTGGCCAAGATATATTTCCCTATTAAATTCAATATTCCTCTTGGAAGATGCTTTTTGTCTAATCTCAATATTAGCTTCAGAAAAGTCTGTCATTACCATGCCTATCACAGCTATATAAACAGCTACTATTACATAAGATGTAAAATTAAAATAGTAATTGAACCATTTTTTTATTCTCTCATTGCTATTCTTCGTTTCTAGTATTTTTACATTTGTTTTTTCTTTTAATGCAAGATTCACACCATCTAAATCAAATTCACCATTTTCATTGGTAGCATTTACAAAGGAGATAAACTTATTGATTTGATGTTGTATCTGATAGGATTCCATTTTCCTGTCATCCTTGTATATTTCTATGGCTTTTTCCTTGTTAACCACTTTTTCTTCAAAATCCTCTGGAATAATTATTACAGCATCTGCAACTTCCAAGAATATCAATTCTTTTCCATTTTCCTCATCCTTTGGGGGCTTTATTATATTATTTTTATCAGCTAAATAATCTACTAGGCTTCGGGATAGCTTACTGTTGCTGTAATCAATTATACTAATATCTAACTTTGTTTCTTTAAATATAGCTGGTCCTTGGGATAAACTTGACATAAAAAATATAGATACCATAAAAAATATAGATACATAGAGGGCCATTGCCCATTTATACTTCAACGATATTCTCAGAAAATATTTAAATACTGTCATAAGTTCTCCTCCTTAGGAAGAAATAGGATATAATAACTAAAACCATACAGTAAATTGACAGTATAATCATTCCCTCATTCACAAATCTTGTATTCCCTAAGAGATTTATCCTGTAGAGGTTGCTGGTTATTATGTTAATTGGATTTATCCTAGAAATGATGGGGAATTTGCTTTCAATTATTATCTTAATATCTGGACTCATCATACCCGATAAAAATGATAAAAATAGAAGTACAATAATACCAAGGGCCGTTTTTGTATTGGGATTTAATTTATTAGATACTCCAATTAATACTCCTAGTAGTACTCCAAATAGGTTTCCTAAAAGTATAAATATGGTACTATACTTTATTTCATGGAATAAATGAAGTTTTAATACATATTGTATAAATATTATTAATAGAAAGTTTGAAATTAAGTTTAATACTAAAGCTACGATTATGCCTGCAACTAGAAAATTGCTTTTCTTTAATGGTGTAGCATTTATTCTTACACCAATATTTGATAGGTTAGCTTGAATATAATAGACACTTTCTATGCCACTAAATACTCCATAAGCAGAAACCATGGCAATTAAGGAATAGAAAATAATTATCATGGGATTTGCCTGCTGATTTTTAGAAATAGTATAATCTATGGAAAAATCATAACTATCCATTGGCCTATTTAATTTAACCATCTGCTTTATCTGTTCTACTATTTCTTTTACTATGGTCTGCTTGATACCGGATTTTTTCACAAGTAAATTCAAATCATTATCTATAAATACATCTATTTCTTCATTTTCAATTTTTTCTTCTATTTCCCCTTCCCTAACTTTCTCAACATTTAACAGGTCTATTTCTTCTAAGATGAATGAAATTGGATTATCTTCTACTATGCCTACGTTAATATCTTCTAATTCTATGTCCATCATTCCATTAAATGCAGCATAGAAAAAGGCAGCCAACACTATTGGATATAATACAACCCAGAAAAAATAGGATTTGTTTCTATAGGTATTTTTGGTTTGATACAAAATATTTCTAAATAGGCCTTCCATCAATCCCTTAACTCCTTTCCAGTAAGCTCTAAAAACACATCATTTAATGTTGGCAACTGGCTATATAATTTTACATAGCTTAAATTATTGCTCTTTATGAACTCCAAGAGATTGGCTATATTGTTAAATCCATTTTCAAACTTAATGACAAAGTCTTCCCCATCCCTTTCAACATCTATTACATGAGGGATTTTTTTCATCTTGCTTGCAGTTTCATCATCTATGGATAAAAATCCAACTACAATTTTTTCTGTTGTAGTAATCATCTCTTTCAATTCTTCCTTAGTTCCAGATACTATGTTTCTTCCATTATCCATAATAATTATCCTTTTACAAATCATTTCTGCTTCTTCCAGATAATGAGTAGTGTAAATAATAGTACTACCTTCTTGATTTAATCTCTTTATTCCATTTAAGATGAAGTTTCTGCTTTGTGCATCTACTGCTACAGTAGGCTCATCTAAGAATATCAGCTTTGGCTTATGGGCTATGCCACAGGCTATATTCAATCTTCTCTTAAGCCCACCACTTAGTTTTTTAGGATAAAATTTCACATAATCCTTTAGTCCAACAAACTCTATGGCTTCTTCCACATATCTTTTCCTCAAATTTTTATCATCAACATATAGACCACAGAAATAATCTACATTTTCCCTTACTGTTAAGTTTTCAAATACTGATACTTCCTGTGGAACTAAGCCAATTTGCCTCTTTATTTCATAGGAGTTAGGAGTCATTTTTTTGCCAAATAGTTGTATTTCTCCTTTGTCATAATTCAATAAAGCCAAAATGCAGTTTATTGCAGTAGTTTTGCCACATCCATTAGGACCCAGTAGCCCTAGTATTTCCCCTTCTTCAACTTCCATGTTGAAATGGTCCAAAGCTATTAACTCCTTATATCTTTTTACTAAATTCCTAACCTCAACTATCATACAATCAACTCCCTGATTATTCTCTTGATTTTATTATATGAAATGGGAAATTTCCACTGTAGTGTGCTAAATCACAATTTAATATGACATTTGTCAGATATAAATTGTATAATGTAATTAATAAATATATAATTAACTTACAGTAGTAAAGTTTTTGGGAGAATTCTTATGAGGAGATTTATAGAGAAAGCCATAATCATATTATTTTGTTTATTTAATACTTATAAGGTTAATCCAGATTTGAATTTAGTCTTTTATTTTTTAGTGTCTTTGATTATATCTGTCGCTTTAGATTTAATTCCCAAAAAGCAAATTAGATTCTACCTTTATATATGCTTTCTAGGTTTTATAATCTATGACCAACTATTTGTCTATTATATTCCCTTAATACTCTATAACCTATATTTAGATTTAAAGCTTTACTCTTTATTGGCTCTTCTATTACTTCTTTTAGATTTTTCCATAATAAATTTAATTTGCTCAGTTATATCAGTGTATTTATCAATGATGAGAAAAAAATTCGAAATGCTGTTATGGGAAAACAAAACAACCAGAGATGAATTAAAGGAAGATGCCATATACTTAAAAAAATACAATGAGCAGCTGAAAAAGGATAGAGAAAAGAACATCCAAATTGCCATATTAACTGAAAGAAACCGTATTGCAAGGAAACTTCACGATTCCATTGGACACATGATAAGCAGCAGTATTTTACAGGTGGAAGCCTTGAAAGCAGTTGCTGATGACAACATTAAGGAAAGCTTAAACATCCTTCAAAACACCCTAATAAATGGAATGAATGATATCAGAAACAACATTCACAACTTATACAACGAATCCTTTGACTTAAAAAGCAAGATTGAAGAACTTTGCGATGAAATATCTAATTTAGAGATAAAGCTAACCTACAAATTGGAGGACAACCTGCCTTATGAATTAAAATTCGATATATTATCTGTAGTAAAGGAAGCAATTACTAACTGCGTGAAACATTCAAACGCCACCCAATTAAAGATTACCTTGATGAGTCAGCCTAAGTTCCATTCCATAGTCATCATGGACAACGGAAGCAAGGTAGACAACATTAACAACCTATCAAAAAAAGGCATTGGACTGCTTTCCATGAAAGAAATAGCCAGTAAATACAACGGATTTATAAATTATGGATTCGATAATGGATTTAGGATTCACATGACTTTAATGAAGGGATGATTTTATGAAGATTATTATTGTAGATGATGACCCTTTAGTAGTTAATTCTTTAAAGACCATAGTAAGTGCCAGTGGAATTGAAGTTATAGCTGTAGGATATAATGGAATTGAAGCAGTGGAACTATACAAAAAACATAAGCCCGATTTAATACTCATGGACATTAGAATGGAAAAGATGAACGGAATAGAAGCCACCAAGGAGATAATAGAATTTGACCCAAATGCTAAGATACTTCTAATCACCACCTTCCAAGATGATGAATATATTTTGTCCGCCATTAACTTAGGATGTAAGGGATATATATTAAAGCAAAACATTCAGGGAATTATCCCTGCCATAAATGCAGTTTACTCTGGCAACTTAGTATTCGATTCAAAGATTATTTCTAGTATTCAAAAGCCATCTAGAAAAAATTTCCACGGAGAGTTGACTGAAAGGGAAATAGATATCCTCCTATTAGTTGCTGAGGGGCTTAATAATAAGGAAATTGCAGAAAGGCTATACTTAAGCGAAGGAACTGTTAGGAATTATATTTCCAATATGTTGGAAAAGTTGGGCTTGAGGGATAGAACACAGCTGGCAATATATTATTACAAAAAATAATGGGACAGGTAACTGTCCCATTAAACAGCTTCTTCTTTATAATATTGGGCTTGAGCATTCCATAATTCATAATATTTGCCATTAACATCTTTTATTAATTCCTCATGGGTGCCCCTTTGAATTATCCTTCCTTCATGAAATACCACTATTTCATCGCAGAATCTGCAGGAAGACAATCTATGGCTTATATAGAAGGTGGTTTTATCTCCCACTATTTCATTAAATTTAGAATAAACTTCAAATTCAGCAATGGGGTCCAATGCTGCAGTAGGCTCATCTAGTATAATTATTGGAGCATTCCTGTATATCGCCCTTGCAAGAGCAATCTTTTGGGCCTCTCCTCCTGAGATTTCAACTCCATTTTCATCAAAATCCTTATACAACGGAGTATGAACTCCCAATGGCATTGTAGACAGCCTTTCTCCAAATCCTGCCTTTTCTAATATATCTTCAACTTCCCTTTCATCAAAATCTACAGAAGCAGCCACATTCTGCCCTAAGGAGAAGGAAAACAGCTTAAAGTCCTGAAATACTACAGAAAAAAGCTTTATATATTCATCATAGTTGTATTTTTTAATATTAATGCCATTTAAAAGGATTTCGCCTTCATCTGGGTCATAGAGCCTACATAGAAGCTTAATAAATGTAGTCTTCCCAGAACCATTCATGCCTACGATGGCAAGTTTTTCTCCAATTTTTAACTTCAATGATATGTTCTTTAAAACATATTTATCTGTTCCTGGATATTTAAAGCTTACATTTCTAAACTCAATTTCATACTCATTGTCATCCCGCTTTTCCACTGGTAAAGTGCCCTTATACATTTTATCTTCAATATTTAGAAAATCTAAGTATAACTTCAAATATTGGTTATTGGTTTTTAATCCCACTATGCCTATTAAAAGGTCGCTGCTGCTGTTCATAAACCTTGAAATGCTACCTGCATACTTCATTACATTTCCTACAGAAACAGCTCCCAAAAGAGCCTTTATGCCAACAAAGACATATACAAGGCATGATAATAAGCTAGATAAAAATCCATTTACTACTCCATATTTCATACTGTTGTTTAAGATATCGTCAACTAATTTTGAATACTTATTAACTATATTTCCAAAGGAATTCAGTATTAGATTTTTTTGATTATATAACCTTATTTCCTTTCCAGTTTCGTAATTTAAGATGTGTTCAAAATAGTAAAAAGTAGCCCTGTTTAAATCTATTAACTTATTAAATGACTCAAAATACCTCCTGTCTGCATTTTCTTTGAATTTCATATTCAACATGGTCCCAATCATTAGAAATATTAAAAATCCAACATTTAATATATATGAATTTAAAATCCCTAGATTATCTGTTGGCTTAAACATATCCAAAATAAAGAACAAGCTTACAAATACTGCAACTAATCCCTTTACAAAATCTCCTAGGTAATATACAAGGGCATGTATACCTCCACCATTTTGCATCTCTGCCTCTTGTATTTTTGTCCTTAGGGAATGAACTTCTGCATTTTCAATATGCTCGTAATCCATATTGATTATCTTTTCATTTAACTGCATTTCTTGATTGTTTCCCATTATAATTCTCAAAATCCTCAACAAATGTTCTAATCCATTGGATAATATATGAAAGAATAAATTCAAGCCTATGGTTATGCACACTAATAATATAAGTTTATTTATATCCTTAAAGTAAATTAATTCATCTATTATCCTTGCAGACATATATATGTTTACAAAAGGCGAAATGGCTTTGACAATAGCATTTAATATGGCTACTGGAATTACCCATTTTTGCAGCTTATGAATCTCTTTAAGAGACATTGATATAATTCTTAAATCTTCCTTAAAACCCAACTTACGCAATTTCTTCACCGCCTATTTTATCCTTATAATAGTGGGATTGCATATCATACATCTTTCTATATTTACCATTTTGGTCCATAAGTGTTTTGTGATCACCTATTTCAACAATTTCTCCATTATCAATTAGAACTATGCGATCGCAAAACTTAGTAGAAGCCAGCCTGTGAGATATAAATATTGAAGTCTTATCCTTAGTAAATTCATTATATTTCTGATATAATTCATTTTCAGCTATAGGGTCCAAAGCAGAAGTTGGCTCATCTAAAATAACTATAGGCGCATCCTTATACAATGCACGGGCAAGGACTAATTTTTGCATTTCCCCTCCTGATAAATCTACAGCATCATTAAATACGGATTTCACCAGCAAAGTATCTTTGCCTTTTTCAAGGGATTTAACCTTATCCATTAGCCCTGACATATTTAAAACCATATCTAGCTTTTCATCATCTATTTCATCTTTCATTCGTAATGCAATATTTTCTGCAATGCTTACAGGTAATAGGTAAAAGTCCTGAAATACTACTGAAAACATCGAATAGTATTCATCCCTGTTATATTCACTTGACTTCTTTCCATTTATATAGATTTCGCCTTTAGTTGGAGTATATAATCCACATATCAGCTTCACCAAAGTAGTTTTGCCTGCTCCGTTTACACCTACAATTGCTAACTTTTCTCCCTTCTTTATATGAAGGTTTATATTCTTTAAAGTATAATCCTCAGCACCAGGATATTTATAATATACATTCTTTAATTCAATATCACAGGGCAGCTCCCATTCTTTAGGAAGCTCTACTCCTTTGCCCCTATTCATCTTATCTTCCATTTCAAGATAATCCCTTAAATCTGAAGTCTCTAAATGGATTCTATTGAGTTCTATAAAGTTATTGACTATACCTGATATCCAAGCGGAAAATCCTCCAATAGCTCCAAAATATAGTACAAAATCGCCTATATCCATATTTTTGAATAATACAGAATATATTAAATATCCATAAGCCAAGCCATCTCTTAAGAAAGCTAGTAAGCCATCAACACAGTTTACTAAATACCTTTTACTGATATTTTTTCTTTCTAAGTTTATCCTTTCCTTTATAAATATTTGATACATATCCTTAAACCAAGAAACCATATTATATAATCTTAAGTCCTTAGATGCTTTAAAATCTCCTGCCTTTGTCCTAATATATTCTAATTTCTTTTTTACAGGTGCTAAGTTGTTTTTACTCCTGTGCTCAAATTTATTGGCATAATTTCCTAAAAAGTAGTTAATTAAGGATGTTAATATAATAAGAACTATAAATAGGGGATGTATGGTAAATATTATGCTTCCATATAATATCATTCCGATGATGTTAGAAAGCAATTGAATTGAAACTGTAGTTATGGCTTGGGTGCCTGAGTTATCATTAGCAACAGACATTGCAGCTTTCATAAGCCTATCTTGACCTGATGCTCCGTCTATGTTTTCATAATCTGTATCTACAGATTTTTCTCCTAACTGTCCAAAATATTTTATCCTATAAACAAAACCCCCTATGCTGATTTTAAACTCAGACCCAACTCTTATGGTTTGAACTATAATTAAGCCTAATATAGGCATTCCAATATTCCTTATAAACTCTCCTAAACCAACTCCATTTTGAATACAGTCTATCAACACCTTAGGTATATAGATAGTAAGCAATGGTCCTAAAACCAACAATGGAATTTGCAAAAGATAAAATGCAAAAAGCTTTTTATCCCATATCCACATGTTTTTTATTAGATACCTAATATTTTCTATTAAACTATATTTAGTTGCATTCTTTCTAACATTTTCCGCCATTTCCATCACCTCAACAACATCATAGCAAAATAGGCATCTTCCTATAAAAAAATAGCACCAATGGTATTTTTTATGACACCAATGGCACTATATGGGTAGGATTATTTCAGTTGCAAATACTCCCTCTTCATGCTGCCTATTTACAAATCCGTTGTATTTATTGACTATGCTGTCAATTCTTTTCAATCCAAAGCCATGGTTTAAACCTAACTTTGTCGTTATGTACTCTTTGTTAATCTTTTTAATCTTTCCTCCAAATGAATTAGTAACTGAAATATAAAGCTGTCCTTTCATTTCCCTTATGTACACCCTAATAAACCTGTCTTCAGGATTTTCAAGTTTCATTGTTGCTTCCATGGCATTATCCAATAAGTTCCCTATGATTATGCATAAATCCAAATCCGATACCCTAATATCCTTAGGTACTGTTGCCTTTGCATTTATTTTTATATCCTGACTCCTAGCCATAGATAATTTGCTGTTTAATATGGCATCTACCATTAAATTGCCAGTTCTTAAAACAGTATCTATATTGGTTAAGTCCTTATCCAATTCTGTCAGGTACTTTTCCATATCTTCATATTTCCCCAATTTTAGATATGCCTTCATTACCTGTATATGATTGTGAAAATCATGCCTCCATCCCCGCATTTGCCTATAAATATTTTCTACTTCATTATAATGCTTAGTTACTAGGTCATTTTGGTAGTTGGAAATCTTTTTATCTATAAGCCTATTTAAAAGGTATTTAATCAAATAAAATAGGACTACTGCTATTAGGATTGACAAAACAGCCAACAATACCTTATTCATCATCTTCACCCTTATAATATCTTATAAAGGCCATATTGACATTTGCATACTGCCTTCTGCTTACAGGTATCATCCTTCCATCATCTAACTCAATCTCATTTTTTCCAATCCTCTTTACATGTTTTAATCCAACTATATAAGACCTGTGGCATCTAACAAAGGCATTTTCATCTAATTCTTTCTCTATGGCGCTGATGTTTTTTCTTGTAACATACTTCTCTTTCTCGGTATTTATTTCCACAGTATGGGAAAAGGCTTCAATATAAAAAATATCTTCCTGCTTTAGCCGTATAGTTTCACCATCTACATCTATTAAAACTGCTTTTGATTCTTTTGAAACTCTCTTTACTGCTTTATCTAAGCATTCAAACAGTTTTTCTTCCGATATAGGCTTTATTAAATAGTTTATGGCAGACACATTATATCCTTCTCCAATATAATCAGGTATAGCTGTAACAAAGATGATGTTAATCAATTCATCCTCCAATCTTATTCTCTTTGCCAGTTCTACTCCATTTAGCTTTTTCATCTCAATATCTAACAGGAGAACATCATACTTCTTGTCCATGGACCAGCTAAATTCAAAGGCCTCCCCACTGTAGAAGACCTCTGTTCTAACGGAAGTATTATTTTTTACTGCCCAATTTTTTACATATTTCTCTAATAGTTCAGCTTCTACTTTATTATCTTCACATATAGCAACATTTATTGGATTTAGCACTGCAATTCCCCCTGATAACTATTTTAAGCAAACTTTAAACTCAGCCTTTCAAATAGGGTTTTTATAAATCTCCAGACTAATACATACCATTTAGCCTTATTTACATCTTCCTTTACTAAAATGCTTGTCTCAAATATCGTTTTCCCATCTTCCTTGACATAGGCTTTTCCCACTTTGGTATTTGCTTTTAATGGCAGAGCAATATCATCTAAATCCAAATCTATTGTTATATCAGTCCCTTTTCTAATTAACTTTGAAAACTCCTCTTCTGGATACACATATGTTTCTGTTATATCTCCCTTAGGAAAATATAATGTTTCAAGTGGAACATTTTTATCAAGGATTACTTTTTTGGAAAAATTATTTATGCCATATTCTACCAATACCTTAGCCATTTGATTTCTTTCCAATAAATCCTTTGCCCCCATTACAATGGCTATAAGCCTTAGGTCTTTAGTTTGTCCTTCTATCCCATCTATCTTAAAAGTAGATACATAGCAGTATCCAGCTTTATTTGTAAAACCAGTTTTTAACCCATCTACTTCTTTTATTTCATATAAGAGGGGATTTGTATTTATTTGAAAAAAATCCCTTTCCTTCACTTCTATTGCCTTAATCTTACATATGTCCAGTATAATGGGATAATGTTCAATTATGTACTGGGAAAGTTTAAATATCTCTCTTGTAGTCATCTTATTTTGAACATCAGAACCATTTACAGGAAGCCCAGTTGAGTTATAAAATACTGCATTATTGAATCCAAGTTCCTTTGCCTTTTCATTCATTAACTTTACAAACTCTTCTTCTGTACCTGCTACATATTTTGCCAAGGCATAAGTTGCATCATTTCCAGATATAACTATGGCTGCATCAAGAAGTTCCTTAACTGTAAATTCCTCTCCTTCTTTTAATTTAAAGCTGGAGCCCTTTATCTTAGTTGTATCCTTGTCTATCTTCACTACATCATCAAGAGAAATTATCCCTTCTTCAACCTTTTCCATAATTATTAGGAAGGACATAAGCTTAGAAATACTTGCTATTTCCACTGCTTCATCTATATTGTATTCTTCAAGTATTTCTCCAGTTTCATAATCTGCCAACAAATAGGACCTTAAGCCATCACTTAAGTCACTTAGAGAATATGTTTTTCCATTCTCTAAATTATCCTCTCCATAGGCTAGTACTGGATTTATTATAATAACCAGTGCTAAAAATAGTATAAAATACTTTCTCCTCATAATATTCCTCCCCTATATATTGTAACAAATTTATGCTTACATTTATATAATGTATTAGGTATTCCTAATATGAATGTTTAGGAATAAAAAAATCATAAGGGGGATTTTTAATGGTAGAAAACAGAGGCGGCGGACTATTTAGAGAAGACGATGCTAGTTTACTATTCTTCTTCTTGCTATTAGTAATCTTATTTAGCAATGGATTCTATAGAAGATAAATAGAAGCAGGTTAGTCCTGCTTCTATTTACTTTACATATAAATATTCACTTGCTATGGAGTCAAAGGATGTGTTGGTTATTTCTTCACATATCTTTAAAAAATCCTCTGTACTTGCAATTTTAAATTTGTATCGCTCATAATAAGTATTTAATATCTTATACAATGCTTCTTCTCCAAACTCTTCCTTAATCCTATCTAGAAAAACTGTCCCTTTTACATAGACTGAAAACGAATAATCGTTCCAGTCTTTGTATTGTGACAGTGGCTTATTGACCCCTTCATCATTTTCAATATACTCAGACATGTATTCATAGGGTATCTTAAAGTTTTCATTGAAATATTCTTCCCCTTTATCCTTTCCATAGATTTCACTAACATATATGACTTCTGAATAGCTGGCTAAACTTTCATCTAGCCAAGCTTCATCTACTTGGTCATTTCCTACTATTCCGTACCACCACTGATGGGCAGTTTCATGGACTATAACCTTTTCCAAGGAATTTAAAAGGGATTTGTAAAAATAGTCATTTGATATGAATACTATTGTTGGATATTCCATACCGGATGGAAACTCTGTATTCACCAAAGTATATTCTTCATAAGGATATTTCCCAAATACCCTGTTGAAAACCTTTAAGGAATTTTCAGCAAACTTTAAGGCTTCATCTAGAAGGCTTTCATTTGGATTTACAGAATAAAACTTAACCTTTATTCCATCTACCTCTTTTTCTTTAGTTATAAAATTTTTACTGGCAACCCATGCAAAATCCCTTATCTGATTCCCTTCTATATAATAAGTTGTCTTCCCATTGTTTAAAGTTTCGGAGATAATTTTACCACTTGAAGCAACCTTATATTCCTGTGGAACTGTTATTGTAACTTTATAATTTGAAACATCGCTGTAAAATGGGTCTCCTATTTTATAATAAGGGTCTATATTCCAGCCTTCATCATCATAAACAGCAACTACAGGGTACCAGTTCCCTAAATTTATGCCCTTGTCGTGAAAGCCAAACCTATCTTTTGTACTGGGAATTTTTACTGTATATTCTAAATATATTTCTATTTCCCCATTTCTCTCTAATGGCTCATCTAGTTGAACACGTAGTACTGTATCACTTCTTTCAATATCCCATTCAACTTCTTTATCACCTACAGCTACCTTTTCTATGTTTATATATCCCGGAGTATAGGTTTTCTTATCCATCTTCTCCCCGATGTTAAATAATATTGGTGCATTTTCTAAGGTACTAAAAGCATTAGGATATAGGTGGAAATATATTTCTTGCAAATTGGTACCTGTTTTATTTACATATACTACCCTCTGCTTTCCATTGTAAGTCATATCTGAAGGATTTAATTCTACGTCTATGATATATTCATTAATCTTTAAGCTTTCCTCTTCTAGGATATTTACTTCACTTACATTCTCATCAGGCTCTGTTTGCTCTGCTATTTTAGTATTGGAACATCCTGAAAAGATGAGCCCTATAATCAATACTAAAATTATAAGAAAATCCCTTTTTCTCCTCACTATATCACTCCCAGATATGGTATTTTAATTATTAATATTTACTTTAAGGCAAAAATTATTTATTACTTCTAACATTTTCTGATATAATAGCAATAAATAAAAGGGATGTAAACTTAAAAGGGGGACTTTTTATGGGAAAGAAGAAAACAATATTGGATTTTCATGAAATGAAGAAAAAGGGTGAAAAAGTTGCATGGGTAACAGCCTATGATTATCCTACTGCGTCCTTTGCTGAACAAGCAGGCATCGACATGATACTCGTTGGAGACTCATTGGGAATGGTTGTATTAGGATACAGCGGTACTGTTCCAGTTACAATGGACGAATGTATTATTCTCTGTAAAGCTGTAAGAAGAGGTGCACCAAATACTTTTGTAATTGGAGATATGCCCTTTGGTTCTTATCAAGTATCTGATGAAGAAGCAGTGAGAAACGCCATAAGGTTTATAAAGGAAGCTGACATGGATGCAATTAAGCTTGAAGGTGGAAGAAGAGTCGTTTCTAGAATTAAGGCCATTGCAGATGCAGGAATTGTGGTATTTGGCCATATAGGATTAACTCCACAAAGCTCAGGACAACTAGGTGGATTTAAAGCACAAGGAAGGACTGTAGAAAGTGCAAGGGAACTAATAAAAGATGCAATAGCAGTTGAGGAAGCAGGTGCTCAAGCACTTCTTTTGGAAGCAGTTCCACCAGAAGTTGCAGAGTTTATAGCTAAAAAACTTACCATTCCAGTATATTCAATCGGAGCTGGGCTTCCATGCGACGGGCAATTGTTAATCTGCGGAGACATGTTAGGACAGTTCCAAGCTTTCACACCTAAATTTGTAAAGAAATATGCAAATGTAGCTGAAGTTGTAATTAACGCCTTTAAAGAATATGTTGACGATGTTAAAAGCGAAAGATTCCCAGAAGACCAACATGTATACCATATAAAAGACAGTAAGGAAGACTTTGAAAAACTATTTAAGGAATTTGAATAGTACTTAAAATAATTAAGGCCTAGAAAACTCTAGGCCTTTTCCATTTGTTGAATACTTAAAATCTCTTATTTAATTACTTCTATATTCCCCATATATGGCCTTAATGCTTCTGGTATAACTACAGAGCCATCTTCTTGTTGATAATTTTCAAGTATTGCTGCAAAGGTTCTACCTACTGCAAGGCCTGAACCATTTAATGTATGAAGGTATTCTACCTTGCCATTATCTGCCCTTCTATATCTTAAATTAGCTCTGCGTGCTTGGAAATCTTCAAAGTTGCTGCAGCTTGAAATTTCAACATACCTGTTATATGAAGGCATCCAAACTTCTATATCATAGGTCTTAGCTGATGAGAACCCTAAATCTCCAGTGCAGAGCATTACTACCCTGTAAGGCAATCCCAATCTCTTTAAAACTTCTTCAGCGTCATTTGTCAATTTTTCCAATTCTTCATAGGAATTTTCAGGTTTTGAGAACTTAACCAATTCTACCTTGTCAAATTGATGATTCCTAATAAGGCCTCTTGTATCCCTGCCTGCAGCCCCAGCTTCTTGACGGAAGCAAGGTGTATAAGCTGTATAGTATATTGGCAAGTCCTTTTCATCTACTATTTCATCCCTTAATAGGTTTGTAAGTGGTACTTCAGCAGTTGGTACTAGGAAATAATCCTTACTTGGTAAATGGAACATATCTTCTTCAAATTTAGGCAGCTGTCCAGTACCTATCATACTGTCCCTGTTTACCATAAATGGTGGCAGCATTTCTATATAATTATGTTCCCTAGTATGAAGGTCAAGCATAAATTGAATTATAGCCCTTTCAAGCCTTGCACCTAAACCTTTAAACAATGCAAACCTTGAACCTGTAATCTTTGTAGCCCTTTCAAAATCCAATATGCCTAAATTTGCACCTATTTCCCAATGTGGCTTAGGTTCAAATCCAAACTTCCTAGGCTCACCAAATTTTCTTATTTCAACATTTTCTGAATCATCTTTTCCTTCTACAACAGATTCATGGGGTGTATTTGGAATTTGAAGCAAGATATTCCTCAATTCTTCTTCAACTATCTTTACTTCCGAATCTAATTCCTTAATCTTATCAGATAAAGCTTTCATTTCTGCCAATATAGGCTCTGTATCCTTGCCTTCCTTTTTTAATTTTGGTATTTCCTTTGATACTTGATTTTGCCTTGCTTTCATTTCTTCTACTTCTTTTAGAAGTCCTCTTCTTTTTTCATCTAATTCAAGAACCTTGTCAATTGGATAATCTCCATGCCTTTTCTTCAATGCTCTTTTTATTTCTTCAGGATTAGATCTGATTCTTTTAATATCCAGCATTCTATCTCCTCCCTTTCTTTATTTTAATTCACAATTCATATATAGTTAATAGTGAAAAATTTAATAATTTAATTGATAACAGCAAATTCAATTGTTAGCTAATTAAATTATTCACTATTCATTATTCACTATTCACTAAAAGCATAGAGAATTGTGAATTTTATAAAGGTGATAAATTACTAATCATACACTATAAAAAAACTCTCATCCCCAGATTAGGGACGAGAGTAATTCCCGCGTTGCCACCCTAGTTAGCCTAAAAAGGCTCACTCAATTAGTAAAAGGCTCTGGGCTGGATTCAATACTTCGCTTTGCCAATTTCCACCAACCATTGGCTCTCTATAAAAGCTACGTATTTACTAGGTCCCTTCATTGCCTAGTATTTAATTAAGGATTATTATAGCAAAAAAGGAAATAATGTCAAGGGATAAAAAAAGCAGCAATTAAAAAAGCTAAGAAACTTAGCTTTTTTAATTGCCTGTTCATCTTTTGTTTTTTTATTTTCTTTTATCTTTTGTTTATTTAGCTGCCTCTTCTTTTGTGCATTACACTTTTTTATCTTATGTTTTTTTATAGTTTATCTTTAGTAGGGGAGGTTGTCCTCCTGAAGGTATTATACCACGAAAATACTCGTTAAAACATTAACTTATAAAATCTTAGCAAAAAAGTATACTTTAATTCTAATTTAATTTCATATCTCCAGGTTTAATTAATCCTTTTTTCCTCATCCATTCTGAAACAATAAAGGCAATTAATCCTGGCAAAATAAAATGCATCAATAAAATTAAGACAAAAGTCTTAGGAGTTGCCCCCATTGCATCAATTGTGGCAAATTGCCCTACTAAACCGCTTGTGCCCATGCCTGCACCCATAGGTGTTCCTTTCATTTTAAATACAGTAGTGGAAATAGGTCCTAATATTGCAGAAGCAACTATGGCAGGAATCCAAATTAGCGGATTTTTTATTATATTGGGCATCTGAAGCATAGATGTCCCCAAGCCTTGAGCTATCAATCCGCCTATTCCATTTTCCCTAAAAGATGCTACAGCAAATCCGACCATATTAGCTGCACATCCAACTGTACTTGCTCCTGCTGCCAATCCTGATAGCCCTAAGGAGATGGCAAGGGCTGCTGAACTAATAGGCAAAGTAAGTACAATCCCCATAACTACAGAAACTATAATTCCCATAGGTATTGGGTGCATTTCAGTTGCCCTATTGATTATGTTTCCGAAGAAATTCATGACCATAACCATATAAGGGCTTATATAGATTCCAACTAATCCACCAACTAATATGGCACTGAATGGAACCAATACAATATCAACCTTTGTCTTTCCGCTGATTAATTTAGAAGCCTCAGCTGCAACTAATGCTGAAATAAATGCTCCTACAGGTTCTCCAGTATTTATTACAGCAGTGGCGCCATCAAATGTGATGCTTCCTGCACCTATGGCTCCAACAACTACTGATGCAAATATGCCTAATGGTGGAGCTCCAATGCTGTAAGCTACTCCTGCACCTATGGCAGGTCCCATTAACTTTTGAGCAATATTGCCAAATGTAACAAGATAAGAGAGATTAAATAAAGTTCCTATCTGTTTTATGATTAGTCCTATAAGAAGTGAAGAAAATAGACCTAAAGCCATGCCATTTAATACCCTTACAAAATAATCACTAATGCCACCCTTTGATTTTGACATGTTAACACCTCTTTTTAAATGTAATTACATCTGTCTTGACACCTTTAGTTATAAATATACCATCTAATCATTCTTGAATCAATAGTTTTTTCTTGGACAATTCTCTTTTTATCCTTTCAAAGGTTTCTTCGTCTGGTACTTCAATTGTATGAAGGTGAATTCCGCCTGTTAAAGATGCTAGAGGTTCTGCTTTGGTTTTTCTCAATTCATCCATAAATAATTTTAAATCATACCTAGAAGCTATTTCCAAAGACCCTTTTATTTCGCCATAAAGCGGATGTTCAACTATTACATCTATTATCTTTCCACCTAAATCCACTATTATTCTCAATTCTTCTTCCAATTCATCATAGCCTTGATGCCTGCATACGATAGTCTTCTTTATTTTTTTCTCCTCATAGCTTCTAGGTAAAACATATCCTCTTGGGGTGGCAAGAATGTTGTTACCTTCTGCCCTTAATAAGGCAATATCCTGTACTATTACCTGTCGGCTTACATTAAACCTTTCAGCCAAATCTGTCCCTTTAATGGGCTCTTGAGCCCTTTCTAGAATCTTTAAAATTTCAATTCTTCTATCATTTCCATCCATTAGAATTTCCCCTTTAAATCACTTTTCAAACCTTAAATCCTGACCATAGAACTTTAAAGGCGTAAACTTATCGGATATTCTAGAAAAGACCCTATCAGTGTATATTTCAGAAATTTCCTTAGGAGTCAAATTTGTAGATATAATGGTTTTTTTGCCTGCAAGAATTCTCGAATTTACTATGTTGAATATCTCAGCATTTGTAAAGGTATTTGATACTTCTGTGCCTAAATCATCTATTATCAATAAATCTGCTTCAAACAGCAAATCGTATTCCCTGCTGTAAACTTCCTTATTTTCACTAAAGCGGTATTTTTCTATTAATTCTAAAATAGTAAAGGCTGTTTGATATATAACTATCTTATTCTTATCAAGAAGGGCCTTTGCTATGCAGTTGCATAAAAAAGTCTTCCCCAATCCTGTGGTGCCGTAAAATAACAGGTTTTCACCATTATTCTCATCAAAATTGTGTACGAACCCTTCTGCAATGCTTAGTATAAGCTTCATGTTTTCCCTTGGAGTTAAAGGCTCATTTTCAAAGGGCTCATCTTTGAATAGGTTTATGTTAAAAGTTTGGAAGTTTTCCTTTTTTAAAACATTTTCAATATTGGACATCTTGTATGCCCGTGATACCAAGGCTTGTTTTAAACAGCTGCATTGGCTTCCATCTTCAAGAAAGCCAGTATCCTTACATGCTTCACAGTCGTATTTTATATCCATATAATCAAGGGGAATATTTGCTTCAGTCATAAGGTACGCTTTTTCCATCTTAAGCTTTTCGATTTTATTCTTTGCTTCTTCTGCTATCTTTTTGTAGTTATCAGGATTGTTGAGGATATTTTTAGACATATCAAGGCCAATTTTAAATATTTCTTCATCTATCTTCTTTATGGCAGGAATTTTCCTGTATACTTCTTCCTGCCTAATTCTTTGCTCGCGCACTTTCCTATCTCTTTTTTTCTCATATTCAGCTAATATTTCCTTTACCATTTCTTTATACATATTAAGTTTCTCCTTTTAACTTTTGTATATATGCTTCTCTTTTTTTCCTAAATATTTCTTCTAATTCATCTGCTGTATAATTATCTGACCTCTGCTTAAAATTGTGAAACCTAGTTTTTTTAGGGGTAACCTTATTTTCAGTAGAAACTGATTTAACTTCCCTCTTTTCTGTTGCCTTTTCCTTCGGCTTATCCTTTTCCTCAATTTCTTCCACGGTCCTTATGCCTTTTTCATACCATGAGGAAAGAATGCCATCTATGTAATTTATACTTGGATTGGCTGTTTTAGAGGAGCCTTCACATCCTTTTAAAACCATTTCCATTGAAAACTGATATTCATTAAACCACTTGTCGATTATTTTCATTTCATTTTCAGAGGCCATTCTATTAAATCCCAAAGCTTTCATTACTCTTTGATACCTATAGAATTTTTCATCTTGAGCCTTAAAATACTCAAGCAAATCTTCCATATTTGTTAAGCCTTCATCATACCAGTTCCTAATTATGCCTTCGATATAATTGATGTTCTTCCTTACTCCTTTTTTCTCAACTCCATAAGCAAAAGCTGCTTCTATAACATCTGGATTCATATTATAGTTTTGTATCCATGAAAGGATTTTCTGCTTTTCAGTTGGAGTAGTCTGCCTTCGGAGTATATCATCAATATTATTAAACATCCTGTTTATTACAGGTATTTGGTTCGCTTCTATTAGTTCCTTTGGCGTTGCTGTCCTGATGTTTTTTCTTCCTTCATCTTTTGAATTGTTTGCATTAAACAAACACAAATTATTTTTTATATATAATTGCTTAAGGCTCAAAAACTTAACTTTATAGTTGTATTTATCATTTTCATCCTCATATATCTTTTCAATTATCCCTTTGCTTTCCCAGAAATCCCAAGCCCTTAAAACATCTTCCAATGGAATTTCTAGGTGCTTTGCTATAACTTGATTATTCACTTCTACATTGGCATCTCTATCATAGGCATATTTATAGCCAAGTAAATATACCTTTACATAGGTACCATTAGCCATGGGCATAAAATCATTTATAAATATATTCTCTATGGGAGTGTTGCCAAAATCCATGTCAGTAGTTTCAAGGAAAAAATTCATAAAATCAGCTCCTAAGCCCTCGTATTTTTAAGCTGGAAAAATCTCTTCTTTGTCAGTACCATTTTGTAAATATAATTATATATCTTTTCACCACTGATTACAAAAGAAGATTTTTCTGCTAAATAATGGGGATCTGTTAAATCAAGGTTTTGATTGAAAAACTCATCAAGGTAGTATCCGACAGGCTTAAAACCAATTTTTTCATAAACCCGATATGCACGCTTGTTGAATTCTGCAACCTCTAATATCATCTTCCTCATTTTCATCTGTGTAAAGTAATAGTTAAGAAATGTATCCAATATTTCAGTTCCGTATCCCTGGTTAACATGATTTGGATCTAATACAATTCCTAAAGTGGCTTCCCTTCTAAAAATCTTTATTCCTTTAATCCCCATGTATCCTATTAATTCATTGTGTTCATTTCTTATGCCATAGTACTTGTTAAACATGCTGTTTACTTTCATCTTGTACCATAGCCTTATTTCCCTATCAGTCATATCTGGAAAGTTATAATCTTCTAATAAAGGATTTTCATGCTTTCCCCATTTTCTCATTTCAAATACATCTTCCAACTGCAATTCTCTTATGGTAACTCTTCTCCCCTTTATTTCCATAAAGAACCTCCGCTTCCAATCAACAGTATTATCAACTGCAATGCACAATTAGTATACAAACTAATACTTAATATTAATGCACAATTCCCAACTGTAATCTGTGAATTGTGCATTAAAGTTTTATTGCTGTTCTTTAGCCATATTGACAAATTTGGTAAATTCCTTTTTAAATACCAGCTCGACACTTCCTGTAGGTCCATTCCTATGTTTTGCAATAATTACTTCCCCAATGTTTTTCTTGTCAGTGTCTGGATTATAGTACTCATCCCTATATAAGAAAAGGACTACGTCTGCATCCTGTTCTATGGCTCCAGATTCCCTTAAGTCTGACAGTATTGGCCTGTGGTCTGACCTTAATTCTGGTGCACGGCTTAACTGAGATAACGCTACTACTGGGCATTCCAATTCCTTTGCCAATGCCTTTAGCCCTCTCGAAATAGCTGATATTTCCTGTTGCCTATTTTCATGGCGGCTTTCTGACTGCATCAATTGCAGATAGTCTATTAGGATTAAGTCTAGGCCTTTTTCAATTTTTAGCCTTCTGCATTTTGCCTTCATCTCCATAAGAGATATTGCAGCAGTATCGTCTATGAAAATTTGAGCTTGGGATAAAGGTCCCATGGCATTTATTATCTGTATCCATTCATCTTCTGACAGCCTTCCTGATATAATCTTTTGTAAATCTACATGAGCTGTTGCAGAAATCATCCTTTGAACAAGCTGCTCTTTAGACATTTCCAGCGAAAATATGGCAACCTTTGCTCCGCCTTTTAAAGCAGCATTAGTTGCTAAATTTAAAGCAAAGGCTGTTTTCCCCATGGAGGGCCTAGCTGCAACCAAAATCAAGTCTGACCTTTGTAATCCAGAAAGCTTATAATCTAAATCTATAAAACCAGTAGTAATTCCTGTTATTGGGTTTTGAGATGCTGCCCTTTCCTCAATCTTTGAGAAGCTTTTTAGCAATACTTCATTAATGGGTGCAAACCCTTCTCTTTGTTTACCTAAGGTAATGTCAAATATGGATTTCTCAGCTTGCTCAATTATTGCATTTACTTCTTCCAGATTCTCATAGGATTTTAAGATTATTTCATTGCAGGATTTAATGAGCTTCCTTAATGTGGATTTTTCCTCAATAATCTTACAGTAGTATTTTGTATTTGCAGTAGTTGCAACACCACTTGACAAATCAGCAAGATAAGTAACGCCGCCTATATTTTCCAAGGTGCCACGCCTTTTCAATTCTTCAGCCAAAGTAATTAAATCCACTGGTTCATTTTTGTTGTACAGATTCAATATGGCCTCAAATATTTCCCTGTGGGCTTCTTTATAGAAGTCTTCAGGTTTTATCATTTCTACTGCTATATTTATGGCTTCCCTATCTAAAATCATAGCCCCAAGAACTGACTGCTCAGCCTCAATACTATGAGGCGGTATCCTTCCCATCATTTGAGTATCTATTTGAACCAACTCCTTACTGTTCAGTTATTTTTACATTAAGCTTGGCCAACACTTCTGTATAAACTCTGACATCCACTTGAACTATACCTAATGATTTTATATTTTCCTTTAATTCAATCTTCCTTCTATCTATATCGATATTGTGTTGGGATTTCAAAGCATCTGCTATGTCCTTTGAAGTTATGGCGCCAAAAAGTTTTCCCCCTTCTCCAGCCTTTGCTTTAATCTCCACTGTTAAAGACTCAATTTTCTTCTTCAATTCCAAAGCCTCTTTATATTCCTTTTCCTTCTTTTGAGCTTCCAATTTCTTTTGCTCTTCCCATTTCTTCAAATTAGCAGGTGTAGCTTCTATAGCTAGTCCCTTTGGAAATAAGAAATTTCTTGCATATCCATCCTTTGCATTAGCAAGTTCTCCAGCTTTGCCTAATCCCTTCACGTCTTTCAATAATATTACCTTCATTCCTTTTCACCTTCCTTTAAATATTCAGCAATTACATCTATAAGCCTTTTTTCAACCTCATCAATATCGGTACTGTCTACTTGGGTTCCTGCACTAGTCAAATGCCCTCCGCCTCCTAGCTTTTCAAGAATCAATTGAGCACTTATGTTGCCAATAGACCTTCCGCTAATATGGATTTTATTATTCATATAAGTCATTACAAAGGAAGCTTCTATTCCATTGATGTTTAACAGCTCATTTGCAGCTTGGGCAGCAATTAAAAGAGAATCTTCCATTTCCCTTTCCAGTCTTCCAATTATTATTTTATCAAATACTATCTTTGATGACTTTATAATCTCAGCTTTATATAGGAATGTATTGTAGTCATCCCTGAACAACTGTCTAACTACGGTAGTATCTGCTCCTGCCCTTTTTAGAACTGATGCAGCTTCAAAGGTCCTAACTCCCGTTTGATAGCTGAAGTTCTTGGTATCCAGTGCAATACCAGCAAGCAGAGCCTCTGCTTCAAATTTTGTTAAGTTAGTTTTCTCACTCATATATGATAATACTTCTGTTACCAATTCACAAGTAGAAGAAGCATACGGTTCCAAGTATATTAAGACTGGGTCGTTAATAAACTCTACTCCTCTTCTATGATGGTCAATTACAACCACCTTATTTATAATATCCAAAAGTTCAGGCTCTTCTGTAAAACTAGGCTTATGATTATCAACTAAAATGAGCAACGAATTTTCATCAGCCATTTCCAGTGCTGCCTCTGGAGTAACTATATTATCCAATAGCTCAGGCTGTTCACTTTTCATCCTTTCATATATGTTTTTAATAGATGGATTTTCCCCTTTTAGCACTAAATAGCCTTCTTTATTCCTATTTTTTACTGCCCGCAATACACCTATGCCTGCGCCAAAGGAATCCATGTCTGGATTTTTATGGCCCATTACAAATACCCTATCTGCTTGGTCTATTAACTGCCTTAATGCATAGCCAATAACCCTTGCCTTTACTTTATTTCGCTTTTCAACTGCTTTTGTCCTTCCGCCATAAAACCTTAAATTATTGCCAGTATGAACAACTGCTTGGTCTCCGCCTCTACCTAAAGCAATATCAATAGCAGCCCTAGCATTTTCATAAGCACTATTAGGATTATTGCCATCTGCACCTACACCAATACTCAAGGTTATTGGAATAGTATTTCCTAAATTTAGTTCCCTCATTTGGTCCAATATGTCAAATTTCTTAGATTCTATAGCTTTAAAGCCACTATATTCTATTATTACAAAGTATTTATCATTTTCATATTTTCTAACTACACCATTATATTTGGAAAAATAGGAATTGATATTCTTATCTATTTCAGCCAAAACTAAAGGCCTATTTACTTCAGGAGTGTTGTTCTTTACATCATCATAATTGTCTACATAAATTAAAGCAACTACTAATTTTTCATTTACATATTTTTGAGCCAGTTCTACATATTTTGTATTGTCCACCCAGTAAAGCATCACTATTTTGTTATTAGGGCTTCGGGTTTTACTTGTATCTACTAGATTAGGGTAAACTTTATAATTTTTATCATTATACTTTATATCAATAGGCTTTAGCTCCCCATCTTTTAACACATCATCAATATTTAATCCTGGAATTAAGCTCATTATTTCCTTATTCAATATGTCTGAATCATTGACCATCTTTAAAAATGGCGTATTATACCAACGAATAAATCCATTTTCATCAACCATAACCAATGGAAATGGCATGTTAAATATGGCATGTTTTGTTGCAGATTCAAACTCATCAGACAAGCCTTCTACGAATTTTTTAAATTCATCATTTTTCTTCTTTACATTCTTTATATTGTGAAAGATTAAATAGCCTAATAATACAATACCTATGGTTCCTAGTATTGGTTGATAAAATACTATTATTATGCTCAATAACCCAATTACAATAAGATATAGATAGCTGTCTAACCATTCTAATATTTTATTTTTCATACAAATCCTCCTATTAGGATCTCTGCATTCTAAGTTTCCTAAAATCAAATATGCTATCCATTACTCCAATGATAAACAGTAAAGTGCTTATTGGAAATACAAAAATGTTCAAAATTAATATAATAAACCTAAAAATAGGCTTTATCCTAAACTTAACCATTAGATAATCCAAAACAGCTAGCCCTTGTACTATAAAAATAAATCCCACTAAGAATGTAATATTCATAAGTAAAGCTTCATGATACTGAACCTTTAATTCATTCAAGAAAAAGGCAGTTAAAAGCATTACGCCAACGCCAGGAACTATATTATTGGGCAACTTAAATGTTGAAAATTTTTGTTCAGGTACATAATTGTGCCCCATTTTCCTAAGTATGAAGGTTGCAATGAATACATTTATATAAGCAGTAAAAAAGGAAATGGCTATCAAAAGTGCAGGTATTCTTATGAGAATAGACCTGCTTTGGTCCTCTAAAGCTTCAGTTATCGTAGCTATTTCTTGAGTTGATGCTCCCAGCTCTTTAATTGCTTCAATTTGAGCATTTATAGACTGGGTTAAAATACTTTCTATCTGCTTACTAAAATTGAAATCTGAAACTACTTGCCCTAAAAATATCATTAAAAGAAAAGATAGGAAAAACGCTGCTGTTGATATAAGTATGGATTCCATGCTGTTCTTTCTGTATTTTAAACAATAATTAGCTACAATACTTAAAGGTACAAACAATAACACCATTGATGTCCCATAAGTATTGCCCATCAGAAACTGGATTATTATGGATGTAAAAACCATGCCCATTATATTATTATATATATGATTTCTCACACCTAATATTATAAATGGTAGGGGAATAAATAACATTAATATTGGTATAAATTGCACTCCAAATGCAACATATACAACCATTACTGATATTACAGCTAAACTTTCAAGAATGCTTTTTTTCATCTTATCATTATTGCCCAAAGATTTCACCTCTAATTCTTTCCTTTATCAATAAATTCAAGCAGTAGGCTTAAATCTCCATACCATTTTTCTATTTTATGCTCTTCTATTAAATTTATTTTAATATTTTCCTTTAAAGCTGATACTATATCTTCGTACTTAAGTCCAAGCCTTTTCCCTAGAAGCAGAGCTTCCAATATTATATTCGAAATGAGGTCTTCAAGATTCTCTTTCGTATTTTCTTCTCCATTTGCCAGTGCATCGTAGAGGTTTGCTATAGAGCTTAATAGCTGTGCCTTAAGCCATTCTATGGTCCTCATATTCTTTATAATATCTATATCCCTGTTTTGCATTTCCCCCACCCTTTATTTAAAACTTACCTTATTAAAATAATACAAAGTATAAATCCATAAGTCAAATAAAAAAAGAGAGGGTACCCCTCTCTTAGTCTGCACTATATGGTAGCAATGCTACTTGTCTTGCTCTCTTTATAGCATTTGTAAGCTCTCTTTGATGTTTTGCACAGTTTCCGGAAATTCTTCTTGGAATTATCTTTCCTCTTTCTGTGATGTATTTTTTAAGCCTATTTACATCTTTATAATCTATATGATCAATTTTTTCTATACAGAAACTGCAAACTCTTTTCTTAGGCTTATACTTTCTTTGCATCTTCATACCCTCCTTCTAGAATGGAATATCATCATCGTCGGTTGGGTGGAATCCTTCGATTTCTCCAAAATCTAAATCGGAATTATCAAAGTCCATATTCTTATTGGTGTCACCCCATTCTAGGAATTCAACCTGATTTGCTACAACTTCTGTTGTATATCTCCTTACGCCATCTTTTTCATAAGTGCTGGTTTGAAGTCTCCCATGGACTGCCACCAATCGACCTTTTGTCAAGTAATTGGCACAGTTTTCTGCAGCTTTACCCCATACTACTATGTTTATAAAGTCTGCAGTAGGCTGATTTTTAGCCTCCATTTCCTGTTTCTTTTCTTTTGACAATCCTCTATCCACAGCCAATGTAAACCTTGTAACAGGATTTCCTGTCATAGGCAAATATCTCAACTCGGGATCTCTAGTTAACCTCCCGACCAATACAACACTGTTCATATTCTCACCCACCTAAGACTATTCATCTTCTCTAACGATCATGTGTCTCATAACGCTATCGGAAATCCTAGCAACCCTGTCTAACTCTTGAGTAACCTTTGGTGTACCTTCAAAGTTAATGATCACATAATATCCTTCTGTTTGGCCATTGATTTCGTATGCTAGTTTCCTATTTCCCCATTCATTAATGTCTGTAATATTGCCCCCGTCCTCAGTTATTATACCTTTAAACCTTTCTAGGACTTGGGTTCTCTTTTCATCTTCGCCAGGGTAGAAGATAACTAATAATTCATACTTCCTCATGCTTTCACCTCCTTATGGACTATCGGCCCTATATTTTATATAGAGCAAGGATTACCAATGTATTATAACATTCCTTTTTAAAAGTTGCAAGCGTTTTTATTTAATATGATTATGCCCTAAGTTAATTTGAAAATTTCATTCTCAGCCAATTATAATACTAAAATTAATTTATAATAACAATATTATAGTAGCAAAAAGTCAGATTTTATATAGTTTAAAATTAAAATAAAATATAACAATGCCAAGCAGCCTAAGATAGTAAATCATATCCTATAACAATATAAGGGTTACATTTCTAAATCTCCAGGATAATCCCATTGAAAATAACAATACAGGTAAATTCAATTAAAAAATTTACAAAAAAACAAAAAAATATATTGATTTAATCGAATAATGTGCTAAATTAATAAGTATAAAATAAAATTTACGACTATTTATTTCCATTGGTGATTTGACAGAAGGAGAAGGGACTACAACAGAAGCCTATTTTCCAATAAAATAATCCCCTCTTTCGAGGGGATTTCAATATCTTACGCCAATGCTTCCTTTGTTAAGGCCTCCTTTATTACCTTTCCAAGGGACCTTATCCCTTCTCTTATCTTATCATCATTCATATTTGAATAGTTTAATCTAGCTGTATTTTCATTTCCTCCATTGGGGAAGAATGAACCGCCTGGTACATAAGCAACATTGTATTCTAGAGCCTTTACAGCAAGCTCTCTAGCATTGATGTATTCAGGCAATACTATCCAAGTAAATAACCCGCCATTTGGGTAAGTATATTTTACAACATCAGGGAATTCTTCTTTAATTGCATCCATCATTACATCTCTTCTGTGCTTATAGATGGATGTAATTTTTTTGATATGTGCATCCAAATCATATTTTTGCAAGTATAAAGCAGTTTCTATTTGGGAGATTGTACTGGATTGCAGGTCTGCACCTTGTTTTACCAAGATAAACTTATTTAATAATTCCTTATCTGCTGCTACCCAGCCAAGTCTAAATCCTGGGCATAATATCTTGGAGAATGTTCCTAAAAATGCTACTCTTCCTTCTGTATCAAAATGCTTAATTGCTGGTAAGATTTCACCTTCAAACCTTAATTCTCCATAAGGATTGTCTTCTATAATAACTACATTGTACTTATTTGCAAGTTCTACTAGTTGTTTTCTTCTTTCAACTGACCAAGTTCTTCCTGATGGATTTTGGAAATCTGGTATAACATAGATGAATTTTACATTATCGTTATTTTTCAAAACTTCTTCTAGCGCATTCATGTCCATTCCAAAGTCATCAGTAGGAACTTCCACAAATCTAGGTTCATAAGCTCTAAATGCGTTTATTGCACCTAAATAAGTAGGGCTTTCACATACTATGATGTCTCCTGGGTTTATGAATATTTTTGCTGCAAAATCTAATCCTTGTTGTGAACCACTAGTAACTAAAATATTTTCTGCTTCAACATCTACACTCATTTTTTTCATTCTTTTTGCTATTGCTTCTCTTAAGGGGAAATATCCTTCAGTAGGTCCATATTGTAGAGCTATTGTTCCGTAGTTTTCTAGAACTTCCTTGCTAATTTGTTTAAATTCTTCTAGGGGAAAAGCTTCTGGGGCTGGCATCCCTCCAGCAAATGATATGATGTGAGGCTGTTGAGTAAGCTTTAATAATTCCCTAATTTCAGATGCTCTAATATACTCCATACGCCTCGCAAGATTAAATGACATCATAAGCACCTCCATGATTTAGGTTTATACCCTCACTTATAGTTTACTATTTAATTATTAAATTGTCTAACATAATAATTAATTTTACATCAAAATAGAAATAGTTTTTCCATTGCAATATTATGTGAATATGGTGAAAAAATGAACAATATATACTTTTAATTTATTTAGCTAAGTGACAAAAAATAGAAGCCAAATACTTTTTTAGGTATTTGGCTTCTATTATTAATCTTCATCATCTTCGTCTTCTTTTACTTCTTCTTTAGGCTCATTTATAACTATACGTACCCAGCATATTCGCTTGTCGCTTATTTCTTCTATGTGAAATTCCAAATTTTCATATTCCACGACAACTTTTTGGCCATCTTCAGGTATATAGCCAATTTGATCTATTAAAAATCCACCAAGGGTATCGTAGTCTTCTGAATCCTCGTCCAGTTCAAGGTCTAGCTTGTTATTTAGTTCTCTTATAGATAATGTACCTTTTGCAATATATACACTTTCATCTATTTTCCTTAGCTCTGGTTCATCTTGGTCATATTCGTCATCTATATCTCCAACTATTTCTTCTATTAGGTCTTCCATGGTTACAATACCTGAGAAACCTCCATATTCATCAATTAGAATTGCCATATGCTGCCTTTTAGCTTGAAGCTCGTTAAATAGTTCATTTATGTTTTTCCTTTCAGGGACAAAATAAGCTGGCCTTAGGATTTTTCTAATATCTATATTGTCAAACCCTACTTTATATGCTTCTAGTAGCAAGTCCTTTAGATATAGTATTCCTACGATGTTATCTACATATCCTTCATATACAGGAATCCTGGAATATTTCAATTGCAACAGCTCATCAAGGTATTCTTCCAATGGGTCTTCCAAATCTATCATAAAGACTTCAGTTCTTGCTGTCATTACTTCTTCGGCAAGTTTATCGTCAAATCCTATAACGCCATCAATCATTTCCCTTTCTATAGGATTAATAACTCCCTGCTCTTGCCCTACTTCTACCATAGAACGTATTTCCTCTAAGGTTATCTTTTCTTCTACGCCTTCTGTTTCGATTCCTAAGAGCTTCAAGACTGAGTTAGTTGAAAAAGATAGAAGAGCAACAAAAGGACGCATTAACTTATCAATTATATTTATGGCGCCTATGGCAAATTTGGAAAACTTCTCAGAATATTTTAGTGCAACTCTCTTTGGCACTAGTTCTCCGAAGACCAAATTAAAATACATCAAAATAACAGTAATTAGTACAAAGGCTACATTATCTGCAAAAGGAACACCAAATCTTACAAGCAATCTCCCGAGGTCATCAGAAAGACCTTTAGCTGCAGATCCAGAGGCGAAAAATCCTGCAGCAGTTACCCCAACTTGGATGGTGGAAAAGAACCTTGAAGGTTCTTTTAATAGATCTAATAACATCTTGGCCTTTTTATTGCCATCTTCGGCTTCTACACTTAGCTTTTTCTTATCGACTGATACCATGGCCATTTCTGATGCAGCAAAGAAGGCATTGGTCATGGTTAAAATAAATAGTAAAAGTAATTGTCCAGTTATCGTGCCCCCAGACCCTTCGTCCATTTTACTCCTCCTAATATGTTAAATTAAATATTTTTAATATTATTTTATACATTTTATATAGCAGTTGTCAAATGTATTAGTTGGACTCCTTTTGTTCTTCTTCATTATTAGCGTCTTTACCTTTGTAATGAACTATGCTTATCCATTTATCCCCTACTAAGATTTTCCTAACCTTTTTTTCAAAATCAATCCTAGTTAGCCAGATTTGCCTATTGCATCCTAGACACCTAAGCTTTATGTCTACTCCAGTCCTTAAAATCTCCCATTTGTTCTCTCCACAAGGGTGACCTTTTTTTAATGTAATTATATCTCCTACCTCATATTTAAGCATTATCGCTACCTCCAAATACGATTACTTTTGGATATGGGATTTCTATATTTTCCTTCTTTAATGCTTCTAATGCTTTCTTTCTAATTTCCCTTTCAACTGCCCACTGAGACATAGGCTTGGTTTTTGCTACTATTGTTATTACTACACCAACATTATCCATATCGCTTACTCCAATAATGTCTGGCCCTTCTACTATGTCCTTATTGGAATTCTTTATTTCTTCACATACCTTTTTCAAAACCGAAATTGCATTGTCTACATCCTCTTCATAGGCAATTGAAACTTTTACTAAAGCCCTCATGGCTCCTCTGCTCTTATTGGTTACAATTTGAATCATTCCATTTGGAATTATATGAAGGTCCCCTGAGAAATCCCGAAGCTTCGTAACTCTTAAACCCATTTCCTCAACAATTCCTTCATAGGAATCAATTTTAACATAATCACCTACTGCATACTGGTCTTCCGCAAGAATAAAAAACCCAGTAATGACATCCTTCACCAAGGACTGTGCACCAAAACCTATAGCAAGTCCTCCTATCCCAGCTGTAGCTATGATAGATGTAGTGTTTACATTAAATACATCCAAAATCATAATAATTCCTATGAAATATAAGGTGTATTTAATGATATTTTTAAGTATTCCCCCTATAGTAGTGGCTCTTTTATTGTTGGTGAAAAACTTTAATTCTGCTCGGTTTTTTAAAAACTTATCTACTATTTTGCTGATTAAATATGATACTATCTTTACTGCTATTAGGATTATTATGATTTTCCCTATTTTGCCAAATATATTTAAGTTCCCACTGCTATCCTTAAAATAATAATCTATTGTTTGTATAAGATTATCCATTTTCCCACCTAGTTTATAATATTTTCTCTACACTGCTATTTGGCCCTTCTTTAACTAACTTGTGAATATTTGCTATTATAATCTCCCCGTCATCTACCATCTTCTTTATTTTATCTAAATCATCTAAAGTAAACAAGATGGCTAAGCCACAGCTGCGAGTAATTTCCCTTGGTGTTGGTATGGTTTTAAAAGTTATGCCCTTTTCTTTCAAAATTCCTTCTGCTTGAATAGTATGGTGAGTAGACATAAAGGTAATTACTCCATAAACTTCTTTATTCATTTCTATCTCCTATCCTAATGTTATAGTATTTTTTGAACTGCTCATTTTTTCATATATAGTATACATATTTCCAATTTGCCCTACTTTTAATCTTTCCTTCAAGTTATAATAATCTAGGCATGTTCCGCATGAAATAATTTCTACTCCAGCATCTTCTAGCACTTTCAAGTCATCTAAAACTTCGGAACCTTCACATGTTAAAAATACTCCTGTATTATAGAATACCATAGTTTTTGGACGAGGAATAGTTTCTTTTACAGTATAAATAAATGATTTTATTAGTATTCTTCCGATTTTTTCTTCCCCATTGCCCATTCTGTCAGAGCCTATGGCTATGGTTAAATCCTTAAAAGCACTTTCTTTATTTTCAACAGCTTCCTTTTCTTCATCTTTTTCTATTTTCATGCCAATTTTTTCTTCCACTCCGCCTTTAGTAATGTGAATGTAATAATCGTTGTCCTTCTTATCTATAATAAAGCTGTATCCATAAGACATGGCAAGTTTGCATACATTATCCTTTGCAACTTCATTATCTACTATGGTAGTAACAACCCCACTTTCTATCCTGTCTAATTCCTTTTTAGTCATAATAACTGGTTTTGGACATTCTTGTCCTCTAGCATCAACTTCTATTTTCATTTTTATTCCTCCTTGATTTTTCCTAACTTTATTCTTGTTTATTTTTACTAACTATATTATACTAGTTTAAAATCTCTAACTTTGAACTATTAAGAAATCTAATACTTATATTTTTCCTATAGATAAAATGAATATTAATCATCTATTTGTAAATTCATATATCTTTATATCTTCATCACTTAAGACTAAAACCTCATTTTTGCTTGCAAATACCTTATTTATGTTTTCAGTAGATTTTAGCACTTCCTTTCCTTCTTTTATAAACAGCATGTTGCTGTTTCCATACAGCAATAAGTAGTCTCCAAATGGAACCATTTTATTATATTCTTCTATCAAATTAAGCTTCTTTTCAGTTCTCCCACTGAAATCAATGATTTCTAAATAAGTGCTGTATAAAACATTGATTTTATCCTTTTCTAAATATATGTCCTTAATTAAATCAAACTGCTTTTTCCACATCACTTTTCCATTACTAATAAAATACAAGTTCTTATCTGTAAGGACAATTATATCCCCATTATGGGTAAAATCCAGATATATTACGATTTCCTCCTTAAAATCTAAAGTATTTATCCTTTCATTGTTTATACCATAAATATCTACTTGAGACTTCAATGCTTCTTCATTTAAATCTAAAATAGCTACAAGACTCCTAGTCCCCTCATCATTGGCATTGTAGGTAAGGACATTTTTACCTTCATAAATATAATTTCCAATCAATACTTTGCCCTTATCCAACACTTCAACGACTTCCCCATCAGAGGATTTTATATGTACAATTAAATTTTCACTGCTTTCCTTGATATTATATATCTCCTTATTTAACTGGTATCTTTTAACTGTATTCCCTTTACTGTCAAAAGCATATATGTCACCGGTTTCCCTGTCAAAGACATAGATATACTTGTCCCCGTAATAAATGCTTGGGTTGAAGAAATTAAATTCTTTTTCCAATATTATGCTGCCATCAGGATTTAAAAATGATACCCTATTGGTATTCCATTTAATAACATTCCCATCATAAAAGCTTACGCTTTCAACATCAGAAATGTCCTTAATGGTGTATTTTAATTTTAATGTCTTTTCACTATTCATAAAAGAATTAAACAAAGCCATTATCTTATTTCTAGTGTTTTCATTTAAAAATAATAAGCTGAAAACTAAAAGAATTAAGATAAATATCTTAAAACCTTTCAAGCCCTTTTTATCCATTTCCATATTTATCCCCTTGATAATTTTATTTAATATTATATCATACAAAAAATCCTACAACGAAATATTTTAAACTGATTATCTAATTTCTTTGATAATTAAGCCAACTTTAAATAATCATTTCATATGTTTTATTAATATTAAAATCATGTTTTAAATTCTTTAATTTTTTAATTAAAATTTTTAATATTTATATTGACATTTTTAAAATTTGATAATATTATATTATTAAAAGAATTGATTTAAACCCAAGGGGTGTTTTAATTGGCTACAAGAATAAAGGTTACAGTAATTGACAAAAAGGAAAATGTTAATTTAAGACTTCCTGGAATACCATTTTGGATTATTTCTTCTTTATTTAATTTGGCATTATTGTTTAAGCCTTTAATATTAAAATACGCAGATGATTTAGAGGAACAAGCAAGGTTTGCACTGGAAGAATTAGATTATGGAACCATTAAAGAAATATTTGATGTTTTAAGGTCTTACGAAAAATTTGACTTAGTAGATATGTCAAATGGTGAAGGCACCCAAGTTAAAATTTCAATTCTTTAATTAAGGAAGGTGAATAGATGAATAGAGAAGCTTTGGGAAGATGCCCAGTCTGCGGCGAAGAATTGTATGTCACCAAATTAAGCTGTCCTAAATGCCATACAACTATTGAAGGAAATTTTATCTTATGTAAGTTCTGCAAGCTTACAAATGAGCAGAAAAGATTTGTAGAGATATTTTTGAAAAATAGGGGAAATATCAGAGAAATTGAAAAGGAATTAGGAATTTCGTATCCAACCGTTAGGGCAAGACTTGACAACATTTTAGAAGCTCTAGGATATAATCCTAAACTTGATGAACCTAAAGTAGATAAAAACGAAGTATTAGAAAAATTAAATAATGGTGAAATCACAACCGAAGAAGCCTTAAAGCTATTGCAAGGTGAAATTTAAAACTTAAGGGGGGTATTAAAATGAATGAAAAGATGCAAATTCTCAATATGGTTAAGGAAGGAAAAATAACTCCTGAGGAAGGAGTAAAATTATTAGAAGCCTTAGAAGAGCCAACTGATTCTGCTGGTAACATTTTACCTTCCGGAACCAACGCAAAATGGATAAAAATCAATGTATTTGACCCAGAAGACAGTACTAAAGTAAATGTAACTATACCTATCGCATTAGTAAATGTAGGCGTGAAATTGGCTAGCAAACTTTCTCCAGAACTTAAAGAAGCTGGTTTTACTGAACAGGATATGAATGAAATATTCGAAGCAATTAAAAGTGGAGCCACTGGAAAGATTATAGATGTCAACAGTGAAGATGGCACAAAAGTTGAAGTTATAGTTGAATAATCCCATGTTTTGGGATTATTTTTTTGTTTAATTTTAAGAAATATGCTATACTAAATGTATCCATACAATTTAAGGAGGATACTCATGGAAAAGATAAAATTAGATAAAGATTCCGATATCCCTCTATATATCCAGTTGTATGAACAGTTCAAGAATTTAATAGAAAACAATGAGTATAAAAAGGACAAACTTCCTTCCATAAGAAGCCTCGCTAAATCATTGGGCGTAAATAATGTAACTGTAGTTAGCGCCTATAACTTGCTGGAACAAGAAGGATATGTATATTCCATTAAGGGAAGCGGAACCTATGTAAAGAAACTGCCAACTTCAGAAGAGATGTCCTATGTAGAAGAAGGAGACCTTGAATTGATGATTTCTGGGATACTTCCTATTGATAAGGAAAGCATAAACCTTGCTTCCATGTCGCCAACTCCTGACCTCTTTCCAATAAAGGAATTCAAGCAAGCCCTAATAGAAGTCCTTGATAGAGATGGGGGACACGCCTTTGTATATCCAGAAATAACTGGATACGAGCCCTTAAGGGAATCTATTTCTAAATTTCTAATAGAAAATCACAATATTGAAGTAAACAAAGACCAAATTCTAATCACTTCTGGCGGTCAGCAGGGACTTGATATAATTTCTAAAACCCTAATTAACCCAGGAGATGTCATATTTGTAGAAAACCCAACATACTCCGGTGCACTGGCTCAATTTAAATCAAGAGGTGCAAAAATAGTTGGAATACCTATGGAAGAAGATGGCATAAATATTGACATCTTAAAGACCTATATCAGCAAATACAACCCAAAATTCATATATATAATGGCAAACTTCCAGTGTCCTACTACCTATTCATACAGCGAGGAAAAAAAGAAAAAGCTCATATCTCTGGCAAATATTCACAACTTCTATATAATAGAAGATGATTTCCTAACTGATTTATCCTATGGCGAAAAGAAAATCCCCCTAAAGTCCATGGATGTAAACAACAAGGTGATTTTCATAAAGAGCTTCTCAAAGATATTTATGCCCGGTGTAAGGATTGGATTTTTAACACTTCCTAATGCCTTATTTAAAGAAATAATAAAGGCTAAACACACAACTGATATTACTTCTTCCGGTTTTTTACAAAGAGCCTTTGACTTGTACCTAAGAAAGGGATACTGGAAAAACCATATAGAAAACATCAAGAGAGTCTATAACGAAAAATACAACATAATGACTGAGGAATTAGACAAACTAACAGACTATGGCATATCTTATATAAAGCCCAATGGAGGATTAAGCATTTGGGTTAAGCTTCCAAAGGACATGGACTCAATTGAATTATACAATGAATGCAGCAATAGAGGATTAGCCGTAGTTCCAGGCAATGTATTTTTCATAGACAGTACTTTATATTCCAACTATATAAGGCTTAGCTTTGGATCTGTAAACAATGAAGACATAATAAAAGGGATTAAAATACTAAAAGATATATTATCAAAAAACATAAAAGGAAGAAATAGCAACTATCTTCCTTTCATATAATCAGATATAAATTCTTCTAAAACCCTGTTAAATTTAACAGGGTTTTCCAATACAAGCAAATGGGTACAGTCTTCAAATGTAACTAGCTCTGAATTTTTAATATTATCCCTTAAATATTCTGCTGTTTCAATAGAATAAAAGGTACTATTTCCTCCAAACATTATAAGAGTAGGTACTGTAATTCTATTTAAAACAAATCTATAATCCCTTTTTATCATGTCCTTCCATATTTCATAAAGTATGGAAGGATTATTTTTTGCAAATCTAGTTAATCCAATCTCTAACTGCTTTTCATCAAAATATGGAGTCATCCTTTTTATAAATTTTTCCCCAAATTCCATGAAATCATCTTTAATTAACTCCAAGTCCTTTTCAGCATCTTCATTGGTATATTGTCCGTGATACAATCCCAAGTTCCAGCTTTCATCGTTTAAAATCTTTGGCCCCTTGTCTATTATGCATATTTTAGAGACATTTTCTTCACCAAATTGATTTATATATTCAAATATAACATAAGCACCCATAGACCAGCCTACAAGAACAATATCTTTTATATTTAAATATTCCATTAGTTCTTTTAAATCCTGAGCAAATCTTTCCATGTTTAAGCCATAATCAACTTTATCAGATAAGCCATGGCCTCTTATATCGTAAGTAACTACTTTAAACTTCTTAGATAAAGCTCTTTTCTGTATCCTAAAGGAGTCCTGACTTTCTGAAAATCCATGGATGAATACAACTGGAATTCCTTCACCATGAATTTCGTAATATAGATTTGTGTTGTCGGTGGTTTTAAAGTAGGGCATGGGAATCACACCACCTTTCCAGTTCATCTAGGGTTATATTTTTTTATAACTTCTTATTAAGTTATGATTTTTCCTTTTTTGCCATCCATGTTTGTTCATTCGCTTTTATAAAACAAGAACTCTAATTCTTTATTTAAACAACTTTTTTAAAAGCTTAAATACATCAAATGTTGTCCTATTGTAAATTTTGTTATAAACATATTTCTTAGGGTCCCTAATCCAGCCATATCCCCTTGGCATTTTTAAACCTGCCCTATGGACTATCTGCCTTTTAATGCTTGTTCTTGCGCTAATTCGCCTTTTAAGGCTTGGTTTTCTCAGACCAATTTTCATATATTTAACTCCTTTCAATATGTCCTTACAATTATGATATTATATAAT
>DATCJO010000138.1:0-2519 GCA_036562765.1 Tissierellaceae bacterium | reverse complement strand
ATAAGTATTAATTACATCGGCCGTTTCATAGGTAGCCGGATTATACATGAGTATGATCTTCTCAAATCCTACCGATAGTATCCTACCCAGATTTAGTATAAGCATAATCACTATGGTGGGTAAAATCCCAGGAATGGATATATGCCATAACTGCCTTACTTTACTAGCTCCATCTACTGTGGCTGCTTCATATAGTTCCGGATCTATACCGCTCAACGCAGCTAAATATATAATTGATCCCCATCCAGCTGACTGCCATATACCTGAAGCTATATACAATGTTCTAAACCATTTAGGTTCAATCATAAAGTTAATCTTTTGCCCACCAAATGCTTCTATAATTCTATTTACAATTCCGCCAACCGGGGAAAGAAAATTGACCATCATACCTACTACAACAACTGTAGATATAAAGTGAGGTAAATAGCTTATGGTCTGAGCTACTCGCTTATACCAAGAATGCTGTATTTCATTCAATAAAAGTGCTAAAATAATAGGCACTGGAAAGGCAAATATGATGTTATAAATGTTCAAAAGCAACGTATTTCTGATCAATCGCCAGAAAAACTGTGAACTAAAAAACTGTTCAAACCACATAAATCCCACCCAGGGACTTCCCCAAATGCCTCTGTAAGGAGAGAAGTTTTTAAAGGCTATTACTAACCCATACATTGGTATATAAGCGAAGATTATATACCATACAATACCAGGTAAAACAAGGAGCCATAAATATTTTTCCTTTTTTAAATAAAACCACATTCTTCTAAAATCAATTTTTCTTTTAACTTTTCTTGGTTGATCTTCCAATTTATAAGTTAAAGACAACGCCCCCTCCCCCTTTTTAACTATATTTTAATCTTATGCTTATTTAATAAGATAAAGCAATCGATGTCTAAAGTAAATATACAATACGTTACATAGGTTAACTTTTCATGACATTGGATGCTTTCTCCCCCGCTTATGTTTTTCCTATTTTTCCTCCTAGTCGATTCTGTAACACCATATTTCTATACTGGCTCGGCGTTATTCCTTCTTCTCTCTTAAAAGCACGAATAAAACTATTAACACTTGTATACCCCACAATATCAGATATTTCACTTACACTTCTGAGCTCCGATGCAAGAAGCCTCTTAGCATGTTCAATTCTTACCTTATTAAGAAGTTCACCAAACCCTATTCCAAATTCCTGATTGATAAACCTACTTAAGTAAGAAGAAGAATAACCGAGCCTATCCGCCATTTCAACCAATGATAAACCTTTGTTCGTATAATTGTCTAGTATATAATCTTCAATTTGTTTTTTCAAGTTATTATTTTGAGATTTTTTATTTCGTTGTATATAATCACACATAGTGGTATAAATATCATAAATACCGTTTATAATTTGTTTTGGGTTACGATATCTATCGATATCCAATATTTGTTCAGGGGTTTGATTAAATACTTCTTTAAAGCTCACGTTTAATTCTTCACATGCTTTTATGATTACACTTACAAAATTATAAAAAAGACAATACATGTACTGTATTGAGGCAACTCCATCTCCTCCGATATTTTTAAAATACTCATCCAATAATTTTACACAATTTTTTATATCTCCTATCTTTACAGAATTTAATAGAGGATTATCTGAGTATATAGGAAGATTTATTGAAGCAAAAATATACTTATTTATATCGGGATAAAACACCACACAATCTCTGCCCTTAAGCAGACAATACTCTAATGCTTTTTTTGCCTCTTTATAGGAATTGTAAAGCATGCTTATATCCTCATATATACTCCCAATACCTACATAAAGTGGCATATCAAAATGCATACTGATCAAATCTCTCAAACGCCTCACCACTTCTACAATCAACGTGATTCCGTACGACGCAGTGTTAAGTACTATACACAAACGTCCTTTCTCATCTTCAAAGATATATATCAAGGAATCATCAAAATACATACCTACCATTTTTATCAAAAACCTTTCTAATTTTGAAACTAGCTGTACTCTATCATCCATATCAACAATAAGCACACCATACAATTTATATGGAAACAGGGCTTTTGTATTAATCTCCATAGTAACATTTTTCCCTAAACACAAATTCTGTAGAATGTATTTTGTGATATAGCCCTTACTTTTAATTATATCTCGCTCAAGTTGTTCTTTCTCCATCAACATACTGTGAATTGCATTCACAACAATAATATATTCATTTTTTGATTTCGCATGATTGTGTGTCATTGCTTTACCATAAAATTTACCTATCTGATCCATTAAATTAGTCCAAGGTTTATAATTAAAATTTGCCATTAATATAGCCGGTTAAAGTAAGATTCCCACCCCACAACTTATCACAGAAATAACAATAGTCAAATTTCTTATCTGATCAAGTCCAAATTTTTGTGTAAAATTCCCTCTGGCTAGAATCAGGTTAAATTATCACCACTAATCTTTAAATTTTACTGCTTCCGGCTTCTTTTAGGTCAAGGATTCGCTATCGCCGGGCTGCGCCCGTCCTTGACCT
>DATCJO010000128.1:0-2465 GCA_036562765.1 Tissierellaceae bacterium | reverse complement strand
CCCCCTCATTGAAACCTACGGCTTTTAAGAGTGTTTAATAGGAATGTATATATTCCGTAAAATCCTCATGTGATGCGGTTTCCGAAGCTTTAAAAATAGGTCTTTAACAAAGCTTCCATTAGAAAAATGTTAGAAGTCATTATTTAATTTTAGCACTAACGAAGAAAAAAATGAACATCAAAATAATAAAAACATCGCCAGCCTAAGTTGTGGGTGTTTATTTTCATACAGACTAGATATACAAATGAAATTTTGATTCCACTCGAAATAGCTTTTCCTTATTCCTAAAGAATTTAATAGACACAATCATAAAAAGCAGGAATTGCAAAGTTTATATTGAATAAATATAATGAATTTTTTACAACACCTCGCTTAGAGAAAACCATCGATGACGAAATAAACGAACTCTTGCGTGAACTGGTCGAATATAACGATAATACTTTAATGCATTACTTGAAGAGGGCTCGGAAAAGGAAAAAACAGCTTGTTAAAATATTTTTGCAGAGGTTATTGGTAAAGAGGAAAATGAGGAACAAGAAGAGAAATAAAAATTAACTTAAAGGGGGTAAAGTAATGGAATACAAATTATTAGGATTAAATTTGGTTGTGTTGTTTTCTGAACCAGGAAAACATTCTATAAATTTAAATGAATTAATTAATATGTTCCCGGTGGAAACTCCATTTGTATTTTGGCAACCTGATCCTATAAGTCCTGGCACAATAAAATACCAACAAAAACCAGTTGAAATAACTGTTATAAATAATCATTATCAAATAAGTTCTGCGGCTATAAACAATTCTATCCCAACATATTTTGGAGAAATTTTGTCTAAAGCGCTTAAAGCATCTGAAGGAAGGAAAATAAACGCTTTTGGTTTTAATTTTGATTTCTCTTGTCCCAACTTAGAAGAAATAAAGGATTTATTTGATATTAAAATTGCAACAAAAAATTTTACTTATCTTCCGCAATCTTCTATAAGATTTACGTTTAAAAAAAATAACTTAACATTAATCTTCGAACTAACAGATAGAAAACCTGATTCTTTTTTACATATTAATGTTCATCATGAAGAACCTTATTTACCAAAAGATTTATCAGAAAAAATACAGGAGAAATTGAACATAGATTTTAAAACCGCTGAAGAATTAATCAAAGAGGTGCTAGTAAATGCTTAAACAGAAAATAGGCACTGATACTAATGTCGCCGATATCTTTTCTAAAAGGAAAGCCACCAGAGAGTATACGTATCCGGTAGCTTCGCCCGATGTTCCGTGGTATACTGATTATGAAACGATTGTGGCTTTAGAGCAATTTTATAAAAAATTACAACAATTAGCATTAACCAAAGAAGGTGAAGAAAATATGGATTGGCAAGAAAAATATATCGATAAGCTGAGTTCGGATATAAATGATATAAAAAATTCTTTGCGTGATACAGAAAATAGAATAGCTCAAATGATAAAACAAACTTTAGGCGAAATACGTGATAGAGACAATCAAAGGCATCAAGAATTTTTGGCTATAAATGCAAAGTTAGATCAAAAAATAGAATCAATTGAACAAAAAATCGATATAGTAAGAAATGAGATTAAAGAAGATAGAAAATGGATTATGGGCATTGCTTTAAGTACTATCATCGGAATTGCCGCTATGGTAATTACTGTGTATGTAGCTTTATTTAAAAAATAAATTTTTTTATCTTGTCAATCGAACATTTATTCTCCAAGGTGGAGAAAATTGCATATCTTAATGGCTGAAGAAATGAAGCAATCTTATTATTTTTTAATATTTCATCGTTCCTAATCTCTGATACATCTACGTTTACTTTGAAAAGAATATAGAGAGGAAAGATTTAGTTCACGAATATAGGCGTAAATTACCACTGCAGAAGCTTTTACTTTTTAAATAAGATTATGATAGCAAAGAACAAAATCATACCTTAGTCTTTCCATCTTTACCCAATTCAACTAATTCAACCTCTAATTGCTTATCACCACTCCAAGGTATTCATTTGAAAAATATATCAACAAGCTTGACCTCTATTCTCATGTCATGGCCGAAATTAGAAATTCGTTAGAAATTCGTTTCATATAAAACAAAAAAAGTTTTCGAGGCATCCTCGAAAACCTTGATTTTCTTGGTGCAGGGAGCGGGATTTGAACCCGCACGGAGTGAACCTCCACTACCCCCTCAAAGTAGCGTGTCTGCCAGTTCCACCATCCCTGCAACTTTATTATCTATTGACCGATGACAATATATATTATACATTTTAACCATCTTGCTGTCAACATCAACCTTTATATAGTGTAGTTATTTTATGATAGGTTAATTGTAAAATTAAATGCGACAGTAAAAAAAGTTGAACCATAGCGTGAAACCCGATATGATGTTGGTTGGCAAAAAACTAACACATATGGAGGGTTTCAGCTATGGTTCTTACTAAAGAGTATACCACATCACCACG
>DATCJO010000115.1:0-1719 GCA_036562765.1 Tissierellaceae bacterium | reverse complement strand
AAGATTGTATATCTTATCTATCCAGTCCATTTCTAGAAGCCTGTTTATATGTCTTTTGCTGATAGACTTTTGAAATTCAAAATCAAATTCTTCTATTGTCTTTATTACAGGAAATCCTGCATTTTTTAATCGAGTTTGTTTTTTCCTCTGCTCCTTAGCAATTATCTCTTCATTTAATATTTGGTAAAGAAATTCTTGATATGATAAATCTTCCTTTTCTCCATGTTCTATGAACTCGTCTATCTTTTTTTGCAGATTTAATAACTTTAGTTCTTTGGCATATTCTTTTATATAATCAATTTTACCTATCATCTTATCCCTCCAATGCTTTTACATATTCTGATGTATCCCTAATTTGGGTTTTAATATCATATCTTTGAGGGATAGAAGGGATGTTTTTATTAGCTGTTTCTAGTTTTTGGTTATCTAATTCCTTATATTTCTCACCTAAAAATTCAATTGCATCTCTAAAACTTACAGCACTGAATATCTCTCTTTCTATGCAATATTTAAGAGATTCTTCTATGAGTTTTTTCTCTACATTTTTACAAGTGTTGCATATTAAACTGTATTGGTCCCTGATGTATCTTGGTTTTTCAATCCTAATTCTATCGAGAAAAATCTTGGCTTCATTGGTGTTATTCAGTACATTTAAAGCTTTTTCATATAGTTTGTCTATCTTTAAAGTTTTATCCCTTTCAGGATGATCAATTTGTATTAATTTTCCTTTCAGTGTGCATTCATTATGTTCTGCTAAAATTTTACCTGTATCCTTATCTATTATTTGAATAATACCATCTAAATTACGAACTCCAACTGTTTTTCCTGGTTCATATGTCCCTTTAGGAACTTGATATCTATTTTGTTTATACGAAATGGTGTTGTCTTTTCTTACTGTATAGGTTAAAATTGAATTAGATGGTACATTTCTAAATGTTTGTGATACTGGAAGAAGGTATTTCTTTTCGAGGGAGAATACTTCTTTCGGTATCTTTTTTGTTGTTCCATGAATATTAGCATTTCCTGTTCTATCTAACCACAATAGACAATCTTCATTAAACTTGTCTATATCAACAAAAGTTCTATTCTTTGCAAAATTATACTTTAAATATTTAACAACTGCTTCTATTTTTCCTTTGCTTTCTGGGTCATATCCTCTACACATTCTTACTCTAATTTTCATAAAGTCTTTAAAGTTTTGAAATTCTTCTGTAAAAATTATGTCTCCATAGTTTTCATTAACTGCTAATAGTCTGTCTTGGTCATATACTATTTCGTGGGTTTTACCTCCAAAGTATTCAAAGGCCTTAATATGAGCATCGATAAAATCTTTCGTTGTAAATGGCTTGTCCTGCCAATAGGCATATTTCATTCTAGAGTGAGACAGTACCATAGCAAAGGCATAAAGTTTAACTCTTTTTCCATCTGCATTGTTAAGCCATATTTGTCCAAAATCAACTTGTGCCTGATAGCCCATTGGAAGTTCTTGCACTGCTTCATGTTGTCTTTTAGATACAACCTTTGGAATATCATATTTATCTCTTATGTATCTTACATAGTTTCTCACACTCCTATCTGTGCATTTAATATCTCCATATCTTTCCTTTAACCAATCCAAAATCTGAGCTGCACTCATGTCTGGAAAATCTCTTAACCAACCTACTATCTCATCTTCATATTCATCTAGTATTTTCTTTCTAACCTTCACTTTTTCCATAT
>DATCJO010000113.1:0-9642 GCA_036562765.1 Tissierellaceae bacterium | reverse complement strand
CTCTTTAGGTTTAGTAGAGATATAGATTTTAATAGAATTATCCTCGTTAGAAATTTTATTTATAATTACATCTTTTAAATTTAGTAAATTATTGATAAAATAGTATTGCACTTGTGAATAAATCTCCTTTCTATGTGTAGTTAATTTGGGTACCTACATTTTAGCAGATTTATTTCACAAGTGCTTTTATTTTTTGCAAAAAAGGATAAAGTGAGATGCATTTTATTTACACCCCAACATTTATTATAGAACCTTTTTTTATGTTTGATTTAGTTTACTTTATTCTATATTAAAAAAACTAACAAAAAAATAAATAGTATGTCACATTTATTTAAATTTTTAATAATATTATATTATACTTTAAAAAATAGTATATATTTGTTATAATTGTATGTGTTGTGTGTATATTTATAATTATTCAAGGAGGCATAAAATGTCAACTATATCAAATTATAAAATAGAAGAGATAGGAAAGAAAAATCCAATTTTTTCACCTATTAGAACAACTATCGAAACAGCATTTTATGGGAACAATGTAGAGAAAATATTATCCCTTACAGAAGCATATAAATTAGCAGCAAATTCTCCTGGAACCATAATAACAGACATGCCAGTATATAAGCCAGAAGAAATAGGGCTAGACAAAGATGCAAAGGTGCTATTGTTTAACGATGGCGAAGTAACAGGAAGATTTGCAGGTGCAAGAGTCATTATTGGCGAATCAAATGTCGATGAAAATACTTATGCTGGTATTGCAAGAGAAGCTGTATTTAATACTAGATATAAGAAACTATATCATGCAGAAGCCTACATAGGTTTACATGAAGATTTCATGGTAAAAGCCCACTTGCTTATACCTGAAGGATATGAAAATACTTTGTACAGTTGGTTATTGAACTTTCAATATATAAATGAAAAATATACAATGATGTACAAAAACTCCAGAAAACTTCCAGAAGGAGATATTTACATCTTATCCGACCCTGATTATATACCACCAACTCATCCAAAGGGATTAGCATTATTTGATCCTGAGCATAACTGTGCTTTGTTATGCGGAATGAGATATTTTGGGGAGCATAAAAAGGGAACACTAACCTTAGCTTGGGGCATAGCCAATAGAAATGGATTTGCTTCTTGCCATGGAGGATTAAAAAGATACAATTTAGGTAATGGAAGGACTTATACAGTGGGAGTGTTTGGACTTTCAGGCTCCGGAAAGTCGACTTTAACACATGAAAGGCATGGTGGGAAGTATGACATAACCATTTTACATGATGATGCCTATGTTATATCCACAGAAGATGGTTCTACAGTAGCTTTAGAGCCTGCATACTTTGATAAAACTCAGGATTATCCAACAGGACATCCTGCCAATAAATACTTATTAACAGTTCAAAATTGCGGTGTTACTTTAGATGAAGAAGGCAAGAAGGTAATAGTAACAGAAGATATTAGAAATGGAAATGGAAGAGCAGTAAAATCAAGGCTTTGGACGGAAAATAGAGTAGATAAAATAGATGAGCCAGTAGATTCTATTATCTGGTTAATGAAGGACAGTACCCTTCCACCAGTATTGAAGATTAATAATCCAGTACTTGCGTCTGTAATGGGAGCAACATTGGCGACAAAGAGGACATCTGCGGAAAGGCTGGAAAAAGGCGTAGATATAAATGCCTTGGTTATTGAGCCTTATGCCAACCCATTTAGGACTTATCCACTGATAAATGATTACGAAAAGTTCAAGGAATTGTTTGAAAAGAGAAATGTAAGCTGTTATATTTTTAATACAGGGCATTTCATAAACAAGAAAATACCAAAAGAAGTTACTTTAAATATACTTGAAAATATAGCAACAGGGCAAGCAGAATTCAAAAAACTGGGCAACTTTTCTGATTTGGAATACATGGAAGTAGAAGGTTTTATACCAAATATGGAATCTGAAGAATATAAGCAAATGTGGATTAACAGTATAAAATATAGAAAAGATTTCTTAAAACAAATGGAAACTTATAAAGGTGGCAGGGATAGATTGCCTGATGAAGCCTTGGAAGTTTTAGAAAAACTTGAAAATGAAGTATATAAGTAAGAGGATGGATGTCATTCCATCCTTTTTTATTTTGATTAACTCTGTTTATGGAATTATGCATTGTGAATATAAAATTGATACAAAATATTTTTGAGTCCATATTATTGATTTAAATGTAAAAAAGTCAAAATATTAAAGATAAAATATGTATATTGTGGTAAAATATTAAAAGAATTACAATTGGAGGAATAAGAATGATTGAATTAGGTAAAGTACAAGAGTTGAAAGTCAACAAGATAACACTTGCTGGTGCTTATTTGGTAGATGAAAGCAAAGAAGAAGGTGATGTTTTACTTCCACGAAAGGAACTGCCTCAAGGCATAAAAGTAGGAGATAAGATTAAAGTAATGGTCTATGATGATCCTAAAGGCAGAAGAGTGGCTACTACTAAGATGCCAAAGGCTCAAGTTGGAGAAATAGCCTATTTAAAGGTTGTAAATCAGACAAAGTTTGGATATTTTTTGGATTGGGGACTAGATAAAGATTTATTTCTACCTTTTAGTGAAACCATAGGGCATGTTGAGAGAGGAAAATCATATTTAGTAGGCATATATGTAGATAAGTCAGACAGAATCTGTGCTACTATGAAAATTAAAGATATGTTAAGGACAGATTCTCCATACAAAAAAGGCGATAAGGTAAAAGGAACTATTTACAATATCAACAGGGATATTGGAGCCTTCGTGGCAGTAGACAATAAATATGAAGGTTTAATTGCAAAGAAAGATTTACTTGGTGTATATGAAGTGGGAGATGTCATAGAAGCTAGAGTAAGTAATGTTAAGGAAGATGGAAAACTTGATTTAAGCCTTAGAGAAGTAAAACATGTTCAGATGGATATAGATAAAGAAATCATCTTAGAAAAGTTAAAGGAAAATGGAGGTTTTCTCCCATTTAATGATGACACTCCAGCTGAAATAATAAGAGATGAATTAAATATGAGCAAATCTGGATTTAAAAGGGCTATAGGAAGGCTATACAAAGAAGGAAAAATTGATATTGACAGCTTAGGTATAAAATTAAAATAAACTAAGGAGATGAAGAAGTTGATAAAGACCATTAAAGTAAATTACGACGTTGTGGAAATGATGCTATTTTTCTGGCAATCAGTTGCTGAAAAGGAAAAAGTATCTGAATTTTATATGACAGATGTTGCAGAAAAAGATGAAATGAAATATCTTTACGGACCTGAATTTAGCAAGGAATCTGTTAGAAAAGTGCTTTCTGCAATATCTAACAGGGAATTACTGAGCGATGCAACAAAGAAGGAAAGAAAGTTCTGGAATTACAACATGTGGATGCTAGAAGATTTAGGGAATATGAACAATATGATTAAACCTATAAAAACTTTAAACCTAGATTATATTAAGGAAAAATACATTGGAGATACTAAATTTGACGAAATTGAAGTGATTTTCATACCTGGTAATGAAGAAGAGTATTATATAGATGGGAATAAACTTGTAATTAACTTTTTCAGATTAATGGTAGACTTCATGGATGAGACAAAAGTAAATATTTCTGGTAAACCTTTAAATGAATATATAGAAGATAAGATTCAAGAAATGTTAAAATAAAGGGGGATTTTTATGATTACAACAACTACTCATACTATTGAAGGAAAGAAAATAGTTGAGTATAAAGGCATAGTTTTTGGGGAAGTAATAGCAGGGGTAAATTTCCTAAAAGACTTTGCAGCAAGCTTATCTAATTTCTTTGGAGGGCGTTCTGCAAGCTATGAAGGCGAGCTTATAGAAGCAAGAGAAAGTGCGATTCGTGAAATGGAATCAAGAGCCAGGAGTATGGGTGCCAATGCTGTTGTTGGAGTAAGAATTGATTATGAAGTGCTTGGGCAAGGCGGAAATATGCTAATGGTAACTGCGTCTGGTACAGCAGTTGTGGTTGAATAAATACCCTTTTCGAAAGGGTATTTATTTTTGACAAACATAATTAGGGAGAAAAACGGAGGTTGCAATGAATATAAGAGTGGGAGATACAGTAAAAGGAGAAATAATAGACTTTACTCATGAGGGCAATGGAGTAATGAAAATCGATAATATACCCATATTTGTATGTGGAGGTTTAATTGGCGATAAAGTTGTAGCAAAGATTGATGAAGTCAAAAAAAGCTTTGCTTTAGGCTCAGTTGTGAAAATTATTGAGCCTTCAATAGATAGAGTTAAACTGGATTTTGAAGTTACAGAGGCAAGAGGGGGGATACCATTAATTGAATATAATTATACAAAACAGCTTGAGTGGAAAAAGCATAAGGTAAAGATGGATTTATACAAAATAGCTGGATTAGATGATGTTGTAATTAAGGATACAATAGGAATGGAATATCCATTTAGATATAGGAATCATGTCCAAATTCCTGTGGGAGAAAGGAATGGGAAAATAGTTTTAGGATTTTATGAATTAAATACTAACGAAATAGTAGATATGAAAGGCACTATTTTGCAGCCTGAAGTTGGGAATAAAGTCATTAATATTATAAGGGATTGGATGAGAAAATACAGCATTATGCCTTTTGACAAGAGAGCTAAAAAAGGTATCCTCCGCCATATTGGAATTAGGACTAATAAAGACAATGAGGTAATGGTAATATTAGTTACTGGCACAGATAAACTGCCTTATTCTAAAGAATTAATAGATGAATTGATACAGGAAAAGGTAGTTAGCATTTATCAAAATATTAATAAATCGAATTCTCCTATTGTATATGGCAGGGAATACAGATTGCTTTATGGTAGAGAGAAATTGATTGATTATATAGGTGATTATAAGTTTTATTTATCTCCCAATTCATTTTTCCAAGTAAATAGAATTCAAACTGAAGTTTTGTATAAAAAGGCTGTTGAATATTTGAATTTAGAAGCTAATGATATAGTTTGCGACTTATACTGCGGAATAGGAACTATTTCTTTATTTATAGCTCCTCATGTGAAAAAAGTATATGGAATTGAAATTGTAAAAGAAGCAATAGAAGATGCTAAAAATAATGCTTTGGTCAATGATATACACAATGCTGAATTTATGGTTGGAAAAGTAGAAGAAGTATTGCCTAAACTTGTAAAATCAGGGATAGAAAGTAACAAAGTTGTATTAGACCCTCCAAGGAAAGGCTGTGAAAGGGGAGTTTTAGAAGCATTAGTTAAGATGTTACCAGAAAAAATAGTATATGTCTCCTGCAATCCTTCTACAATGGCAAGGGATGTTAAATATTTAGTGGAAAATGGGTATAGGGTTATGGAAGTACAGCCTGTAGATATGTTCCCTCATACAGCGCATGTGGAGTGCTGTGCGTTGATAGAAAAAGCTGAAAAATAAACAGATGACCCCGAAAATCGATAATAGATTTTTGGGGTTCCATCTGCTTTTATTTCTATTCTTTCTACAAATCTATTTAATATATCAGGAGTCAGTTCTTTTATATTTATTATCATGTTTTTTAAATTATTTAAGTCTTCGAGTGAAAAGTTTTTAGAAATATCATTTATTAATGTTTGGTTTTTTTCAAAAAGTTTAGTTAAATCATTAATTTTCTGATTTATTTCAGATATAAACATGTCATAGTCTTCTTTGCTTATTTCTTCATTTATAAATTTATTAAGAGCTTTACTTTTTCTTACTTTTAAATTTTCTATTTCTTTTTTATAATTCTTGATTTGCTTTTCTAATTTATCTATTTGATTTTTTACTTTTAATTCAATGTTTTTAATGAATTTTTCATTATCCAGTTTTGATAGTAAACTTTTAATATCATTTAGTATAATAGTTTTTAATTCATCTTCTCTAACTATATGTTCACTACATGCTTTGCTACCATGTTTATTGTATGAACCACATACATAACCTCTTCTATTCTTTTTATAATGCATGCCATGACCACAATCTGCACAATAAAGTATATTTGTAAATAAATGAATTTGTTGTTGAGGACGTATTCTTCTTCGTGATTTTATTAATTGTTGAACTGCCAAAAAATCTTCGCGTGATATAATAGGTTCGTGAGTATTTTTTATAATTATATATTCATTCTCAGATTTATATTTTCTTTTATTTGAGGTTACACTTGTGGTTTCACTTCTTCCTTGAACAAGGTCTCCAATATAATGAGGATTTTGTAATATTGCTCTAACGGTAGAACCATGCCATTTATCACTACCATTTGATTTACCTGCAATTTGGGATGGGGTAGGAATTCCTTCTTCATATAATTCTTTTGCAATTGCATCAAATCCTTTTCCATTTAAGTATTCTTTAAAAATTCTTTGAACGATTTCAGGTGTATTATCATTACGTTTGTATAATTTGCCGTCTTTTAAATAATAACCATAAGGTGGAATAGATCCTGTAAAATATCCTTTTGAAGACTTGATTTTTATTGCACTTTTTATACGTCTACTGGTATTTTGTGATTCTGATATGTCAACACTTTTTTGGACATATTTTTACCGAACAATTTATATAAATCCCCATGAATTTGTTTGCAATTATAAGATTATTTATTTGGTCCAGTCAAGGGTAAATGAACTAGCTATCGCTCGCCCTTGACAGAACCAAAAAATAATCTTTTTAAACAGATGCAAATTCACAGGAAATTTTATCCTTAGAACCATTTAAACTTAGTTGTTTTTCCTTGTATTCCATAGGTGTTAGATAACCTAATGAGCCATGTAATCTATGGTTATTGTACCAATTTATATAATCCATTAATTCAATCTCTAATTCTTTTAAACTACCAAATTTTTTGCCCTTTATACATTCAGTTTTTAATATATGGTTAAAGGTTTCTGCTGGTGAATTATCATAAGGACAGCCTTTAGCGCTTAATGACCTTTTAATTTCAAAAGTAGTAACTACTTCATCTATTAATTTATTTTTAAATTCATTACCTCTGTCTGTATGAAATATTTCTATTTCAGATAAAGGATATCTACAAGTAAGGAATGCCTGATATACAAGCTGTGCATCCTTATTTTCTCCAACAGAATATCCTATAATTTCTTTATTGTGTAAATCGAGTAGGGTACATATATAGCACCATCTTTTATTAACCCTCACATAGGTAAGGTCACTAACTACTACTTCTAGTTTTTTTCTATTATTAAATTCTCTATTTACTATATTTTCTATTTCATCTTCATTACATTTGCTTTTTCTTATTTTATATTGAGCTACAGTATAATTTGATACCAGTGAATATTTTTTCATAATTTGGCCTATTTTCCGCCTGGAAGCAATAATTCCTTCTCGTTGCAATTGTCTTTTAATTTTTCTGGTTCCATAATTATTTCTACTTTCTCTAAATATCCTAATTACAGCATTTTCTAGTTTTGTTTCTGCTTTAGAATTATTTTTATCTTCTTTTCTCTTTTTTAAGCGATAATACACAAGACTTCTATGGACCTTAAGAAATTTACACATTGCGTTAATACTGTATTTATATCTATTAGAGATAATCAGGTCTATTTTTTGCCTAGTATTAACGCTGCCTGCTTTAAAATATCATTCTCCATTTCAAGTTGCTTTACTTTTTTCCTTAGTCTAATTAACTCCTTTTCCTCTTCGGATCTGTTATCATTTACATTGAAGGATCCTGAGTCATTATATCTTTCTACCCATACTTTAATAGTTGATTTTGCAATTCCATATTCTCTATTAAGATCTGCCAAAGATTTACCATTATTATATAGTGCAACTATTTGTTTTTTGAATTCCTCTTCATATCGTTTTGCCATTTAAATTCCTCCCAAAGTTTTATATTTATATTATACCATTGTTCGGAATTTAATTGTCCTATTTAGTATAGCCTATCCATCTCTCTACTTTATCCAAGGGATATCCTACTTCTTTCAACCTATTCATAATATCCTCCTCAAATGTATACGAAGTAATCACAATAGCATCATGGTCACATTTCATTATATCCTCACTTGGTATAACCTTATATCCCATAAACTCCTTACCTTGTTTATTTTCATCATCGTCTACTATGGCTACTACATTCAATGAAGAATAATCCTTGTCCCGTATTACTCCTATTATAGTTTCTGCTACCTCTCCTGCACCGTATAGAAGTATGTTTTTATAACCCTTATCGATTAATTTAGTTAAGAATTCCCCTACTCCATTCTTTGCCAGCCTATAAAGGTCAAGAAGTTCCCTCATATATGTAATAAGCAGGTAGTTCTTTCTTTTTATACCTTGAGGAGTTATATGATAGTTGACAGTTTTTGCTGAAATATATTCTCTTTTTAAATAGCCCTTTTCCTCTAATTCATTTATGTACACATTAACCATAGAAGCTGCAGCCCCTATGATACTTGCCAGGTCTTTTTGAGTACTGTTAGGCTTTTTTTCAATTTCCTGTAATAGCATAAGTTCCTTATATATATTCGTGGGGCTAAAGAATTTCATATTTCCTCTCTCTTTCTTCGTTCGATGAATGAACAATTATAGTATAGCATAGCATGAATATTTTGTAAATATCTGAAACAAATTTTCACTTTTTAAGGAACTTCGTATTTAATAGTAAATATCTGTACACCTTATCTTCATTTCATGATATAATTAAACAAAATATTCATAAATCGAGGTGACTAAAGATGAAAAAAGGTTTGAAGTACATACTTCTGGCAGTTTTAGGTGTAATTATTATTGTTACAGCTGTAAATTTCAGTAAGATAAAGTTTATGTACAACATGGTATCCAGCTATAACAAGATTAAAGATGAAAATGTACATAAGCTCCCTGAAGATGATACTGATGAGGATATTGAAGTTGTCGAAAACCCTATAAAGAAGATAATAGGTGATATTGAAGATAATAAAGGCAATGAAGATATACCCGTTTCTAATGAAACACCAGAGGAAAATGAAAAGGAACCTGATGAAAGCAGTGAAAGCAAAGAAAAACCTACAGATAATGGTGCTGATGATAATGCTAATAATAAATCCAAAGATGAACTATACAAATCTATCGTCACCAAATATTACGATGTTTTAACTGCTCTCCAACAGGAATACGAGACTAAAATAAATGATCTGGTTGAATCAGGATATGAGGAATACAAGTCTGGTGAAGTTTCCATTTTAAGCCTGGCTAGCAAGTATTTGAGCCTAGGCAGCAAGCTGGAGTCTGAAAGCGATAAAAAAGTCAATGCCCTGTTGAAGGACATGGAAAAGGAGCTTAAGGATAACAATCTTGATACTTCCATTGTGAAGGAAGTAAAGGATTACTACAACTATTTGAAAAGTTTAAGAAGAAGCCAGCTTATGAGCAAGGCAAAGAGTTATATAGATTAATCGGGTAGGAGGTAAATAATTATTTTATTTACCGACCTCCCACACCACCGTACGTACCGCCCGGTATACGGCGGTTTCATAGTTTACACCCTAACTTCAAGGTAGTATTTAAGAAAACTTAAATATCCTTGTTGTTCAAACCTAGCATTGGTAAGGGTTATGTTAAGAATATGGCTATTGGCTATGTGCCAGTAGCCTTTCCTTGTATTAGCCCATTCCCATGCTTTACCTCTAGCTACTCCT
>DATCJO010000099.1:0-1999 GCA_036562765.1 Tissierellaceae bacterium | reverse complement strand
TACAATAAACCAACGAATATAAACACAACAAAAATAGAATGGTAATAAATGAAATGGCTAGCAAACACTCAGTCAAAACTTCTGCAAATATTTGTTAATAGTTAAGATAATTAAAATTGAATCAATTACAGAGGAGACTATTGTTAATAAAAAGAGAGTTTTACAACTGTCTTTCATATTTTCAGAATATAGCCCCCTCCACTTTTTCTTCTAATTATTTAAATTAAAGCGGCGACTTTTTTCTTAGTCGCCGCTCGTTGCTAATTATAGTTTGCTACTTAATTCTTAATTCTGCTTTGTATTTTTGAATCGCTTTTTCTAATGCATCCCAATTTGGTTGAAGATAAGAGATTCCTACAATATGTTTTTCATTATGATAAAATCTAGTACATCTGCTTAATCTTTTAACTTTGATTTCGCTAAATTGATAAGTCCGTTTTTTACCGAATAGATTTGAATAAGTAAATGAATCTTCTCCGATTTCAATTTTCCAATTCACTTGAAACAAGATGATGAACACGTATGGTATACAAATACAAAGCATTACTATCATGACCAAGATCCTATGACTTTTTTCGTTTTGGACTACCATTTTATCAGGAGCAAATAAAGCAAACATTGCCGCAGCAAAAAAGAAAATTGTTCCTCCATTTCCTACATACAAATACGATTTAGGTTGTCGGATTATATTCGGATTTATAGTAGAAGATTCTGTTTTTTTCTTTATTACTAACACTAATTTGATTAATACTTGGGAAATTATGATAATACCTATAATAGCAATAATTTTGTATCTATCCATACGCTTTCTCCTAAATAAAAAACCTCTTACTTAATGTATAACCACTAATTATTTACCATTACCTTAATTAGTAGTATAAAATTTTAATCCTCAAGCACACTGCTTTTATTAAAGATTATTTTATTTTTTAATGCTTTTGGTATTCTTTCTATTTCTTCAGGTTTTAATCGAATTGCATAGGCTTTTTGAAAACCTTTGTGACTTTTTGAAAGATTAATCATTAACCAACCCGGAAGAATACCGCCTACACGATTTAATATTATAGAAAATATGGATTTTGCAGTGCGATAAGTATACCAGCATTTTTCGATTTCATTGTAATTAATTACAATTTTCTTTCTCTTATTTATTATTAATTTGTCTTCTTCAAAAATAACTTTTTTACTATTCCATATAAGCATCTCAAACCTCCTAGAATAGCAATCCTAATCCTTTTCCAATAAAATGACTGGTTACAAATTCAGCAACATGATAAATTACTTTCATACCTGCATTTACTATCGAATAAGTTCCTTTTGCTAAAATATAAGTAGAATAAGCATTATTATAATTGCTTGCAACTTTTCCTACAGTTCTCGCTATGTTTTCTCCACTAAATGGCATTTTAGCTAGATTTTTAACGTTCCTTAATGGTTTTATAGCATTATCCAATCTTGTTTGAGCGGAATTCAAGCGTGATACACCATTTGCAATCTTACCAGCAGACAATCCATATTGTATAGCACCAAATAAACCTCCAGCAATCCCACCAGCAATTCCACCTTTTAAAGCACCTAATCCTACTTCTTTCCAACTGAAATTGTCAAAGCCATTTGTGATAATTTGTGTTCCAGCACTAATCATTGCCCCAGTAACTGCACCTACAGCTGCGCCAGCTATTGCTCCGCCTACTACTGCTGCTGTAAGTGTTCCCGCTTTAAGACCTAAAGCTGTTGCAATTGCAACCGAGGCTGTTCCAGCTGTACAAATAGTAAGAGCAATTGCTCCTACAACTAAAGCCCCGCCAATTACCCATTTTGCCCATTTCGGTAAATTGCCCTCAGGATCCGACATCATTATCGGATTGTTCATGCAATAGCAATAAAGATTAAGCCCGCCAATATTTTCTAAATCAAGATAACCAATATCATCCGCATTAATCCATCTGCCAATTTCTGGGTCATAATATCTGCTGTTACAATAATAAAGTCTAGTGTC
>DATCJO010000098.1:0-3300 GCA_036562765.1 Tissierellaceae bacterium | reverse complement strand
CATAGTAATACCAGAAAGGATAGACCAAATATATCTAAAAGATATAGACATGATGAAATTAAGACACGACTATATAAGGAATACAACAGTAAAGAAGGATATATATGAAATAACAGGAGAAGATGTAAAATTCCTATGTGACGAAACAAAACTAGGTGAAGAAAAAGTATTAGAAATACTTAAATCATTTGATGTAAAGGTAAAACTATAATTTGTTTTAGAATTTCAAAGGGGGATTTAGGTTTAAATAAGTATTGGAATGGGATCAATTATGATCCCATTCTATTTTATTTAATTGAATGCCTTTAGATGTAGATACATGTGTAATGTGAAGTATATAAATTTAAAAATCAAAATACTTATGTTATGATATTGCTAGGATATTTTATATTTAGGAGGATAATGATGAAAAGGATTATTATAGTTTGCTTAGTTCTAGTTTTAACTTTAATTAGCTGCAAACCTATTTCCAATGAAACCAGTTTAAAAAATGAATTGAATAAAGATAAACAAGTTGTAAGTAGCGATAAACAAATAGATGAAGAACTGCCAAGTACTTATAAACCAATGGTAGTAAAAAATTACAGTGTTAGTGATAATTTAAAAAAGATTAGTTTCAAGCTTATGGAAACTCAGGGGATACCTGCTATATTTTTAAAAGAGCCATCAGAATATAAAACAAAAAATCCTTGGTTGAGCAATAAAGATATAAGGGTACTACCTGTATTTAAAAATAAGGATTACAATCTTAAATACCACGAAGGTCCAGTGGAATACCTAAATGAAGAAGAAGCAGTTGAAGTGAGCTTGATAGTTGCTGAAAAAATAGGAATTGATTCTACTTATTATGAGTGTGAAAATTTAGGCAGCTCATATATCATATATTTTCCAAATAAATTAGAACCAGTAGTTACAATTGAGCCTTCCATAGATGAAATAAGGTTATTTTTTGATTTAGAAAATAATGAAAAAATATCTTTGCCAAATATAGAAGAGGAAAAAGAAGATTTGCTTCATGAAAAATATTTGAAGTATTATTATGATTTATTTGAATCAATATTAAAGATGGAGCAGCCAATTTTTGAGTGTGCTTTTGAAAGAGATATCTATGGAGATAAAATGTATACATATAAGATATTCAATCAAGAAGATACTGTGGAAGATACAATAGTAAATTATAATACTGATTATGTATGGATGTATATTAATACTGATAAAACAAATTCTGAAAATAATGGATTAAGGATAATTAATATAACATACAGCCAGCTAATGAAGGTTTTAGATGCAAGTGAATATGAAGATACAGTAATTGAGAAGTTGGCAAAAAGGAATGAACTGGAAGTAGTGGGATATTATCCATTGATAAGTGAAGAGGAAGCTTTAGAAAAAGTATTAAGGAAGGAATATATTAGCGCTATTGAATATGATAGAGATATTGAGCTGTCAGATATAATGAGCATTGAATTAACATATTATTGGGTACCAGTAAATGAGGAAATACTTCCAGCATATGAGGTATATTTAGATTTAAGGGATACCAGATATTATGATTTTAATGATGATTATGATTTAAAGTTATATGGATTATTTTTCGTTCCTGCCATAGAAGAAAGATATTTAGAAATTATAAAAACGAATTAATAAGGATTTTTAAAGTTACTTCTATTTTTGATAAAATTTCAATCATCATTTACACTAGCCTACTACAAAAGTACAAGCTACTATTATGTATACCATATAATTGATTTATCTAATGTAAATATTTTAGTATACAATAAGATAAATGGGAAGGATGCCTATTGAAGATTGCCTTATGGATAAGCTCAGGATTGATTGGCTTCCTCTGGAAGAAAGGCTTAAGGAAGATGAAATTAAAAGAAGAAGAAAAAGAACATAGCCTGAATTCTTAAGATAATAGAATTCAGGCTATGTTGATAATTATTGTTTTATAAAGTTAGCAGCTGCTTCACCAGCTAACATTCCTGATGTGATTGCCCATGCGTTATTAGCACCTGATGGAGAATCGTCCCCCATTACTCCATTAGCTAATTCTCCAGCGGCAAATAAACCTGGAATTGGTTCGTCATTAATATTGATAACTTGCATATTTTCGTTTAATACTACACCGCCCATGGTAGTTGCAAAACGTGGTTTTTGTTCAACTAAGTAGTATGGACCTTCGCCAATTTCAGCGTTCATAAATTCCTTTGGACGGCCAAATTCTTTATCTTCTCCTTCTCTAACATAACTATTGTAAGTATCAATAGTATTTTGTAAAGTTTCTTCAGGAATTCCTGATACTTCTGCTAATTCCTTTATTGTTTTGCCAGTCATGAAATATGGAGTAGTACTGCCATTCTTTTCTAACCAGCTATTGATATCAGATTCGGATATACCTGCAGGACCAAGTTTTGCTTTCCAAGCATCAAATGTTGTTTGATCCATTAAAAGATATAGCATTTGATCAGTTTGTTGAACTAGAGTTTCGAGTATAGTACGGTTGGAAGCCTTTTCATTTACAACACGTTTACCTTCCTTGTTTATAAGAATTGCACTGTGTTCGTTGAATGCAACAATATTTCCAGCAATTGTAGACTTAGCTATACCCGGTGAAACTTCTATACCATTTGGATATCTTTTGCCGTAATCCATTAATTGGAATTTAGCATTAACTTTTTTAGCCATTATATGGCCATCTCCAGTAGCAGTTGAACGTCCATAGAATAGAGCATTTGCTAAATCTTCGGATAGAAGTTCTTTATTAGCACCATATCCGCCTGTAGCAAGTACTACTGCCTTAGCAGTGATATCATAGGTGTTTCCATATTTATCTTCTGCAAGAACTCCTATAACATTGCCTTTTTCATCAACTTTAAGCTCAGTTGCTTTAGTATTTAAATAAAGTTCGATATTTGAAGATTGTATTTTTTCAAGGGCACTTCTAGCAAATCCTGGGCCGCCATTTTTATACGCAAGCTCACGATCATATTGATATTCTGCTAATTTATGTAGTCCGCCTTCCATATCATATTGGACTCCAACATATTGATTCATCCAATCGGTTGCTCTACCTACATTTTTAGCAAATAAAGTCAACATTTTTTTGTCATTTAGGTTTGCACCATTTTTCATAAAGTCATTAACCATGCTTTCAACTGTGTCATTAGTTACGCCAGCTTGTTTTTGTAATTCTGAACCCATAACTACTTGGTTGCCGCCACTTACAACGATTTCTCCACCGATTTGACCTGTTTTTTCTAATAATATAACTTTGCTTCCTAATTCGTCTGCTTTTAA
>DATCJO010000088.1:0-11060 GCA_036562765.1 Tissierellaceae bacterium | reverse complement strand
TAATAAAATCCTATTATTCATAACGATTCCCCCCTGTCCTTGTGTTTTAGTAGTTCTTTTAATAAATTACTTCTTGCTATTTCAAGTATTTCTACAGTAAAAAATTACTCACTTGGATAAGTGAGTAAAAGGAAAACTTATTTGTTCAAATAATTAATAAAAGTCCCCCTTCTCTTTTACCCCACTAAAGTATTAATGCTCTATCTTGTTTTCTATGTGAATGGTAATATCTTTCGTATAGAAATTACAGGTAAGTATACTTTATTTTTTCCACATTTCTCTAATTCACTTTGAAAGAAAAAGGAAACAAGAAAGTATTTCTTACAAAGATATCTAAGACTGTATAGAAAACAGCCTTACTTTATTAGTATTTTCATGCATCTTTTCTGAAATAATGCAATTCTTTGATGTTTTCTCTAGAAAGTTTTATGATGAGAATATATAATATTAATAGACGTAAAGTGAGGTGGAATATCCAATGAATCTTGTGGATAAATTAATAAAAGTTTTTGAACAGTGATAAAGGGAAAATAGAGGTTCTCGATTTTGTTGAATTTATCAGAGAAAAAGAAAGAAAAGAATTAGAGAATCTTATGGATGTAGTAATAGATGAAAACAAGGAAGCCTTGGAGGAGTTGGCTAAATAATGAGTTTTTAAGCATGATGGCATATTTATAAAAAACTCGCAGAATTAGAACTCAAAATAGAAGAAAACGTATGAATAATAAGGAAAAGACATACTAAATTGGACTAAGAGAAACAGAAATATTTGAATCTTAATTAAATGGAAGTAATTTGAAACAACGTATAAGCAAGAGTACTTTCATTGCAAAAAACAATTAAGTATGGGAAACGACAAATTTGCTGGCATACAAACTCTTAGAGATATAGCCTAATATACTCTTTAAGTACATTGCAATTTGCAAGGATTTAAAAATAAGAGCATATAAATTAGCCTATTATATTTTATTGTATTATTTTAAAACTTGTGCTATAGTCGGTCTGAGGAAGGAAAATGGCTTGTCTTTTTCAAAAATACTAAGGAGAGATTACAGAGTAGAAAGTAGGACTTTCAAATTTTCTTTAGATGAGATTTGAAAGATTGAAGAAAGCGAAAGTGTAGGTGAAGTGGAAATAGAAAACGAACAAGATGAGGTTCAAGACAAGCAATAACACAAAAACCCCATTGCTTTTTAAAAGTATGGGGTTTTATTTTTAGAGTTATTTAGGATTGGTTTTGAAGAGGTTTCCTCCGTTTCTTTCATATCTATTGTTCCATAATAAATCAAAATATATTGGATAAAAGGTATAACCGCCATTCTTGCTGATATTTTTTGCTTTTTCGTATATAAATGCTTGTATTTCTTGGTACTTTTCTAAATTTTTAATACATCCCATACCTGGTCTTGCGTTTCCATTTCCTTTACTAATACCTAATTTTTTCTTTTCTTCTTTATTAAAAATAATATTTGAATTTAATATCCATCCATCTAACGGAACATTTAATAATGGCACCAATATGTGCCTGTAGCCTTTTAATTCTTCAGCCATAGCAGTGATATGTTCAAATGTCAAATCGACTATTTTCCGTACCAAGTTATAAACTTCCAATCTTTCAGGAATGACATTCTTGCTAAGAGATTCTCTTAATTGTATACTTACTTCTTCAGATAATTTGTCAAATGCCTGTTTATCCCCTTCTTTTATTCCTTTTAATTTTTGTAAAATCTGTTCCATGTTAAGGCAAAAGAATTCTTGTGCCAGTTTTTTAGGACCTGGTACTAATTTTGCTTTGTTAATTCTTTCTAATTTTCTCACTGTATTAGTATTAAAAGCAAACTGGGTTTTTTGGAAGCCTTTGATTTTAACTCCTTGGATAATATTCCATGCAGGATACTCTTCATCGGGAAATAAAAAAATTTGGTTCCCTTTTTCTGATAGTTGCTTATAAATATCCATTTTAGATAAACTCCTCCTTTGTTGTTCACCATTTAATTTTAGTTTGTTTTTCTCTGGAATAATAGTCACATAAAATGTTTTTCTAGTTTATTTTTCATTTACTTATTTTCTTCCTTTTATGTAAAAGTCAAATAAATTTCTGCCATAGCAAGTATAATTTTTTTAACAAATTAAACTTAAATTGTTAATTATGGTATAAGAAGCAAGGATAAAGTATTAAGAATTTCCATGTTTAAAAAGTATGAGCATCAAATTAACCTCACATAAATTTTTATCATTTTGTTTTTTAGATAGAACTTATGCTGTTAGAGCAACTTTTAGTTATTCTCTTTCTCAGAAAGCAAAATCCTGCTACAGAACAGGATTGTTACTGTGCCTACTGCAGGATTTTGAAACAAACTTTACTTTTTGCTGATATAACTTAATTATATTTACTAAAGTTTATTTTAGTCAAATATAGACAATTAAAAAAGTCTAATAATAGTTAACTTCTCATTTCTAAATTTTATATATCATTCATCAAACTTAGTTATATTCCCAACCAGCCCTGAGTCAGTCATATAATATACCCCTGAAAAAGTTGGTGTAGAATAAACTTGTTTGTTTACCCAAATATCACCAAGTATTCTTTTTTCTCCTAATACAGTCCAAAAAATTTTATAATCATTTTTGTTTAAAAACTTAAACAAAGAATCCTTATTTATAAGAAAACCTAATTTTTCGTTACATAATTCTATTGTGTCAAAGCAAATTAAATTATTATCTTCATCATATAATGCTGAGTTTTCGTCACCGTACTTTAGTCCTAAATCCTTAAAAATCTCTTCACAAGGCTTATACCATCCAAACCCATCTTTTTCAGAATAATCCTCCCCTCCACTACGAAAATACCTCTCAACTGGTATCATAACTTTACCTAAAATATTATGTGTACCCTTTTCATTAATTTCTCTCCATTTAACACCATTATAATAGTCCTTTTTAAAAAAATCATATGCTGTTGAATAGTAATATTCTCTATTAAACAGTGGTGTTCTATCTGGACATTCTGGCATCCATCTCCCCATGAAGTTTACATTTTTAAGTTGCTCAATTATGCTATCAAATTCTTCTGACTTTACTATATAACTTTTTATCATTATCCAAAAATTTTTCCGTGGATAATCGTATTTTTCTTGCCCAATTCCTACTGGTTCAGTCCAATCATAAATCCCCTCTAATAATAACCACCTGTTTCTTTCTATGGGTAAATTTATTAACTGCGCAATATTAGGTACATCAGAAAAATCTTTTAACCACAATTCATTTTCTATATCAAAATTATTATAAATTTGGTTTACATTAATAACAATTCTAGGTTTTGCCTTATTTTTTTTAATTATTACCGTAGGGTCGATATCGCGAATATCTGGTTCAAATGAGCCTGGGCAATAAATTAGTTCTTCATTTCCCCAACTCCAAGGGGCAACCATTTTATAATTATCAGAAACTTGTGCTGCTAATTCATGTAATGCTATCCACTGGTACTTTTTCCCTATACGTTCATTTGATACGGAAAATCTGCTATAGTTTCTCCTTAATATTTCATAATCATATTTCCCATGTTTCTCTACATTGTATCCCATATCAAAAATTCTTTTAATTGCAATATTCTTTAAATCCATGGGATGTAATTGTCTCCAACTATAAAAATATGATTGGAATATATATCTTCCGAAATCACCGTATCCACCAGGTTCACCTTCTCTTGAGGATTCTACTTTCATTGAGTCTAAAATACGGTTTTGGGACCAATAATACTCCTTAAAATTTTCACTCTTATAATCTAACCTATACTTTTTTATGTCTTCATCTGTTGGTACTGAAGGGAAAATACTTTTATAAGGGGGTTTTATTTTGTTTATTTCAATGTTTAATTCAACACCTTTATAAATAGCATATTCTATAATATTTCTTGCATAATCTCTCAAAAGAATATGTGGATATACCTCGTCCTTATTAAATATATTATTATATACAAAAAGTGATAGTTGTTTTAAATTTCCCAAATCATTTTCTCTTACAGCACAACCATAGGCAATTGCATATATTCTCTCTTTTATATAAGGGTCATCAATATCTTTAAACATATTCAAAAGATTTATTACAAGTTTACTTCTATGTGTCAAGAGATTTATTATTGCTTTAGTACAACAATCTCTAAACTCCCTATTGGATGTACACAAAAACCAAGATAACATAACTGCTGCGCATTCTATGACATCATCACTTATTTGGTCTTTATCTTCATCTAACATAGCCCAGTCGATAAGCCTATTGATAGATGACATATTATCATTATACATTTCATTGAATAATGGTATGAATATTGCATCTCTATCAGGCATTGGAATTGAATATAGAATCCCAAATGAATATTTGGCATTAAAAGGATGTTTAGGTCGAATAGAAAGCAAAATTATAGTATTCCAAAATTCTTTAAATGTTTCTTCGTATTTACAAACACTCCTTTCTATATATTCATTTACCTTATTGTTTATTGAATCTTTGTTCCTCCAATAAAGACTATTTATGAATGCCATTATTATATCATAACTGTCAGCACTATCAGTAAACAACTCGTATATTTCCATATTTATTTTTTCCGGTGCTTGTATAGCCAGCGCTTCTATTATCCCTTGTCTATTCCTTACTTTTTCATCTCTTATTAATTCTCTAATATCATCTATAGAAAAATTTTCCATTATGTAAGAAGCCATCAAATGTTCTTCCAATTTCTCATATGTAATATAGATATACTCTTCACCGTCGTATAAAATATTTTTCGTTAGTATACCTTCTGAAATCAATCCCTCAATAACATTACCTTGTATGTTATATTCCTTTTGCACTTTTATTATCAGGTCAATAATTTTTTCAATTTTTATATAGTTATTAAAACAATTATTTGAAATTCTATATTTTATAATCTCTTTAACAACACTTTGAACAAAAGGTATAGATTCATAATAGTTATATTTCCTAGATAAATTATAATTGATTTTTTTTATGTAATTGTCAAATACTGTGCTTATAGAAATATCTGAAATAGAACGTATTTCGTTTGCAAAACTTTTACAGAACAAAAGCAAAAATAAAGGATTACTAAACTCTGGATTCATTAGTGGCACATTGGGTTGTGGTATCTTATAAAATTCAAAGAATTTTTTGATTGCGACATATTCCACATTTCTGAATCCATAATGAGTAATTTTTACTAATGAATCATTTAGATATCTGTTATCGCCAATTATTGCATTAAAGTATGTTGTTCTTATAGACAATACAAGACCTAAATATTCATATTTTTTTATTTTTTCTATAAATCCAGCCAAATAATTTGGCCATAAATCCTTTCCTCCGCCCTCATTAATTGCATCAATAAAGATTATTAGTCTTGATTTTTGATTTTCCCCTATAATGTTTAAACTCTCCAACAATTCATCAGCAGATGCATTTAATCCAAGGAGATTAGATATCTGCTTCCAAGGTTCTTCAAAAGCGTTAAACTGCTGTCCTAATAACAAAATTGATTTCATATTTTCTTCACATCTTTTATTTACAATATCCGCTATTAAATGTGACTTTCCGATGCCACCTTCACCTTGAATTAGTAATATTGGATTATTAAAAAGTTCAATTTCTTTACTTTCTAGATAATCTATAAAGTTATCAATACTATTATACGCTTGGTAAATTTTATATAGTTTATAATTATCAGACACATTATTCTGTATAATGTCTTTCTCTATGTTTTTTATTTCAGCAGTAATTCTATCTAATAAACTAGTCATAGTATTAAAATCAAAATAATCCACACTGTTAAATGGAATTTTACAAATTATTTCGTTTAATTCTCTTATATATACTCTTATCTTATCTTCTCTTAGGTTGTTAAGTGAAACAAGTACTTCATTAGCATTGTTAATAAACTTCTCCCTAAATTTGTTGCTTCTAGCAATAACTTCAAAAATATCGCTTATTTCAAGAGGTACGTTTATTTCAGGCAAATATCTATCACCTAAATTCTTTATAGCAATTTGGTTCTGTTCTTTAAACCATTCATCTGTTAGTTTTGGAAGTATTTTATTACCACAAATAACGTCTCTTATCTGGTGTAATACATTATTTGTTTCTTGCTGTTGTAAGTCTATATTTGTCAATTTTAAATCTGTATTTGCCTTTGCTTGTATAGTGGTATACATTAGATAACTATCATCTAGACTAACCTTATTTCTTGCGAAATCTTCTACAGTAGAATAAATTATTTCAGCAAAATCCTTTAATGTATTTTTGTCGGTTACCTTTGGTTCGTATCCATTTTCTTTACAATATGTAATAATATTTTCACACATATTATCTATAAATATATCTTTTGGGAGTTCGGAAATATTTGGTCGCAATACATGTTTCACTATCTTAGATGGAACATGATAATTATTAATATAATTAGTAAACTGGGGACTCACTATAATAGTACCATCACTTTTTTTTACAAATTCATTTATTTTCTGATTTAAAATTTTCTTTAGTTTTTTCAAAGACTGGTTATCAATAAATTTCTCCAACTCTTCGTATAGTTTACTTGATACTATGCTCATTAATAAATCAGATATCATAACACCATTCCCCTTTTATGTTTATCTAATTTATTTTTCAGTAAGTAATCAATATCTTTAATAAACATGCAATAGAATAGGCTTATATTTGTCGAAATATGATTTTCTAACTAATATTATAATTAGGATAATAATCTAATCAAGATATTTCATATGTTTTATTCTAAGTTTAGATTAATCACTTTTCATCATATACACAAATCTAATATGCATATTTTACTAAATGAGTATTCATGCTTTATTTTTTCTAAAATTGGATTCTCTCTATTATTCCATAAGAAATTCGCTTTGCAATTAGAATTAAAAAAAGGACTAATGGTTAATGTTTTATAATTGATAGTATCAACCATGCTATAACACGCTTATCATACAAGTTTTTCGTTTACCGTATCCGTCTCCATCCCCCAACTCTTATTACCCCAACTATAATCCTAAACATTCTAAATAAAATAAAATTTATCTTATTTTTACTATGATTCCTATCACAACTTTTTGCTTATTGTAACACTATTATCAGGTATTATCTACAATTAGAAATACATTTCTTGTATTAAACTGCCAAATTTATGTTTATTTACTTATTCCATAAATCTTCATCTGGTGCTACTCGGTTAATAATTAAATGCTCATTCAATATCCAGTATACTTTGCCATTCCTAAATACTATAGGAGAATCTTTTTTCACTTCAGTAGGTTTTATCTGTACCTCTTCTTCATACTTAAGGAATACATAATTTAACTTTGATAAATTTATTTTATTATATTGATTTATTCCATGTAAAATAATTTCTGCATCCCTAAGAACTATAATGTAATCATTTTCATATAAAAGTTTTATATTAGAAACTGGGATATATTTCCCATCTATATAAAGAAAAAAACATTTATTAAATCCTATTGTTATTTGAAATCTACCAGTTTTGAAATCTTTAATAATATTAAGAGCAGCAAGATGTTCTGTTGCTTTACGCTCAATATCATACGTAAGTCCTTTTGCTATGTTTCTTGTCTTATGTAAGAAACAAAGGTTACTTATTTCACAATTAAGACCATTATTATCTATATGGTCAATCACAAAACCTTTTTCTTTCATTTCTTGAAATAATTCTTCTCCGTACCAGAATGCCATAACAACCTCATGCAAATACCTTCCTAATTTATTAGAACGCAAATACTTAGGTTTTCCTTCACTATCCTTTTGAACATGCCAAGATGTTGATTTAATTATTTCCCAAAGTTTTTCATCAAAATCTGTATACGCAAGTACATTCGACTTTTTATCTAAAAAATATATCTTACCAAATGACTGATAAACTTCCATAATTTAACCCCCTTAACTAATGTGTTTCCTAAACATTTTCTATTAAACCGTGATTGGATTATCTTAACTCCTGATAACTTTTTATACACAGAGGCTGGTCAAAGCCTTCTGGTACTTATCAGCAACTAAAAAATGACTGATACTCATCTGTAGCAAAACATTCCACAAATTCTGATTCCTTGAATCCATTCATGTCATTTTCTTTATAAGCCACATTACCATCTTTCACTGTTCCAGAGAATGCTACCAATGTTTTTATACCCGTCTCTGATATATTCATCAAGGGCTGGTTTATAGCACACTGCATGGAATCTGAAATTAGTAACAACCATCGCCTTTGCTCTCCCGCCTATTTTATACCTGGTTACATATCTAAATAGTTCCGCCATTATTTTCGTTTTTTAGGCAATGTTATGCGGATGGAGGCTTACATATCGTGTTAATGCCTTGGTTGCTTTGACCCTATCAAAAAGTGGGTTATCTTCTATCTTCTTTACTAATTTTGAAATAAATTTCATATATGACATAGTTTTAAAGCACATCCAGTATAAATCTTTCCTCAATTGCTTGCCTCATAGAATAATAAATGAAATGTGCGCAGTAACCCGTCAAATTCTATTGTTCCAAACATCTCAAAAGTCTTTGCCTTAGGGTGTAGCCGTAAAAAGCAAAGAAACTTATATTAGGCTGTTTTTCTCTTTTCTTTATTGCCTTTAAAATTTCCTCTTCAGGAGCATATTCCTCAAACACTACATCAAATTTGGCTGCTTCTTCAATGGTATTTGCCAATAAAATTTTCCTTAATTGAGCCATATTTTCACTTTACTGCTTAAATGTACTTCATTAATAACTACCACATATTTGCATTTTACTAACCCTCAACTTTCTCGATAATAAAAGGAAACTTCTGAATAGTAGCACCAATTATTTTTGTGCTATCTTTAGTGCTAAGGTAGTATTATTTCATGCAAGCCTGGTAGTCATATATACTTCATTTATATCAACTGCAAAAATTACTATGGCTCCCTTCTTAAACTGAAACATTAATTCATTAGGACTTCTATCTTTCTTGTATTGCAAGATTGCATCTTCATATGTCTGGCCAGTAAAAGAATTTTTAAGTTCCAGAACAACTACGGGAAGGCCATTGTCACAAATTAGCATATCAATGCTTATATCATTATTAGTACTATAATGCACCTGTCTTGTAACAGATATACGGTTCTTATCATATAGTTTTAGCATCTCATCATTTAATTTACTGGTAGGCTTAAAATATGCAAGGTCTAAATATACTCAATAATTTCTAACTCTATGGCTTAATACCTCAATCATTCTTCGATTATTTAGTTCTCCATTTCATTAGTATCAAGAGCAAATTCTTTGCTACAATCTTCAGCATTACCACTGATATATCCTGATTTTAAAAGATGTTCTTCTATATATTCTTCAAAGCCCATTTCTATAAGTTTTCCCGGAGTTCTAGCCATTTAACTACATTCAACCTAATTCTCATCATAACTCTTTGCTATGAGTTCTTTTGCCCTTTCAAAATCATCTTTACTGTTTATCCTAACCTCTAAGTTTCCCGTACCATAATGACCTATATTTCTTACATCTCTCGTAAATCCTTCCTTCAATTCTACTTCGTCAGGATTTATATTTAAATACATAAGAATAGTTCTGCTTTTTGGATAAATCTCTACGCAGGCAAAGTTTCGTATTTTTTTAAAAGCAATATAGTATTTCAAAACTTTTTCCTGTATGTCATCTCCAAGACTTAATATAAAGTCCCTAATTGAATAATATATATCCTGCAATTCTTTATCTGCCTGCTGTAAATTCTCTGTTACTGTTTTATTTACGTTTGATTTAGTTGTGCTATCATCTATTGATGTCTGAGATGCCGTAGTAGCATTTACCAGTTCAAACAAAATTAGGTCATCCTCATATTTTTTATATCTGATAAGTTCAATATTTCTATTAATTTGCTTTACAGCATACTCATCAAATTTTGTAAAATCCCCTGCTATACATAAAAGTCTAGGCATAGACCACTCAATCTTATCAGCAATATCTTTCCCTAGTTTTTCCATCACAAGCAATTTAAATTCTGCTTTATGGTCCATTAGCCAGTCAAGATAATACAACCCCTGATTTATTACATTCTCATTTAATGCTCTCTTGTATTCCAGTATCACTGGGCAGTAATTCTCATCAATGCCCAAAGAATCTATTCTACCGCCATGATTCTTGCCTGTAGGATACTCAGAAGCCAGAAATTTAATTCCGAAGAATGTTTCCATATTGTTTTCGATTAATGTCTGAAGCGATTTTTCAATGGCCACTGAGGTACCTGCAAGTTCTCTTACTCCATTTTTTATTTTAAAAAGTTTCAAGTCGCCCATACAAAATCACCCCAATTTAGTTCTTGACTTCATAGCCTTTTATATTAATTTTCCCTGTTACTGCTTCAGATATAAGAGATTGACAGTATTCTTTTGGTTTTGAATTTGATTATTTATATTAGTTATTGAATTATCTATTTCATGAGTTTTTTTGTCCAAAAACTGACAATGGTTTTTTGTTCTTTTGCTGGCGGCAATTATATAAATATATTTTTCATTTCAGATTGTGTGAATTTATCCATAGTACTTTCTTTTATATAATTGCCATAATTAACAACTAAGTTAAATTTAGTGCTCCTCGATTGTAAACACTCTTTTGCAGGCCTTAACTACTCAAATCAAAAAGGCCTGTAAACATATGGTTTACTTACTGATAAATATGTTTAAAATATTAATTATTCAGTTTTTTTCGTTTAATAGTTCTTTAAACATCCTTTCTATCTTGTTTATAAACTTCTGCCTGCTTTCGCTGGTATTGATAATAGAATATCCTTTTTCTTTTCCTCCTTTGATTATTTCACCGTACCATACTTTAGAGGATTTTTGCAAATCAAGTTTATTTATGAGTGGTAGATACTCCTTCCAATTCTCCTTATCCCGTAATACCTTGCTTATGGCCACGTATCCGTAAAACATGAAGTTTTCCGCTATCAACGATGTTTCCTTGCTTTTTGCTCTCTTTTCGTAATTATGCAATTCGGGGATGAGGTTTAT
>DATCJO010000085.1:0-2592 GCA_036562765.1 Tissierellaceae bacterium | reverse complement strand
CCGTCGTATAGAGGGAATTATGTATTGCTAAAGCTTGAAGAAGGCCAGATGCTGGAAAAAGCAGAAAAGATAGTGGAGGAAATAAAGAATGAAACGGGAATTGATATAAGGATAGAGGGAGAAAAAAGTCGGAGGGAGCCTGAAGGAGTAAGAATAGAACAGAACTATGCAAGGAAACTGATAGAGGAGCGAATAAATAAAGAGATAAGCGAAAAGGAATACAGGGTGAATATAAGCTTTAATTCTGCGGAAGGGAGGATTTTGTTGAAATTTGTATCGCCAGAGTACGGCAGAAGGTATGTGCGAACAATTGAAGAGTTGATAAGGCAAACAGGATGGGATATAGAGATAGATGATTCGTACTACAGGCAAAATGTTTTGCTGGAAGAGGCAAAGAAAATAATGGCCGAGGAGGGGATAAGGAAGGTAAAAGCAGGTTTTAATAATTTTAACAATTATGTAGAGGTAAGGATAGGGAAAGAGGATATGCCTGAGGATAAGAAAGTTATGATTAAGAAAAAGTTTGAAGAAAAAACGGGAGTAAAATTAGAAATTAAAGAGATATGAGTTTATGGATAGTCATGAGTAAAACTTGAAAAGTACCGAAATATGTGTTAATCTGATTACAGATTGGGGAGTTAAAAGCGGTCTGTTTTAACACAAGAGGCTTTCTTTTAGATGTACAGATGAGTTATGGTTATATCTTTGGAGATACTAAGGGTGGTAGCTTGGAGATAGTGCCAGTATATGGGAACTACCATTTTTCCAGGTAGATGGTAATTCGTTTTGCAGCGAACCTAAACTTTGTTATAAATTCCGCTAAAGGGTATAGGACTTATTTTTAATTGATTGTGAAAGTGTATTTAAAAGTATTATTACAAGTTTGCTGCAAAATTATTAACAATAAAAAAGTTTTGTAAAATATAATAAAAAAGTTTTAGTATTTTTTAGGATGGGGTTTTTAAAGGACTATATGGGTTGATACTTATTTAGCCATTACTTCACGTATAAGCTGTTCGTTGGTTTTTAAAGGACTATATGGGTTAATACTTATCAATAACGCAATTAAGTCTAGTGTGAGTAATGTTTGTTTTTAAAGGACTATATGGGTTAATACTTCAGGTTTTCATCTGCCGTACACAAACTGCGACAAGAGGGTTTTCAATGAACTATATGGGTTAATACTGCACCGCTATCGAAGTATGTCTGCACACCTTTTTCAGTTTTCAATGAACTATATGGGTTAATACTTTTGACCAGATTTTGTAAAATAAAAAGAGAAAGATACGAGTTTTTAATGAACTATATGGGTTGATATTTGATATAGAGTTGAGCTGGGTTAAAGCCAAGTTCTTTGTTTTTACTGAACTATATGGGTTGATACCAGTTCATTATATGGGACAAGAAGCGCGGAGATTAGAGTTTTCAATGAACTATATGGGTTGATACTTGTGAAAGTTCTTTTGGCTTCGAATGCGTTTATCATAGGTTTTCGATGAACTATATGGTTTAATACATGATAAATAAATGGGGAAAGCGTGCTGCACAGTATCCATTCGGGTTTTCAATGGACTATATGGGTTAATACTACTTGACTGAAGTCAAGGACAGGAACTCGTTTTTAAAAGTTTTTAACGACGATATGGGTTGATATTTTGTTTGAAAGATCTAACTTGCTTTTTAGGTCGTCTGTTTTTTGAGACTATATGGGTTGAGATTGGTAAAAGCTTTTAATTTGCAATTTTGCTTGATGCGTTTTAAAAACAATATGGGTTAATATGTTAATATGCTCTGCCCATAGGAAATTGTTTGTCTGTTTTTAAAGGACTGCGTGGGTTGATAACCTTTTGTTTTCAGTGAAAGTGTTGTGGAACATCCAGGTTTTTAAAGGTGATGTAAGTAGTTTTTTACTTTTGATAGTTTGTGTACCATCGAGCTTTTAAAGAACCATATGATTAGATATTCCTTTTAGAGGAGATTTTCCCATAGCCAATGTTAGAGTTTTTAAAAGACTATATGGGTTTAATATTTTCTTTAGTGATGGTTCATGGTAAAACCTTGAAAGGTGTTAAGCTATATGTTAAACTGACTATAGAATAGGGAGATAGATAGAATGTTTTAATGTAAGTAAGATGGGTCTTGCTGAATATATAAAACTTAGTTATGATTGGAGGGAAAATAAGGGAGGGGTAATCGAAGCTAGAGATTGATAATATACTGCAACCTGTGGAAGTGTTGGTAGATGGAAAATAATGTTTTTAAATGGGTGGAGATTCATTTTACAGCAAACTTTAAATTTGGTCAGCGATTGAAGAAAAAGGGATAGAGGAGTTTTATTGTCAATTAATAGAATGATTTTTGTTAAAGCATGACTGCAGGTTCGCTGCAAAATTATTAACGATTAAGAAGCCTTGTAGAGTAGAAAAAAAGGTTTTGGTGTTTTTTAGGATGGGGTTTGTAGAGAACTATGTGGGTTGATAGTTTTTTTGTTGTACTACGTTTTTTATCGCATTTACAACGGTTTGTAGAGAACTATGTGGGTTGATATTGGTTGTAAAGACCAGCTATAAAACTGCACGCTATAACGTTTAT
>DATCJO010000079.1:0-6797 GCA_036562765.1 Tissierellaceae bacterium | reverse complement strand
GAGTAGAATGAAGATGCCTAAGCAATTTTTAAATCTTTTCGGAGAAAAAACGATGATTCAGCAAACAGTGGATAGGCTTACAAAGATTATGCCCCTGGAAAATATCTTTGTTGTTACCAATATTGATTTTGTGGAATTAGTGAGTCAGCAAATTCCTAATTTGCCTCGTGAGAATATTTTAGTTGAGCCTATGAGTAAAAATACTGCAGCCTGTATTGGCATTGCAGCCCTTCGTACAGAAAAGATTGATAGGGATTCGATAATGGTTGTTGTTCCATCTGATCATGTTATAAAGGATGAAGAAAAGTATATAGAAGCGTTGGAAACGGCAATACAAGAGGCAGAAAAAGGTGACAATCTAGTAATAATAGGTATTAAACCTACGCGCCCTGAAACAGGATACGGTTATATAAACTTTGATGAAAATACAAAAAAAGTAGTAAATAAAAATTGCGTGTATAAAGTTGAAAGGTTTGTTGAAAAACCCGACTACAGTACGGCGATAAAGTATATACGAAGTGGAAATTATCTCTGGAATAGCGGGATGTTTATATGGAAAACATCCTCAATACTCAGTGCTATGAAGAAGTATATGCCTGATTTATATAACTCACTGGAGCGAATAAGAGAACATATTGATTCAAATGATATGGAAAAAGTACTTTATGAAGAATATTCCCAATTAGAGAGTATATCGATTGATTACGGAATAATGGAAAAAGCGAAAAATGTATATGTTGTGCTAGGAGATTTTGGTTGGGATGATGTGGGAAGCTGGCTTGCTATTGAAAGAATTTACCAAAAAGATGAGTATGATAATGTTATAAAAGGTAATGTATTTAAGGTGGATACAAGGAATTGCATAATAATGGGTGAGAATAGGCTTGTTGCGGTTGTGGGTGTGGAAAACCTTATTGTGGTAGACACAGAAGATGTAGTTTTCCTATGTGCTAAAGATAAGGTTCAAAATATGAAGGATATACTAAGTCAGCTGAAAGAGGAAGGCAAGTATGTTTAGTAGCAAGTTATTTGTCTCCTTAAATGTTTGAAAAGGAGGAGAGAGATGTACAAAAAATTAAATTTAGAAGAAGTTAGAGCGATAGAATTAGAAATATTAAAATATGTGAAAAAAATATGTGATAACAATAAATTAAGGTATTTTCTATGTGGTGGGACCCTTTTAGGAGCTGTCAGACATAAAGGTTTCATTCCGTGGGATGATGATATTGATATAGCATTACCAAGAAATGACTATATGAAGTTAATAGACATCTTAAAGGAAGGGCATAGATACCGTAGCTTATCTTTTTACAATAATGAGGATTATCATTATCCTTTTGCTAAAGTTGTAGATACTCATACTATGCTAATAGAATATGAGCAATATCCGATAAAAGGATTAGGTGTTTGTATCGATGTTTTCCCAATAGATGGCTTGCCCAGAAATTCCCAAAAAATATGGTATCATATGATGAAATTAAAAATATGCAGGAGAATGCTTGGCTTATCATTACAAAAGTATCCGAAATCATGTAATATTGTTAAATATATAATTAAATATATCGTTTGGAGATTTTCTAGAATAATTGGTTGGAAAAGGTGGATACGTTATGTTGAACGATTGGGTACTAAATATGATTATAATAACGGGGATAAGGTTGGATGTATTGTTGCAGGATATTTTGAAAAAGAGATTGTAAGTAAAAAAGTTTTTGAGAAAGCAATTGATGTGGAATTCGAAGGAGAAATATTTTCGGCACCAGTTGGGTATGACGAATATTTGACTAGTTTGTATGGAAATTATATGGAACTTCCACCTGAAAAAGAAAGAATATCTCATCATAATTTTGAAGCTTATTTAATAAGTTAATTCCATTAATTGTTAAAATAAGAGTTAAGTCGATACTATTAAGTGTTGTATGACTGCTGCAAAAACTTTTATAGCAGGACAGTAGAATATAAAGTATTAGTGATAATATCTGGTTCTAGCCAGAGAAAATTCTACACGAACATGTGGATTTGATTAATTTGTGTACTTTAACAGCTAATTTTTAATACGTTAAAGTTAAAAGTGCGGGATAAGGTATTGTTAGGCAACACAAACTTTTGTTAAGTTAAAAACAGTTTTATTGGAGGGGGTCAATATGAATATTGCTTTAATAATTGCAGGAGGTCGGGGAGAAAGAACACACCAAGATATTCCTAAGCAATTTATTAATGTATTTGATAAGCCCATAATTATTTATACGCTGGAAGCATTTCAAAAGCATCCTGATATTGATGCTATTTATGTAGTATGTTTGGACGGATGGCATGAGATATTGAAAGCCTATGCAAAGCAATTCAATATTACAAAATTAATGGGAATAGTCTCTGGAGGAGAAACCGGCCAGGCTTCTATTCGAAATGGTTTGTTTGCAATCAAAGAAAAGTTTAATGATGATGATATTGTTTTGGTTCACGATGCAGTTAGACCTATGGTATCTGCGGAAATAATTTCTGATAGTATAGCAAAATGTAGATTGTTTGGCTCAGGTGTTGCCGCTATTCCATGTGTAGAGGCAATGCTTGTGACTGAAGATAAGGTATCGTCAAGTTTTATATACGATAGAGATAGACTCATGCGAACACAGACACCACAAGCTTTTCCGTTGGGAAAATTAATATGGGCACATGAAGAAGCAAAGAAAAGGGGAATAACGAATTCGGTGGCATCTTGCACCTTGATGATTGAGCTAGGGCAAACAATATATTTTTCAGCAGGATCTGAAAAAAATATTAAGATTACAACCACAGAAGATATTGAAATATTTAAAGCCCTTCTGACAACTAAAAATGCCGATTGGTTGAAGTAGGTGAAATCATGTTTTATAAAAATGTTATTTATAGGGGAGATTTACAATATGTGTTAGATTGTATCCAATTAGAGCAATTAAGAGGGTGTAATATCCTTGTTGCTGGTGCAACGGGGTTGATTGGTTCCTTTTTAGTGGATGTTTTGATGCTTTCTAACGAATTGTTACATTATAACATAAATGTTTTTGCTATGAGCAGAAAAAAGGAATCTTTAGAGAAAAGATTTAGATCTCATTTAAAAAGTCCTTTTTTTCACCCTATACAACATGATGTAAAATGTGCGCTTACTTGTCATTATCGTTTTGATTATATAATTAATGCAGTAAGTAATGCATACCCACTAGCATTTTCAACTGACCCTGTTGGAACAATAATGGGAAATATTTTAGGTGTTTATAATTTGTTGGAATATGCAAGGCAAAAAGGCATAAAAAGATTCTTATTTATCTCTTCTGGAGAAGTGTATGGACAAGGAAATGAAAATGTGAGTGCATTTGATGAGTCATATAGTGGTTATGTTGACAATACTAATCCAAGGTCATGTTATCCTAATGCGAAAAGAGCAGCAGAAACTCTTTGTGTTGCATATACAAAACAATATGGTATTGATACGGTAATAGCTAGACCTTGTCATATTTATGGTCCAACCGCTACTAAAAACGACAATAGAGCTTCAGCTCAATTTATAAATAATGTTTTGTCGGGAAACGATATTATAATGAAAAGTCAAGGTTTACAGCTACGTTCTTATTGTTACGTTGCTGATTGTGTTTCAGGAATTTTGACTATATTGTTGAAAGGAGAAACGGGGCAGGCTTATAATATAGCAAATGCAAATTCCAATGTGACTATACGAGAAATGGCAGAGATAATAGCTAGTATTTCGGGTAAGAAAGTGGTGTTTGAAGTTCCAGGTGAAATTGAAAAGGCAGGATATAATCCTGTCACGCGATCAATTCTTAATTCTAGTAAATTAGAAAAATTAGGATGGAAAGCTAATTATGATATGAAGACAGGCTTACAGAGAACAATCCAAATCCTTGAAAAAGTCCAAATTACAAAATAAGACTGGGACGAGTTGGCCTATCTTATTAGCAAAGAACGACGAGATACAAAACAGCCTGGCCGATTCGGGCGAGCAAAACCTGTATATGATGAAGGTGGCAAGGGAAAACGGTGCGCTGGCTGCCAAATTGGCGGGGGCAGGTGGTGGCGGCACCATCATAGCGCTGACGCTGAAACCCGAGAGGACCATTAAAGCTTTGAAGGAGGCCGGAGCCGAGACGTTTGTGGAACTTGCTCCCGACGCCGAAGGGGCCAAGGTTGAGGTTGTGGAGGATGATGTGGGGTATGGTCATTGTGTAGATTCTTTTTAGGTTCTTAACTGTTTAGGCAGATAAATTTAATTTATAAAGTTAGCTAGCTGTCTAGGGTTGTTGTAAGCATATCTTCTACGATAGTGGAGGGGATTAATCCTTAAAAACATTCTTTCTTAATAACTACTATAGAAGGTGGTGGAAATGTTAAAGAAAATAAGAGTTAATAACTTTAGATGTTTACAAAATAATTTAGAGGTAACATTTGAAGATGATCTAACGGTAATAGTAGGAGAAAATGATTCAGGAAAAACTTCAATAATTGATGCTATTAAAATAGCATTTCATCAAAAAGATGTTGATCTAGGAGATTTTAGTTATGGGACCAATGAAATTGAAATTGCATTAGAAATAGATGATTTAGTACATATTATAAAATATACATTAGATGAAAGTGGTCAAATAAATTCGAAGAGATTTATGTGTTTCTCAAGAGAAAGGCTTAATCAATATAAAGAAAAAATAGAAAAAGAAATTGATGATAATCGCTATGATGAATTAAAAGAAATAGCTCAATTATTTGGTGTGTCTTATAGATCTAATACACGTTTTGATACGCTTAAAAACAATTTAATTGACCAAATAAAAAGGTATTTATCAAATGAAGATGACCCAATTTTAGTAGAAACCAAAATTATTCCAAGTTCGAATCTTTACTCTCTTGATGGAAAAGATTTTGAAGATATATCTTTTTTCATAAAAAAATTATTTTTTGATGATTTAAGAAAGAAAATTTGGCAGGAACCTGTTAATGAAAATGAAACAATTGAATCGTTTATGAGAAATAAATTAAATTCTTATGAAGTTGAAATAAATAATATTGTAAACCAAGGTAATATAAACCAAAAAATCAAAGAATTTCTCCCTTCGTTGACTAAAATTGCTATTAGTACTGAGCTTAAGTTACAAGATATCAACATTGACGTGAAAGTAAAATTTCTTGAAAACGACAAAGAGATTTTGGTTAACAAAAAAGGAGATGGAACTAAACGTAGAATAACAATGGCATTGTTAGATTATAAAGCCGAGGTAGAGTCTAGTAAAGAGAATGAAGGTAGTATATTTTTATTGGATGAACCAGACACTCATTTACATGTTAAGGCTCAAAAAGAATTAATGGATATAATACAAAAATTTAATAAAACAGGCAAACAGGTAATTATTGCTACTCATTCACCATTTATAATAAATTTCTGTAAACCTCAACAAATAAGGTTATTAACCAACAGAGATAATACAAGTTCTGTAAAATTTATTAAAAAAGATGAACAAATAGATGAATTATTAAGAAATATTGGGATTGAAAATATATATCTATTTTTTGCCAGAAAAATTCTCCTGGTTGAAGGTCAAACTGAAGAAAAATTTATCCCGATAATTTTTGAACGATTATTTGGTTTGAAGTTGTATAGTAACTTGGTAAAAATTATTAATGTGACTGGTGTAACAAATGTTCCAGGATTTGCACGAGCACTTTTAGAATTGGTCGATAAAAATGATATTTTTATATTAGTTGATAATGATATTCAAGAAGAAACTATTAAACTAATGAACCAATTAGATTTAAATGAGGAAAATATTTTTAGAATTGGAAATAAGGAATTTGAGGATTCTTTTAAAGCCAATACTATATATACATGTTGGAAAAAATATGTTGAAGAAAAGGGAAAGAGAATTGGAGATATGTGGACTGAAGAAAATATAAAGAAATTGCAGGATCAATGCATTTTAAACGGAGAAAAATTTAGCGAAAAAATTAGGGAATTAAATAGTGGTTGTATAATTAAATTGGATAAGATTAGTTTAGGTATTGCTTTAGGAAGTTATTGTGAAAAAGATGAGCTAGATGAAAACTTGAAAAAATTACTATATAAATTAAAAGATTAGTTTATTAGAACTAAACTAATACACAAATAAACTTGCTGAATTAGAATAATGAACTTCGATTCTATGGGTAGCAGTAGAGTGAATGTAAAATTGTAGATATTGGTTGATAATATAATGATGAAGATTAAAGGTATATATGGGGGAGGTTAAACATGGGATTTGATATTTGTAACGCTATTAAAAATAGGGAGATTATTCAATTTTATTATGATGGGGGAATTAGGATAGTAGAACCATTTTGCTGTGGAGTGAACAAAAAAGGGAATCTTGTCTTGAGAGGGTATCAAATAGGAGGTTATAGTTCATCTGGAAATCCCATAGGATGGAAATTATTCAAAGTAGATGAGATGTATAACGTTTCTACAACTGGTCTTAAATTTGATGGTTTGAGACCCGGGTATAACCCAAATGACAAGGGTATGGTTAAAATAATATGTAATGTTTGATTATGTTTTAAAAAGATTGGGCCTAAACTCAAGAGGCATTTTTGGGATGACCGACAGTACAGGATAACGTAAAATACTGATTATAGAACAGGAGGAGGTAGCCTGTTGGAAGCAAGGGAATTTTATAAAAAATACTTAGGCATAGAAAATCCTTTTCATCATCAGGTTTCTTTGTTTGAAAAACTCACATCTGGTTTTTTCCCGTTGGTATTGAAGGCACCTACAGGTTCCG
>DATCJO010000075.1:0-2273 GCA_036562765.1 Tissierellaceae bacterium | reverse complement strand
TGGATTTCTTCTGAAACGAAAAAACTTGAAGATAGTATAAGTGGTCCTGACACACCATAATGTGTAAACAAAATTTCACCTATATCCTCATAAATCGTTTTACCTTCGCTTAGTACTTTGATACCTACAAGTTTTAGAGATAATCCTTGAATTTCTCTGATATAATCTTCTTTTACTACTAAAGGCACTAATGAAGGCTTTAAATCTGTTATTCTATGACCTAATTCTTTTGCTAATCTGTAGCCATCCCCTGTTGAACCTGTTTAGGATACGATAACCCCCCAGTGGCTATAATAGCAGAATTGCATGAGACTTTTGAACCGTCTTGAAATTCTACGCCTTCTATAACATTTTTATTGGTTAATATTTTTGTAACTCTACTATTAAGTTTTATTTCAACTTTATTCGTATTTAAATTCTTTTCAAAAGCTTTTATAACGTCTATAGATTTGTCGGATTTCGGAAAAATTCTACCGTCATTTTCAATCTTTGTTTCTAATCCAAGATTATCAAAAAATGCTATAAGTTGTTTATTGAAAAATAGTCTAAAAGTACTCATTAAAAATTTCTTATTATGTGTTATTTTGTTTAAAAAAATATCCAAATCACAAGCATTAGTTATATTGCATCTTCCATTACCAGTTATGAACAGTTTTTTGCCTAACCTATCGTTTTTTTCAGCAAGTAATACTTTTTTTCCTCTTGAGGCTGCAACACCGGCTGCCATCATACCAGCAGGTCCTCCACCAATAACAACTACATCATAATGATACAATTAGCTCATTCCTCACTTAATGGTTTTATAATAAAAATCGGTTCTATAATAAATGTTGGGGTGTAAAAACTCCAGTGTATTTTTCAAAAAAAGATGCACTTATAAGCAAAACTCTCTAAAATGTTAATTGGCAAAATAAACATTGAAAGGAGTTTTGATATAAGTGCATTCTAATTCTACCGCAAATTTATTAAATTTAAAAGGGGTTTCCGTAAATAAAATATCCCATTCATATGAAAGTATAAAAATATTTATTTCTACCAAACCAAGGAAAACTAAATGCCCTATATGTGGTTGTGAAACTTCTAAAGTTCATGATTACAGAAATCAGATTATTAGAGATCTGCCTATGTCCGGAAAAAACGTATATCTGGTACTTAGAAAGCGTAGGTATGTTTGCAACTGCGGCAAGAGGTTCTATGAGAAGTATGATTTCCTGCCAAGATATTACCGTATGACAAATAGGCTGGCCGCTTATATTTGCAATGAACTAACAGAGTCAGTTTCTTTATCCTATGTTGCTAAAAAATCAAATGTATCACTATCAACAGTAATTAGAGTATTTGATGAGGTTCAATACCCAAAACTCAATAAATTACCTGAGGTTATTTCTATTGATGAGTTTAAAGGTAATGCAGAGACAGGAAAATATCAATGTATACTTGTTGATGCAAAGAAGAATAGAGTCTTGGATATTCTACCAGATAGAAAGCAAAGCTGTCTTATCGAATATTTTTCATCTATTCCAAGGCATGAAAGACTTAAGGTTAAGTTCTTTATTTGTGATATGTGGAATCAATATGCTGATATTGCCCGTATCTTTTTCCCAAATGCAACAATAATCATAGATAAGTATCACTTTATCAGACAGGTTACATGGGCTATTGAAAATGTTAGAAAAAGAATCCAAAAGACTATGCCAGCATCATTGAGGAAGTATTACAAACGAAGTAAAAGTCTTATTCTCAAAAGGAATCATAAACTTACTGAAGAAGAGAAACAAGCCCTTGATTTGATGCTTCTATATAATGATGATTTAAGGCAAGCATATTTACTTAAAGAGTTATTCTATGATATATGCAATATGGATAAGTACTCAGAGCAAAGAAAAACATTCTTAGACTGGATAAAATATGCTGAATCAGTTGGTATTAAAGAGTTTGAGTCCTGTATTGGTACATTTAGAAATTGGCATAAAGAAATCTTAAATGCCTTTAAGTATGGCTATACAAATGGAGCAACAGAAGGTTACAACAACAAGATTAAAGTATTAAAGCGAATATCCTATGGCATAAGAAATTTCAATAGATTTAGGAACAGAATCCTACATATATGCTAAATCAACAACTAAAATACCTAAAAAACCGCAGTCAACGAGAGTTGGCTTATTAAGTGTGCAAAAAAACATCATTATCACCTAGATAACACTAAAATGCTCATAAAACGAGTTAAGGGCAGGAATCTTTAAGATTCCCACCCCAACAATTGACAAAGAGCC
>DATCJO010000072.1:0-3597 GCA_036562765.1 Tissierellaceae bacterium | reverse complement strand
GCCATCTTATCTGCAGCTATTTTTGAAGCAGAATATGGGGATTGACCCTGTAGAGGATGATTTTCATCTATAGGGACATATTTTGCTGTTCCATAAGTTTCAGAAGTAGACGTATGAATAACCTTTTCGACTCCAAATTCCTTACATGCTTCCAAAATATTTACTGTCCCTTCTATATTTGTTTTCACATAAGCCATGGGAGATACATACGAGTATGGTATGGCAATTAAAGCCGCAAGATGAAAAACCACTTCTTGGCCTTTTATTATTTTTTTCATACCATCATATTCCCTAATATCACCTGTTACAACGTTTATACTATCTTTTATGTTTTTATCAAACGTATCTATCCATCCCCAATGGTTAAAAGAATTATATTGCACCAATGCAGTTACCTGTGCACCAAGTTCCACCAATCTTTCTGTAAGATGGCTACCAATAAAGCCGTCTGCTCCTGTTACCAAAACTTTCTTATTTTTTAACTCCATATTACCTTCTCCTTCTACAGTTGTTTAGTTCTTACAACTTTTGCCGGCACACCAACGGCAACACTATTATCGGGTATATCATTAATTACAACTGCCCCTGCTCCTATCGTTACGTTATTACCTATTCTTATCCCTTGAATTATCGTGCTTCCCATTCCGATATGAGAATTCTCTCCTATTTTTACTTCTCCTCCAAGGACCGCTTTAGGTGATACATGTGTATTGGCTTCAATAACACAATCATGTTCAATCACGCTAGAAGTATTTATTATACAGTTTTTACCTATATAAGCACATGAATTTACTATTGCACCAGGCATAACGCATGTCCCCTCTTCTATTAAAGCATACCTTGAAACTATCGCATCCCTATGTATTAAAATCGGCATCTTAAATCCAATTTCTTTCAATTTGTCGTATATCCCCCATCTCTTTTGGATGTTATCTATAGCCCCTACACAAATAAAAGCATAATCTACACCTTTATTTTTCAGTTCCTCTAGTATTTCATCATCACCAATAATTGGCACACCCAAAACTTTTTGCCCTATGTTGTTTTTATCAGTTATACCTATAATTTCGTATTCGGCTGTACTCCTTATTATATCAATAATAACCTTACAGTGGCCTCCACCACCGATAAGCACTATTTTTTTCATGATATCACCCAATTTTTCAAAATCTTTCTCTAACAAGCATAAATGCCTCTGCATACTCCACTCCGCAGGAAGCACCTCTAAACCTGGCCAATGATTTAATATTATCTAGACTTCGAGGTAACGGAGGTGTTTGTAGCTCTGATTCATAGATTTTCATTATTTCTATTTTCTCGTCAATAAAATCCGTAATATCACTGTAAACATTAGGTATAAAGACGTTTTCGGGAAAACCAGGAGCCATTTCTGTTTCTGAAATACATTCATACATTAAAACTCTTTTGATAAACGGATATCTGAAACTTTTCACACAACTCATAATAGCTTTAGCAGCTACTTGATGGTCTGTGTGTATATCACTTCTATTGTTCATATATATAATTTCCGGTCTTATAAAAGTTATAACATTTGAAATATTTTTAATTAAGTCACTTATATCTACTAGATGCAGCTTAGTAGTTAAATAGTCAAGTTCAAATATATTTTTGAATCCGTAGCGTTGCGCAACATTTTTTATTTCTAACTTTCTTTTATCTATGAATTCTTTACTAAAGCCTAATTTCTCATCAGTTTTAGTAATTATAAGCCAATACAATTCATCACCATTTTTTTTATGTTTTAATATTGTACCACCACAACCCAATGTTTCATCATCAGGATGAACAGATATAACTAAAACCTTCATACTCATTCACCTTTCCAATCAAAGTTACAACCTACATTAAATATCTTTTGCATATCATGTACTTCAATGTATTCATCATTAATTCTTATTTTTTTCAATAAAATTGCTTTATCTTTTGCTTTAACCAATACCCCCTTATTATATTTAATTTCCAAAATTGTTCCAGGCTTAATATCCTCATAATAAATCGGTTCATCATATTCGTATGCTTCTAATACTGTTATTTCAGTACCATTATAATATGTTATTGCACCTGGATATGGATAGGTAATCGCCCTAATTAAGTTATATATTTCTCTTGATGTTCTATTCCAATTTATGATGCTATCTTCTTTACCTCTTTTCCTTCTATAAGTAGCCTTACTTTCATCTTGTTTAATTCGAATAATATTTCCCTTAGAAATCATAGGATAATATGTCTTTATTAAATCAACACACAAACTATACACTTTATCTAAAACATCTCTTATTGTATCATAATAAGTTATTTCATACTCCATTTGACCTATTATATCTCCTGAATCTATACCTGCATCAAGCCAAAACATTGAAACACATCCTTTTTCATATCCTTCAACTATTTGCCATGCTAATGTGCTTCTACCTCTATCTTTAGGTAGTTTAGATGGATGAAAACCTATAGCCCCAATTTTGGCACATTTAATTATATCTTCTGACAATAATTGAGACCAACCTACAACAACAATTAAATCCGGTTTCATGTTTTTAATCTCTTCAGCATAATTATTTATATTATCAACTTTTTTTAATTTATCGCCAGGAATAATATCATCAAATTTAACAAAATCAGGTATACTCGTACCTAACTCATCTTTAAGAACATATACTTTTAATAAATTCGTGTTTTTATCCTTTAAAAAATATTTTGCTATTTCTCTGCCACTTTTTAACCCAGCAATTAATATCAAATTCATACGCATTTCACCCTTTTTAATCAGTATGTTAATTTCTTTTTTAACAAATTTTTATCTAACTCTATATTTTTTAATATATTTACTACTTTTTCACTAGTAGTCCCGTCACCAAAAATATTATTAACGTTATTTAAATTTGCTTTAAATTCTTCATCATATAAAGCTTTATTTATAGCAACTACTATATTTTCTTCATTATAATCACAGTCTATAACATTATCGGCTTTCAATCTGCCTCTCTGCCTCTCTCCAATATTAACAACAGGCTTTTTAAATATAGGTGTTTCTATAATTCCGCTCGACGAATTTCCAATTACAACATCACAATGTTTTAATAAACTTAAGTATTTTTTTTGACCTAAATTATAAAACAAATACGAATCTTTATTTTGACTCACAAATTCGCTAATTTTCTCAATTATAACTTTGCTACCAAAATCAGCGTTAGGATAGGTAAAAATATAGTTTGCCTCAAATCTTTTTATAGCCTGTAACAACCCATCTACTTGTTCCCGTGTATTTTCTACATCCAACGTAACAGGATGATAGGTAATCAAGAATATTAACTTATCATTCGGTTTTATATTAAGTTCATTCAAAATCTCATTTTTGGTAAAAAGTTTCATTCTTATAATATTCTCAATCCCAGGTTGACCTACATTAAAAACCCTCCATGGTTCCTCACCCATCTTTATTATTCTCTCTTTGTAATACTCTGTTCCAGCAAAATGAATATGAGCCATTTTAGTTATAGCATGACGTATCTGCTCATCAATTAATCCCTCTGTGGATTCTCCACCATTCATGTGTGCAATGGGCACATTCATCATCAT
>DATCJO010000068.1:0-10230 GCA_036562765.1 Tissierellaceae bacterium | reverse complement strand
GACGATTTTCAACCGGCCCTATACCATCGGTCCAATTATATCCCGAAACAAAATTACCTCCAGGATAACGAACGAGGGCGATATTTAACTCTTTTACAAGTTCTATTACATCTCTTCTAAAACCCTGTTCGTCAGCAGTTTCGTGATCCTTCTCATATATGCCTGTATATACAGCACGACCAAGATGTTCAATAAAAGAACTATACAAGCGTCTGTCTACTTCGGATATTTTAAAATCTTTTTCAATGTGATATGTCGCTTTCTTCATAAGAGTAGTCCCATCCTTTCTAAAATTATTGTTGTATATTATTAAATTTCTTAAGTACAGCTAGATAATATTGAAATACCATTGTACCAGCATTAAATTTAACATTTTAATTTCTAATTCTCTCTAATACGATTATACATAAAATACCATTGCATTGGACCTATTTTATAGAATGGTACAAATACCCTTGTTAAAAAATCATATCCCGCAACATGCCCTTTATCAGTTCTAAAAACCATTCTTTTGCCTTCTACAGAATGTATCCACTTTGAAGGATTCTCCATATCACCAATAAATTCAGTCATTTCATTCGTTACTAAAACAAGAGGACCGTAACACAATGCTGCAATATCAGAGTTCTTTTTATCAACTGGCCTAAAATATAGATCAAATGGCATTTCAATAGTTATTATATCATTATTATTCCATACCTTCTTTATTATTCCCCATTCATTGGGTTTCACATTAACATTAATATCTTCTCCATTCACTTTTACTTTTAACTCCTTTTTTAACCACGACGGAATCCTAAATTTAAAATTGAACTCTATATTTTTGTCGGTTTTTATTAAAAATTTTACACATTCCTCTTCAGGATAGTGTGAAAAATTTTCAATTTCTATTTTATTACCGTTTTTACTCCACATTAATTTGGATGGCAAATATTGACTTACATAGATACTGTCTTCATCGTAGTAATATAGCATATTATAGTATTCTGCTACATCGTTGGGAAAAGTACCTGTACAACATTGCCAAGTAAAACCATACCCTCCCGGTTGTAATCTTCTATCCTCAATAGATTTTACAGCTCCATCGATAAAATAATTTGCATAATACATAATTTTACCATTTGGACCTAAAGGAAGCTGCGCTCCAGTTCCATTATATAGCATTTTTTCGACCCAATCTCCGTATTTTGCATTTCCTGTAAATTTTAATAAATAATTACACAATTTAAATACTGCCCACGCACAACAGGATACTTCGCAACTTCCCCATGTATCACTTCTTGTTACTCTACGACCAGCAAAATTAATATACGTAGGATCTTCTAATGTTTCATCCCACGTAGACTTTAACGAATCACCAAGATAACCTTCATTATCAACAAATATACTCTCTGCGGGTCCATATCCACCAGTTGCAAAAATATGATTGGACACAATCTCATTATATGCATTTTCAATAATTTTTAGATACTTTCTATCTCCTTTTACTTTATAAGCTCGTGCAGCACTACTTAGAGTATTGACATGGCTATATGCATGCCGAGCTCCAATGTTTTTAATATCTTTATCCAACAATTTATTCCAATAAAAATCATATTCCCATTCTTCTGCAAATTCTCTATATTTTGTATTTTCTGTTAATTCATATGCTCTATATAAATTTTCAGGTAACGTATACCATTCAATCATACCATACTGTACTAACTCTTCATCTTGTATTCCATCTCGCTTTATATCTCTTTTAAAATTTGCAATAGCCGTATTTATTAGTCTATCAATATACTCTAAAGCATTTTCATATTCCATATATTCGTATAAATCCAATAAACCTCCAAGGAGTTTATCAAATACATATGAATCATTCTTTAATAAACTAGGCTCTTTATCCACACATTTTTCCCATTCCTTTATAAGATACAAAGCCTTTTCTTTTATCCTATAATCTTCAGTAATTCTATACATTTTTGAAAAAGCCCCTAATATTTGTCCAAATATACTGGGGACAGTCCCATACCATCCAGCTAACGGCTGTCCAGGAGATGGCAACCCTGCTTTTTTTCTAAAAGGATAAAGCAAGCTCTCATTAGGAATAGCAAGATAATACTCAACTGTTGTATCAAATTGTTTTTTCCAATGACTATCTTTTAATACTACATTTCTATATTCAAACGAGTTAATAATATAATTGCTAGCCATATACTACTCCCCCTCCAGATCAAACCCTTTATCCTTTTATTGCCCCAATCATAACACCTTTTTCAAAATATTTCTGCACAAATGGGTAAAATACTATAACAGGTAATGTTGAAACAATTATTATGGCATACTTTACTGCATCAGCATACCTTTGAGCATATCCACCAGCTTCACCACCTAATCCTACTCCTTCTTTAAATACTTGATTTGCAATTAATATATCACGCAATACTAACTGAAGTGGTACTAAGTTTTTATCTCTGATATAGATAAGACCCGTAAAAAAGTCGTTCCATTTAGCTACTATATAGTACAAAGCAATAACTGAAATAATTGCATTAGAAAGAGGTAAAACAATTGATGTGAAAAAACGAAAATGAGAACATCCATCCAAAGTGGCAGACTCATATAATTCCTTTGGCATCGAATTCTCAAAAAACGAACGAGTAACAATAAGATTATAAACATTAACGGCAAACGGAATAACAAATACCCATATAGTATTGTCAAGTCCTAGATTTTTTATCAATATATATGTTGGTATTAAACCTCCATTAAAAAACATAGTAAAAGCAAAAAAGAACATTATAAACCTTCTAGCACGAAATTCAGGTCTTGAGAGTGAATAAGCTGCTGGCAATGTTAAAATCATACTAAAAGCAGTACCTAATATAGTATAAATAATTGTATTTCTATATCCTATCCAAATTCTCTCATCTTCAAATACTTTTTGATATCCAAACAGGCTTACACCTTTTGGGAATATAGTAACATGCCCTTGTGCAACAAGATTTGCATCACTTATAGAAGCAATAACAACAAAATATACTGGATAAGCAATTACTAAAAATATCAAAGCACACAGTAAATATACAATTGCATCAAATAATACGTCAGATAAAGATTTTCCTTTACTTAAGCTTAACATGTTACGTTTTCCTCCCTAAAAATAATTTACAATTATATCCACTTTTAAAACAAACTAATATTACCAATTTTCCTTGCTACCCAATTCGTAATAACAAGGAACGAAAAATTAATAACTGTATTAAAAAATCCTATCGCTGCCGAATAACTATATTGGTTTGACAAAAGGCCGATTTTGTAAACATAAGTTGCTATTACTTCAGAAACAGTAATATTTAATCCATTTTGCATTAAATAAACTTTTTCAAAACCCGTACTTAAAATTCCACCCATACTAAGAATAAAAAGAATTACCATTGTAGGCACCAGACTTGGAATATCAATATGCCATATCATACGCCATTTACTTGCTCCATCTACTTTCGCAGCATCATAAAGTTGTGGATCAACTGAAGAAAGTGCTGCTAAATAAATTATGCTTCCCCATCCTGCATGTTGCCAAACGTCCGAAAGAACATATACTGGAACAAAAGTAGAAGTATTACCTAATAAATTTACATCATCTAATCCAAATAGTCTTAGCATTTTCCCTATAATTCCTGTATTTGGAGATAAAAGAACTACTAATAAACCAACCATCACAGTAGTAGAAATAAAATGTGGAAGATAAACCGTCGTCTGTAAAACTTTTTTATACCTTTGATTTTTTACTTGATTAAACAGTAGGGCTAATATTATCGGAGCCGGGAAACCCACCAGTATACTGCTTATACTTATCGCAAGAGTGTTTCTTATTAATCTTTCAAATTGATATGAATTGATGAATTGTTTAAAATATTTCAATCCAACCCATTTGCCACCCACTATACCTTTTGTGAAATCATATTCTCTAAAAGCTAATTGGATACCATACATGGGTATATAATTAAATATGAATATCACAATAATAGCAGGCAATACCATTATCCACAACTGATAATCGCGTTTAAATTCAAGAAAAATTCTCTTTATTTTATCTGTTGAAATAGTAACTTTTTTACCTGTTTTCTTAATATCATAGTTTACCAAGGTTATATAACCTCCATTCTCTATTAGTCTTAAAAACATTCCTCATGTTCCAATATGTTAATATATTTTGGAGACGCCATACAATTTAGTATGGCATCTCCACATATAAATTAACCTCATTATTGTTTCGCTTTATATTCATCATAATACTTCTGCATAATTTCAATCGCTCTTGGTAAACCAGCGTTGTTCATCTCTTTAATATAGGAGTCCCATTCAGCTTCTACGCCACCTTCTGTTATCCATTTCGCATAATGAGAATTAATCAAATTGCTCAAATCTGCCCACAAAAGAGACATTTCACTATTATCCTCCTGACTGAGTTTAATAAATGGACCAGGCCATACATCATTATCAACATCAATTGCATCTAAATAGGGTTTATAAACTTTATCATATTCCGCTAGCGCTTGCATATCTGAACCAAGAGTAAGATTGAGAGAGTCAGATATATACATAGGTCCCGCATCTGCTAAAGTATTGGTCCATTTCCATGTACCAGGATCCATTTGTGGGTCTTGTGGAGGTAATACCTTATAGGTACCATCTCCATTATCAGCAATACACTCTCCTAAAGCACCAAACAATACCTGCATACCATTTATAGGATCATAAAATTGATCCATAAACCTCATGGCTGCTTCTTTATTTTCACATTTTGTGGTCATTACAATATGGTTAGCTCCGTAATTTAAACCATAATAGTTATAATCCCAATATACAGGCCCATCATAATCGGCATATGGTTTTAAAGGTGGAATAGTTATATATTGTGGAGCCCATTTAGCCCCTACTCTATCGTATGGTTCCCATCCAAATGTAAACCCAACAAGAGGTACTTCATCCGTTCCACGTCCTAAAGCTTGATATTTTGTATAATCCTGAGTGAAAACTTCTGGATTTACTAATCCTTCCTTATAACACTTGTGTAAGAATTGAACTAATTCTTTATATCTCTCATCGACAAAATAATTCTTAACCTTGCCATCTTCGACATACCAACCAGTACCGTCACCAAATGCAGCAACAATCCCATATCCACTAAGCATAACAGTTGCGTTAAAAGAACCTGTTCCCGGAGCCCAATCCATAGGAATTTCATCAGCCTGACCATTCCCATTTGGATCCCGGGTTTTAAATGCTTTAAGCACATTATATAATTCATCCCACGTTGTTGGAACTTCAAGATTTAATTTGTCCAACCACTCTTTGTTAATCATTTGCCTTATCATATTTCTTGGCCAAAATCTTTGATACCTCGGTAATCCATAAATATTACCATCTAAATGGGTAGATAATTGTTTTAACTCCGGATGGTCAGCAAACATTTTTTGTACATTCGGTGCAAATTTTTCAATAAGCTCATTTAAAGGTTGAAAAAGTCCCGGATATTGTGAAAAATCGGCGTCATTTATTGCCCATCCTACAAATAAATCAGGTACATCACCACTTGCTAACAAAACGCTCTTTTGTTCACCCCAACCACTTCTAACCTGTTCCCATTGAACAGTGACTCCAGCTGCTTCTTCCATTTTCTTAATATGAGTCATCGTATCAATATCTTTAGTTAAAGAGTGAGTAACGGCTATGGCAGTAAGAGTAACTTTATCTGTTGTTGAACTTTTACTTTGTTCGGTTCCTGCTTTTCCATCGGTGGTTGAACTTTCACTTTGTTCAGTTCCTGATTTTCCACCTGTTTCACTTTCGTTAGTTCTATTTCCTGTGCATCCCACCGTTAAAAGCAGAAGTATACTAATTATCATAATAACAGCTAATATTTTTTTCATAATTTTCCCTCCTATTTTTATTGTCAAATTAAAAATAAACAATTTTTAGCTTCTTGTATTTTGTCAACTTTGAGAGCTATAATTCATTTACATAAGTAAATAGAAATAAATGTCATAAGCTAATCTCCCAAGCTAATATTCACAATAAGAATTTTAATTGGTAACGTTTTAAAGTATTCACCTCCTTATATTTCCACAACATTAAATTCATACAGTATAAAATCAAAACATTTTTTCAATTCTATACTGTTCGCCTCCTTTCATTCAAAATAAACTTCAATAAAAACTATCCGACAACATCGCGTTTTTATTTTTTAAATTTCAAACCCCTAACACACTCTTTTTCGCAGAAACAACATTATAATAATCAACAACTAATGTAGTATCCGCGGGTCAACATTACTACATACCTAAATTTCGTACAAACAAGAAGCATTATCAAAGCCAAAGTATGTCCAACTGAGTTTCCTTATTTAACCATTTATCAAGGTTCTGTTTGTACAAAATTTAGGTACACAAATAATTCATTAACATAAATATAGTGTCCACAATTATTTAAGCACATTAAAGTAATTGTGTTCGCCTTTTTGAACTATAACTTTCTGCATTCAATTTTTAGAATAATTATCATATCATTAATAATGTAGGTTTCATTGGCTCAAGAGATGATTTAATAGTTTACCTTCAATGTACTTTAATAAAATTAAAAATATCTTTCCCTCTACATCTCTCCCTCTATTAACCTTAATTCAGTTCAGTAATTACAAAATCAATTATGTATTTGAAAGGTAGATTTTCCCTCTTTTTCTTTATTCCTACATATCTAGAATCCTACTACTCATCTAAAATCCTGCTACCCAGCAAATACTGTTTTAGAATTTTGTAAAATATTTTAATAATATTCAAATTTCAATTACAGTATACACCTTCTAATTATTTTTGTCAACGTTTTTATTTAGTTTATTCCGAATAGGTGTAAAGACATTTACCACAGTACACAGATGTTCGATAATATCAGAGATAAAAAAGTTATAAAAAGAATATAGAGATTGCCTCCCCCTCCTTTTTGATATAAAATTACAAAGCATTAAACTGCCTTTCAAAAGAAATACCCAAAAACTACTTCAAAGATAGGAAGTCGACCTCTAATGAATACTGTATCATATTATGAATTAAGAAAAATATTCCCTTAAAAAATAGAGAACTAATAAAAAATTTTCTAAGCAAATAACTAAAATAGATCAAAAACTGCTTAAATTAGTCTTCTAATTCTATTTCAAATATACGCGCAGTACATGGTTTAAGATTTACATTTAAAGTACCTGCTCTTTTATCCCAATTAAAGTTAAACTCAATATTCTGAGGATATGCACATTTTATCGATACATTCTTCCCACATGCCTGTTTAATAGGTAATGAAATACCTTCTGTATTGTTACCATATATTCTCCAAACCGCAAGATAAATCTTTTTCTCGCATTCAATTCCAACACTCAAATATTCATCATTCATTGAAGCAAGACCAATAGGCCAGAAAGGAAGCCCATTTTTTATTTCATTACATATTTTTTTATGATATTTAATACCTTCTTTTACTAGTTCAAATCCTTCAGAAGATAGTTCAGCGAGATGTCCACTCTGATGTATTCGAAATAGAATAGCATTTACCATATTAAAAATAACTTCTTCCCGACCAGCATCGCGCAATGGATAAGACCATATTCCTGCCTGTTCCGGGGTTACAGCTGTCATACAATTAGCTGCTATTGCAGCCATCTTCAAATAATCCGTTTGATCTGTAACCGATTGAATACTATGACGCGAAAGAAGTGAATATTCCATACGCATCCCACCGCTTCCGCAGTTTTCTATTACAAGGTCAGGATATCTTTCAAAAATTCCGTCCAACCACTGAAGATATGCCCTAGTATGCTCCAGTAAACCATCTCCTGGACTATCAGCATCCTTTTCCGTTCCCGGCCCAGCATTTATGTTATAGTCCATCTTTATGTATCCAACACCATAATCCTCTACCAATCGTTTTACAACAGAGTCAGCATAAGCTCTTACCTCAGGATTACGAAAATCAAGCTGATAACGTCCATTATCAATTACAGGATACCCATTTCTTTGGAAAAACCAGTCTTTAGGAACATCATTGACCATCGGACAATTGATACCCATAACTTCAATTTCCAACCAAAGCCCCGGTATCATCCCTTTTGACCGAATATAATTTAATAGTTTTTTAATTCCTCCCGGGAACCGCTTCTCCGAAGGTAGCCACTGCCCAACTCCATCCCACCAATATCCATCCGCATACCATCCTGCATCAATGCAAAAATAATCACACCCTGCTTTTGCAGCAGCATCTATCAGAGGAATAAGCTTTTCTGTCGAAGGATCTCCCCAAAGGCAATTCATATAATCGTTAAAAATAACAGAAGGATTTAAGTTGTCTTTATTCTTTCTTCTAATGACACGTCGGTATTTAGTAAGCTCTCTAATTGAGTCTTGGAAATCTCCATTTACAAATGCCACAGCACAAGGAACTGAAGAAAAAGTTTGACCAGGCTGCAATTTCTTTAGAAAAGAGTTTTCCTGGTATGTAGGCCCACAAATATGAAGATAAAGTTCACCTACTATATCGCTTATCTCCCAGTACCAAGATCCCGCAGTTTCTATTTGCCAAGTAATAGTAGTACCGGCCTCTAAATTTTCATAACTACCCATTGGAAGATATTCCGAAGCTGGCCATGTCCCAGTATTTTTTAGACTTATTCTTTTAAAGGAAAAATCATTTACGACATAATACCCCAATTCATTTAAAGTATATGACTTCCACTGTGCTTCACCGTACCATGTGTTATGAGGAATATGTATTAGACAACCCTTATCCCGTGATAATGTTGTACCTTTTGAAAGTCCTGTAAGAGCAAACGACGTTACATACTCTATAGAATGTACACCATCTGATTCATTTTTAATCTCTGTCCAACTCCTAATCACAGATATCCCATCATAAAATTGCACATGACTTATTACCAATAGACCATTATATTCCTGTATTATTTCTAATTTTCGTCCTTTTTCATTTCTGTAATCCTTGTGTTCTTTATATTTTAATAAGTAGCCGGGGCATGAACCGGTATGCTTGCTTCCATGATGATCATTCTGATTGAAACCAGATTCATGAACTTCAACAAGTCTAAATTTCCCAACTTTATTCTTATTGTAGTAATAATCAAATGGCTGAGACGATAAATGCAATAATCTTACATCTCTATCATTTGCTATTTCAATACATAAAAAAATATTGTTTTCGCAGAATTCTATCATCAACATTTATCACCTCTATAAGATAAACAAATTACAGTACTTAATTTATTCCCTAATTCTTCTAATTCCAAAACTATTGAAATTATTTATAACATCGGGTGTAATAACAAACTTATCAAGTCTGGGGGGCGGAATCTACCAGTGTACTAAATTGATACCGAATTATCGTTTATATAACATAAATAAATCGTCCTATTTCAGGAAATTCCTCACCCATATCGTTGAAAAATTAGCTGGTGGAGGAGATACAACATTAATATCAGGGTGCATCTCCTCCTTTATCTTCCTGTATAATTCCTTCCAAGCCTCCCTGAACTCTTCAGGCTTATGCTTAAACCAAATCCCGTTGGGTTCAATTCCTACAGCTCGCAAACAGACGACAACCGCCTCACATTACCCGCCAAATGCTGTAGGCCACCCAACCTTTTTAAACGACAAAATTAAGTGTTACACCCTGTAGCAAATCAATACTTGGAACATTGGGCTCACTTACTTAATCCATATAGAAAACCTGTAGATTTTTTATTTAGTCTATACGTCTTTGAAGCATCAAATATCACAATCGGACTCCAAAGTACTTATATTTATGACCCCCTATTCCTTCTTCTTTATCTGGAAATAAACCGTATAGGGTTCATACCCCACCTCATACAGAGGAATAAACCTGATACCTCTCTCTTGATTATACGTTCTGTATCCATTTAGCCAACTCATCCATTCTCTCTCATTATCAGGAATCAATATGGTTTCAGGAGCATCTTTATCCCCATACAATATCCTTTCTTCATCACACAGGCCAGCCAAAACAACAGGTCCATCCATAAATGCCACTACATCAGGATTGTCGGGAAGCGGACATACATACAATCCTTTAGGTAACTCTAGGCGCACGACATCGTTACTCCATGTACGCTTTATGTTGATGAAACTAGATGGTTTAGATTCTACACTTTGTACTTCACCGTTTATTGAA
>DATCJO010000053.1:0-20780 GCA_036562765.1 Tissierellaceae bacterium | reverse complement strand
GGTATATACACTAAAGCTGCAGACGTAGGAGCAGACCTTGTAGGAAAAGTAGAAGCAGGTATTCCAGAAGATGACCCAAGAAACCCTGCAGTTATAGCTGATAACGTTGGAGACAATGTTGGTGACGTTGCAGGTATGGGTGCTGACTTATTTGAATCTTATGTAGGTTCTATTATATCAGCTATTACTTTAGGTGTAGTTGTATTTGATGCAAATGGAGCGTTATTCCCATTAGCTTTAGCATCAGTTGGAGTAATTGCTTCTATCATAGGTACTTTCTTTGTAAGAGCTAAAGAAGGTTCAGACCCTCAGAAGTCTCTTAATACAGGTACAGTTGTAAGTTCATTATTAACAATTGTTATAGCATTTTTCTTAAGTAAGAGCATGTTAGATTCATATCAACCTTTTATTGCAATACTTTCTGGACTAGCAGTAGGACTAATAATAGCTAAGATTACTGAATATTATACTTCAGGAGATTTCAAACCTGTTCAAAGTATTGCAGATGAATCTGAAACAGGAAGTTCAACTAACATAATTGGTGGATTATCAGTAGGTATGATGTCTACTGCGTTTCCTATAATAATTATTGCTATAGGTATAATTGTAGCATTCTTCGCTACAGGAGGAGCAGCAGAGCCTGCTAAAGGTCTTTATGGTATTGCACTAGCTGCAGTAGGTATGCTATCTACAGCTGCTATGACAATAGCTGTTGATGCATATGGTCCAATAGCAGATAATGCTGGTGGTATTGCAGAAATGAGTGAATTACCAAAAGAAGTACGTAATGTAACAGATAAGCTTGATGCTGTAGGAAATACAACAGCAGCAGTTGGAAAGGGATTTGCTATAGGTTCAGCTGCACTTACAGCATTAGCGTTATTTGCTTCTTATACACAAGCAGTAAGCATTTCTAGCATAGATTTAACTCAACCAACAGTAATTGCTGGTCTATTAATAGGTGGTATGTTACCATTCCTATTCTCAGCTATTACAATGAAAGCAGTTGGTAGAGCTGCATATAGTATGATTGAAGAAGTTAGAAGACAATTTAGAGAAATTCCTGGACTTATGGAAGGTAAAGCAAAGCCAGAATACAGAAAATGTGTTGACATCAGTACAGCTGCTGCATTAAGAGAAATGATATTCCCAGGATTGTTAGCAGTTATTGTTCCTATAGTTATAGGTATAGTTTTAGGAACAGATGCATTAGGTGGATTATTAGCTGGTTCATTAGTAACAGGAGTTCTTATGGCAATATTTATGGCAAATGCAGGTGGAGCATGGGATAATGCTAAGAAATACATTGAAGGTGGGCATCATGGTGGAAAAGGAAGCGATGCTCATAAAGCAGCAGTTACAGGTGATACTGTAGGAGATCCATTTAAGGATACTGCAGGACCTTCATTGAATATATTGATTAAGCTTATGACCATAGTAGCATTGGTATTTGCTGGTCTTTTCGGAAATGGAATATTCTAATAAAATCCCTCTTAAAGAGGGATTTTTTCTTTCCTCTGTCATAATTCTTCACTATATGATATAATCTTATAGTCAAGAGCATAATTATTATATAAGATGCAAGGGCAGGGGTAATTATGATGATGGATATTGATGGAATAAGCCTAAATTACATAGTGGAGGGCAGTGGAAAGGATGTACTTGTTATTCATGGTTGGGGGGCAAATATAAATACCATAATGCCAATTGTAAACATACTAAAGGATAAATTTAGAGTTCATGCCATAGATTTGCCCGGATTTGGCCTTAGTTCTCAACCAAAAGAGGTTATTAATTCTTTTCAATATGCTGAGATTATAAAAAAATACATAGATAAGATGGGAATAGATAAGATTACACTAATTGGCCATTCATTTGGAGGAAAGCTTTCCATAATTCTTGGAAGCAAGTATCCAGAATTAGTAGAAAAGATTGTGCTTATAGATAGTGCTGGGCTGATTCCAAAAAGAGGGCCTAAATATTACATAAAGGTGTACAGTTTTAAAACATTAAAACTTCTTTATAAAAACTTATTCTTTTGGATTAAAGACGATGAAAAACTAGAAAAGCTCTATAAAAAATTTGGCTCAACAGATTATAAAGAAGCATCAGGAGTAATGAGAAAGATACTAGTGACAGTTGTTAATGAAAACCTATTTCCACTGTTAAATAAGATAAAAGCTCCTACTTTGCTTATTTGGGGAGAAAATGATACAGCTACTCCTTTATACATGGGGAAGATAATGGAAAAGGAAATAAAGGATTCAGGCCTTATAGTTTTTGAAGGTGCAGGACACTATGCCTACCTTGATGATTTTAGGCGCTTTTCAATTATCGTTAGGAATTTTCTGGAGTATGATAAGCAGTAATTTCAATTCACAATGCACAATTCACTCTTCACTATTAACTATTAACTAAATTTGTGCATTGTGAATCGATTGGGAGGGATAATTTTGTCTATTGTGGTTATAGTTTTAGCATTAATTGCAATAATCTTAATAGCACTAAAATCAAAATATTTTTTACACATGATACAGTTGGAAGGATATAATTCACAGCAATATAAGAAATGGATAAGCAATAATAAAGAAAAGGCATTTTCCTTTAAAATTTACAGGGGAGAAGCTAAAAAGCCTTTAGTGTTTACAAATAGGGCAAAGAGATTATATGGGACTAATTTGTTATTAAGTATAATACTTGTTATTATATTTTCTCTAAAACCAATAGATATTGTAGCAAAATCATATGATTTTAATGCATTTAAAGGATTTGTACTATTGGTATATGTAATTTCACTAGGATTATTGTATTTTTTTCAATCATTCTTTATGTTAATATCAAATAACATAATATTTCCAGTAGAAAAAAGAATTAATCTTGGCTATTATAGGCGAGCTCAAGAAAAAATAAGGTCTATGCCTAATTTAACAGTTGTAGGCATAACTGGAAGTTTTGGAAAAACCAGCACAAAATTCATTATTGGTACTATCTTAAGTGAAAAATATAAAGTACTTAACACTCCAGAATCATATAATACACCTATGGGGTTATCAAAGGTTATAAACAATGATTTGACTGACGAATACGATGTGTTTGTTGCAGAACTTGGTGCAAGGAATATTGGGGATATAAGAGAATTAGCAGAACTTGTTAGCCCCAAGATAGGGGTAATTACATCTATTGGACCAGCTCACTTAGAGACATTTAAAAATATGGACAATATCATGAAGACTAAATACGAACTGATTGAGGAACTGCCAACAGATGGCGTAGCAGTATTTAACTATGACAATGAATATATTAAAAAATTAGCTGATAAAACATTTAAAGAAAAGATTCTATATGGTATGGAAGAAAAAGAGAAACTAGATTTGTATGCTGAGGATATTGAAGTTTCAGAATTTGGTTCTACATTTACAATAAAAGATAAAGAAGGGAATTCAATACGATGTACGACTAAGCTCCTTGGAAAACATAATATCTATAACATATTAGCTGGTGTTGCTGTTGCTAAATCATTAGGCTTAAGCTATGAAGAAATAAAAAGAGGAATAGAAAAGATAGAGCCAGTTCCCCATAGGCTTAACATAATAAACCCAGGTACAGGTATATTGATAATTGATGATGCTTTTAATTCAAATCCAATAGGAGCAAGGGCTGCACTTGAAGTTTTATCCCAGTTTAAAGAAGGCAAAAAAATAATTGTAACTCCCGGAATGGTTGAACTTGGAGCTATGGAAGAAGAGGCTAATAGGGAGTTTGGAACAAATATTGGAAAGGTTTGCGACTATGTGATTTTAGTAGGGCCAAAACGAACTAGACCTATTTATGAAGGGTTAATGGAAGTTAATTTTAGTGAAAAGAACATATTTGTTGTAAACAACTTGGATGAAGCTACAGCATGTATTCAAAAAATAGCAAGACCTAAAGATGTTATCTTATTTGAAAATGATTTACCTGATAACTATAATGAGTAGCAGGGGGGTGTGGTGTATGAAAAATGTGGCAGTATTCTTTGGCGGGCGAAGTGTTGAGCATGAAGTTTCCATAATTACTGGATTGCAGATAATAGAAAATATTGATAAGACAAAATATAATGTAATTCCTATTTACGTAAACAAAGAAGGCAAGTGGTTAACAGGCAACAGCTTAATGGAGTTCAAAAATTTCAAAGAAAACAATTTAAAAGATGCTCAGGAAATAGTGCTTTCCCATAATTATGGAGACAATAACATCTATTTGAGCCCTAGGTCTGCAAGCTTTTTTAAGAAGAAAGTCTTAGGGAAAATAGATGTTGCTTTTCCTGCATTTCATGGCATGAATGGTGAAGACGGAACAGTACAAGGATTATTTGAGCTAATGGATATTCCTTATGTAGGCTGCGGAGTGCTTGGTTCAGCATTGGGAATGGATAAGATTCTTATGAAGGATGTTTATAAGGCAAACAATATACCTGTGGTCGATTACACATGGTTTTATAGAAGCCAATGGATTGAAAATAAAGATGAGGTAATTAAGTCGATAGAAGAAAAAATATCATATCCTATGTTTGTAAAGCCAGCTAATCTAGGCTCTAGTATTGGTATCTCCAAAGCAAAGGATAGGGAAGGGCTTGAATATGCCATAGAAGTTGCCATTAGATATGATAGAAAGATAATAGTAGAAAAGGCTGTTGAAGAGGCTCGAGAAATAAACTGTGCTGTTTTAGGATATGATGACAACATAATTACATCTCTGTGTGAAGAGCCTATTGGTTGGAAGGAAATATTGACTTTTGAAGATAAATATATAACATCAAATGTTAAAGGAAAGGGAGCTGCAGAAAGGAGAAGAATTCCAGCAGAGTTAGATGATTCTTTAAGAGAAGAAATTGAGGAATTGGCAAAGTTGGCATTTAAGGCCATAGATGGAAAGGGTATTTCAAGAATAGATTTTCTAGTAGATAAAAACAATAAGGTATTTGTGAACGAAATAAATACATTACCTGGTTCCATGGCATTTTATCTATGGGAAGGTAAAGGCTATCCATTTAGAAGGTTAATTGATGAGTTAATTGATATCGCAATAAAGGTTTATGAAGATAAGAAAAAGAATTCCTATACTTATGAAGCAAATCTATTAAATAGAACTCAATTTGGTGCTAAGATAAAATAGAGGTAAAAATTTTTACCTCTATTTTATTTGGCCATATCATGGGATTAATTTCTAAAAAAGGGTAAATACTATAAAATAATAAGTATTTACGAAAGGATGATGTTAATGAGCATAAGAGAAAAAGTTATTGAACTGATGCAGACAAAAAAATATAAGCCCATGATTAAGGAAGAGCTAGCAGTTTTTTTTGATATAGATAGAAAGGATTTAAAAGATTTTTATAAAGTATTAGAAAGCCTAGAAAAAGAAGGATTAATAGTTAAGACAAAGAATGAAAAATATGTTTTAATAGACAATGATTACTTAGTTGTAGGGACTATTGAAGGAAATGAAAGGGGATTTGGATTTTTAATACCACAAGATAGAACTAGGGAAGATATATTTATTCCAGCAGAAAACATGAATGGAGCAATGCATGGAGACAAAGTCGTAGTAAATGTAATAAAGAGAAAGGAAATAGGAAAAAGGGAAGAAGGAGAAGTAATAAAAATTCTTGAAAGAAGTAAAAAATTAATAGTTGGAACTTTTGAAGACAATAGGAATTTTGGCTTTGTAGTACCAGATGATCCCAGAATAGGATATGACATATATATTCCTAAGGCCTTTACTCTAAATGCTAAGACAAACCAAAAAGTAGTTGTGGAAATAACATCTTATCCTGAGCCTAGAAGGAATCCAGAGGGAAGAGTCGTTGAGATTTTAGGATATATCGATGAAAAGGGGACAGACATTCTGTCCATTATTAGGCAGTATGACTTGCCTGAGGAGTTTCCAATTAATGTTCAGGAAGCAGCAAAGGCCATTGAGCAGAAGATTGATGAGGAAGAAATTAAAAGAAGGGTTGATTTAAGACATTTAAATATTTTCACTATTGATGGAATAGATGCCAAAGATTTGGATGATGCTGTATCTATCGAGATACTTTCAAATGGCAATTATTATTTAGGAGTCCATATTGCTGATGTTGGCCACTATGTAAAGGAAAGATCTGTTCTTGATAAAGAGGCATATAACAGAGGGAATTCTGTTTACCTATTAGACAGGGTTATACCAATGCTTCCAAGGGAGCTTTCAAATGGAATATGTTCTCTAAATCCTAATGAAGATAGGCTTACATTGTCAGTATTTATGGAAATAGATAAAAATGGGAAAGTAGTAAATCATAAAATAGTTGAAAGTGTAATAAGAAGTAAGCAGAGATTAGTTTATGATGATGTCTCAGATTTCTTGGAAAACGATGATGAGGAAGCAAAAGAAAAACTAAAAGATGTGGCTGATGATTTAAAAATAATGGAAGAGTTGTGCCATATACTTTATGAAAAAAGAAGAAGAAGGGGAAGTATTGATTTTGAGTTTCCTGAAACTAAGATTACTTTAGATGAAAAAGGAATACCAATTGAAATAAAAAAAGAAGAAAGAAGGATAGCTAACAGGATAATTGAAGAGTTTATGCTTGTATGCAATGAAACAATAGCAGAAGAATTCTTCTGGGCAGAAATACCATTTTTATACAGAGTTCATGATGAGCCATCTGCAGAGAAAATGGAAGCCTTTAACAAGCTAATCTATAATTTCGGTTACAAATTAAAAGGTCAAGATGTTCATCCAAAGGAATTGCAGCGTTTGCTTGACCAGATAAAAGGCACTAAAGAAGAAACACTTATAAGCACCCTAATGCTAAGGTCCTTAAAAAAGGCAGTATACAGCAGTGAACCTGGAATCCATTTTGGATTGGCAGCAAAGTATTATACTCATTTTACATCACCTATAAGAAGGTATCCAGACCTAGTTATCCATAGGATTATCAAGGCATATTTAAAAGGCAAATTAAGTGAAAAATACATTAGAAGCCTTGAGGTAAGACTTCCTGAAATCGCTGACCATACATCCATGACTGAAAGAAGGGCTGAAGAAGCAGAAAGGGAAGTTGAAGACATGAAGAAAGCCCAATATATGACTAGGTTCATAGGAGAAGAATTTGAAGGCATAATCTCGTCTTTAACCAATTTTGGCATGTTCGTTCAGTTGGATAATACAATAGAAGGATTAGTCCGCTTTACAAGCATGTTGGATGATTACTATTACTTTGATGAAGAGAAGTACTATATAATAGGTGAAAGGACAAATAAAATCTATAGACTAGGAGATGTAGTAAAGGTCAGGGTAATAGATGCTGATGTAGTAAGGAGAACCATTGACTTTGAACTGGTATAGCTGATTGACACCACCAAGTATATTTGTTAAACTAAATATCAGAAAAATTATAGAATGGTGGTAAATATGAAAAAAGATGGTATCAAAACTGTAGCAACAAATAGAAAAGCAAGACATGAGTATTTCATAGAAGATACTTATGAAGCAGGGATAGCTCTAACTGGTACAGAAGTAAAATCTGTAAGGCAGGGAAGAGTTAATATTAAGGACAGCTATGCAACAGTTGACAGGGGAGAAGTATATATAAACAATATGCATATAAGCCCCTATGAGCAAGGAAACATATATAATGTAGATCCACTTAGAAAGAGGAAATTGCTGTTGCATAAGAGGGAAATCAGGAAGCTAGAAGCAGCTATATCCCAAAAGGGTTATACATTGATTCCTTTATCTGTTTATCTAAAAAATGGCTTGGTAAAAATCGAATTGGCAATAGCAAAAGGTAAAAAGCTATATGATAAGAGAGATGATATTGCTAGAAAAGAAGCTGAAAGAAGGATGTTACAGCATACATCTTTAAAATATCAATGATGTAAGACTGGCGACCTTTGGTCGCCAGTTGACATAATTTAGGAAAATATGATATAATATATTGCCAAGATAAATTTGGGGGCGAATTTGGTTTCGACGGGGATATAGAAGCAAGAGTAGCGAGTCGTTGTCGCCAAGCAACGTAAAAAGTGGCAAAAAAAATAAACGCAAACGAAAATTACGCTTTAGCAGCTTAGTATAGCTGCTCGTCCTCCTCAAGTAGCCCACGGCTTGAGGTAGGGCGTCAAAGTAGTGGGGAACCGCGCCTAGCTTTGCTTCGGGCTAGGAACGGAACTTATGAAGCTACCGAAACTTGAACCCTGTCAGTGGGGGTCAAGTTGAGGGAATGTTAAAACACTGACTGCACTCGGAGAAGCTCTTGTGGAAATATTTCCGGACGTGGGTTCGATTCCTGAGGAGTCGCCCTATAGAGCGATCTATAGGTGAAAATCTGGCTTAATCGGTGAAGGCTAAGGGTAATCTATGCTAACACCGAGGGGTATGTGGAGAAATCCAACAGCCCTGTATCGACTCATAGGCTGCTAAGTCGTTAAGATATGCAGTACTAGGATGGAAGATGTTTAACAAAAATATATCTTCCATAAGACGCCAGAGAGGTCAGAGTACCTCAAGATATAGTCAGTGCCAATAGGAAACTATTGGGTTTCACGTCCCACCGCCTCCATTAAAAAAGCCTTGATTAGGTTAAATACAATCTAATCAAGGCATTTATAATTTCATAAAGTCTATGTAAAATTGTTCCTTTCTTTTTCTCAATTCTTCTGAATATTTTCCATTTCTGGGAGTTACTTTCTTATAATTTTCTAAAATAAAATTAGCCCTTTTCTACTTTTTCTGAATAACTAAATATGGTGATATTTCTTTTAGGAGTTTTATTGCATCATCGTAAATTACTTTATATGTATATGAATCTAAGTGTTTTTCTTTATTATAATTCTTTTTCTTTGTTATTCTACCCATTTTTGTAGTATTTTTAATCCATTCTAGAAGTTCCTTATCTGTAGATGAAATTGATATACATGGTGCTGGATATTGATTTCTATGAAATCTAATAAGCATAATGCTACCTTCGCCATCTATTATTCCTGCAATATATGATTTTTCAGTTTCAAGCATAATTTCCCCCCTAATAAGAACATATGGTCTTTATGGATATTATACATGGAATTTTATATTTTTTCAAATATAATGAATAAATAACGAATAAATTCTATATCAAAAAAGTTAATTTCTATTTATTCTTTTTAAAGAGACTAAAATTCATATAGATAATGCAGTGTGGTTTTATTGAATTTATTTATTTAATGGAGCGTGTTAGAATATGTGTAAATTATTATATGAGCATGTTAAATTTTAATTTTCTAATAAATTCTATAAGCTCTTATTAAATTTAATTGTAAATTGTTTCGATAAAGTATTTAACATTAAAATGTACTTTGTGATATAATAATATATACTTGATTATTATTTAACAAATTTGCAGTTTGAAAATTCTATTATAGTTAAAGATAGTTTCAAGCAAGATGTTTTTTGTATTGAGACTAGAACTTCTTAAGGAAGTTCTTATTTTTTAGGGAAAACTTATGGATAAATTATTATGTCTAATTTTAAAGGGTTATTAAATCTAATATACAGGAGGTTATATAAATGGAAGAAGTATATGAATTTCTAAAGAAATGTGGAACATATTATTTAGCTACTGTTGAAGGAGACCAACCTAGGGTTAGGCCCTTTGGAACAGTAGATATATTTGAAGGAAAGCTTTACATACAAACAGGCAAAGTAAAAAATGTATCTAAACAAATTCAAGCAAATCCAAAAGTAGAGCTATGTGCTTGGGATGGAGAAAAATGGCTTAGGTTATCAGGTAAACTTGTTAGAGATGACAGGGTAGAAGCTAAAAAACATCTGTTAGATAATTATCCAGAGCTTCAATCCATGTATTCTCCTTATGATGACAATACAGAAGTATTATATTTTGAAGATGCAACTGCAATCTTCTACTCATTTACTGAAGAACCAAAAGTTATAAAGTTTTAGTTTAAGTTGTTTATTAAAACATCTCTGTGAGATTATCACAGAGATGTTTTTTATTTAATAATAAAAATTTTAAATTTTAGGTATTAAGTATCTTGTATTTTATTGAAAAAAAATATAAAATTAGCATTATTGTCGAAATTTGTTAAATTATGTCATTAGTGAGGGCAGTATTAATTAAAAAATTTATTAAGGACTAATACAAAGGAGGCAGCGTAAATATGAAGTTAAGAACACGGTTATTAACAATTATTTCGCTTGTAAGCTTAATCCCATTAGTGATTTTTTCAACTGTTACAGTTTCAACCTTTATTTCAAAATCTATAAAAGATACTTATGAGATGAACAACAACAAACTTGAAATGGCTGAATCAGAAATTAATAAAATTCTAGAGAAAAATTTGAACACTCTTTATACTTTAGCAAGTCAACCAGCAATAAAAAATTTTGAATACGACACTGCGAAAAAAATACTCGTAAATGCAGCAGAAATCAATCCAGAGCTGGTATTTGCCCTTGATAATGTTTCTGGTGATCAATAAATAAAGAGCAATGATGACAGCTTAACTAATGTTAGCGATAGAGATTTCTTTAAAGAAGCTATAAATGGAAAAGAAGGATATGTTTCAGATGTTATACTTGCTAGGACCACTGGGAAATTGATGGTGGTTATATCTACACCTGTATACGATGATTCTCATAATATAAAAGGTGTTCTTCAAGCCAATTTAGAGCTTACAAAACTTAGTGAATTTATTACTGAGCTTTCTCAAGATGGGTCTACAGTATATGTATTGTCAAGGAAAGGAACCATATTAGCTCATCCAAATCAAGAATATGTAGTCAATCAAGAAGATTTTAATGCCTTAGAATTTGTGAAAAAAGGCCTTGCAGGAGAAAGCTCAACTACCAGAATCACAAATCTTGATGGACAAGAGGTAATCGCAAGTTATGGATTTAATGAAATGACAGGATGGCTGATAGTAGTAGAAACTCCTGTTAAGGTCGCAATGTCCTCCGCCTATAAGTTGCTAAATACTATTGTTGCCATGTTTATAGCTACAATTGTTGTTATTACATTATTAAGTAATTATTTTTCAAAAAGCTTTACTAAACCCCTTGCTGAACTTTCTTCAATTATAAAAACGTTTGCCAATGGAGATTTAAAAGATTTTGATGTTAAAGATGCTTCAAGTAGGGAAATAGATGAAGTATATCAAAACTTAAGAGTAATGAATAAAAATTTAAAAGACCTTATAGGAAAAATTCAGTTAACTGCTTCAACATTAGCATCCCATTCATTACAGCTATCATCAACAACAGAAGAAACTACTCAAAGCTTAAATCAAGTAGTTTTAACTATTAATGAAATGGCTCAAGGGAATAGTGATCAAGCATTAATGGTTCAAGAAACTTCAAATGCCATAGCTAAAGTAGATAGCATAATTACTGAAGCAACACAAAAAACTGAAGTAGCAGTAGACAGAGCTAAAAAGACCTTGGAGCTAACTAAACTGGGACAAAGTGCTATAGAAAATCAAAATCAAAAAATTGAAGAAAATAATAAATATATAGATGTGGTTGGACATTCAATAAACCGCTTGTCTTCAATGGCTGATGAAATTGAAAATATCATCAAAATTATAAGTGGAATTGCAGAGCAAACAAACTTACTTGCTTTAAATGCTTCAATTGAAGCTGCTAGAGCAGGAGAAGCAGGGAGAGGATTTGCAGTAGTAGCAGAAGAAATTCGAAAATTGGCTGAACAGACAGGTAATTTTACTAAAAATATTGAAGATATAGTTAAGGAAATCTATGAAAGGGTAAGCGAAGCAGTAAAAACAATGAAGCAAGCCAGGGAAATCGTACAAACCATGGAATTATCTTCTACAGACACAAAAGAATGTTTTTCAAATATATTTACTTCTGTTACTGAACTTGTTCAAATTGTAAATGATTTATCTATAGCTTTGGAAGAAGTAAACAATCAAGCAAATGAAGTGACAGAACAAGCTATGAGTATTTCTTCAGTAACTGAAGAAGCAGCAGCAAGTATGGAAGAAATATCTGCATCATCAGAAGAACAATTGGCATCGATGGAGACAATTGAGCAATCATCAATTCAATTGAAGGAATTGGCAGAAGAGCTTCTAAATCAAGTTCAAAAATTTAAATTAGACTAGGTTTTACCTAGTCTTTTTTATCTGATTATGGTTGTTGATTGATATACCAATAATTTATATAAATTAGTTTTACTATTATATTGAATGTTTTATTGGAGATAAGCATTTGTCTAATTGTGGACATTTTTGTATTTATAACTTAGTAGTTTTGTCAAATTCAATTTATTAATAAAAGGAAAAATTGTTGCGTAAAATAAAAATATTATATTGGTTCCATTGATGTCAAGGAAGGTTAATGAATCTAATTTTCAACTTATGATATAATAGATATAAACAATCCCTTGATGAAAGGAGGGGCAAAATGTTCGATACCAGCAAATATGCGTTTCAAATAGAAACTACATTTAGGGCAATATTTAAGTGTGAAAGATTTGGCATAGGAGTTTTAGCTGAACCATATTTTATAGAAAAAAATCCGTTTATAGCCATAACTACAGTATTGGGGAATTACTATAATAAAATAGATAAAAAAAGCAAAGAAAAAATAGATGAGTTCATTGAAAATTATCATTTGGAAATGGGTAAAAGCATTGAAGAAATTGGAGAAGAAAAAATAAAGAAGATAATAAAAGAGTTTAATGATATAGTTAGGACTGTTTAATTTCTATTGATTTCAAAATCTCTTGAATTCAATGTTATCCCTCCATAGTAAGCAGCCTAATTAATCAAATAAACTGCCTATATGGAGGTTTTATTTTATTTGCATTATATCAAGCATTCAAACTTTTAACATATATGGATCAAAATGAAGTGTTTTTTGATTTATCTGTGAAAGCTCTAAAAAATATAAGGAATTGTGCTGCAATCATTAGTTAGTTATATGTACTCTGTATGCCACTATACTATATTGTAGCTAGAGCTGGTGATGCTCCTGGAATTATTGTTATTGGAATAGTCTTTATTTTTGCACCATTGGTAGTATCTGTATTTGCTGCTGTTTTACAAAAGCTACTACAAAATGCCATAGATATAAAAAGGGAAAATGATTTAACAATATGAGGTGAGTCCAATGGCTATAATAATTAATCTTGATGTAATGTTAGCAAAAAGAAAAATGAGTGTCACAGAACTTTCAGAAAAAGTTGGAATATCTATGGAAAATATTTCCATACTAAAAAATGGCAAAGCAAAGGCTATCTGATTTTCAACATTGGATGCAATCTGCAGAGTATTAGATTGTCAGCTAGGAGATATTTTAGAATATAGAAAAGATAATGAAGAAAAATAAGTTTAATATATTAAGTTATGAGGTGGATTTATGTATGATATTGCCATCATAGGTTCAGGTCCTGCAGGAGCAAACCTAGCACGGTTAATTGGAGATAAATACAAGGTTTTACTTATAGACAAAAGAGATTTGGAAGATGAAGATTCCAGCAGCAATAAAGATAAGTGCTGTGGAGGACTCCTTGCTCCAGATGCTCAAAAGATGATTGCAAAGCTTGGATTAGGAGTACCTAAAGATATTTTGGTTAATCCGCAGCTTTTTGCAGTAAAAGTAATTGATTTGACTAATAATCTAGAAAGGCTTTATCAGCGTTTTTACTATAATATGGACCGAGGTAAATTTGACAGGTGGTTGGCATCACTTATACCACCAAGTGTTGATAAAAAATACAATTCTTTGTTTAAAGGCTTTACTGAGGTTAATGGTGTGTATGAAATTAAATATCTTTCTAATGGTAAGGAGATGACAGCAAAGGTAAAGGCCATAGTTGGTGCTGATGGGGCATTTTCTAAGGTAAGAAGAGCTATTTGTGATAATACTTTTCCAGATGAGTATATTTCAATTCAAGAATGGTACGAATGTAAAACTTCGATTCCATATTTTACAGCAATATTTGATGAAGAAATAACAGATTTTTATTCATGGATTATACCAAAAGAGAACTACTTGCTGTTTGGATCAGCACTAAGGCCAAAAGATAATGTAAAGGAAAAATATAGTAAGTTAAAAGCAAAGCTAAAGGGATTGGGAATTGAATTAAATAAAAAAATAAAATCAGAAAGTGCATTTATTTATAGGCCAAGAAAGACATCACAATTTTACATAGGAAAAGATAATATAGCACTGATAGGTGAATCAGCAGGAGCCATAAGTCCAAGCTCAGCTGAAGGAATAAGCTATGCATTGAAAACTTCTCTTTATTTGGCACAAAGCCTTGAAGATGGATTAGATGGATTTTTAGAGAGGTATGACGCTAAAGTAAACGATATTAGACTAAACTTAATATGGAAAAACTTAAAATGTCCTGCCATGTACAATCCTTTTATTAGAAAATTAGCTATGAAATCGGGTATACAAAGTATAAAATAAAATATAGAGAATAGTTTATGAAAGGAGTGCTATGATGGAATATAGGAGATTTGGGGATAAATATATTGTTAGGCTTGAAAGAGGAGAAGAAATAGTTGAGTCAATAAAAGAACTTGCCATAAAGGAAAATATAAAGCTAGGTAGGGTAACAGGAATAGGAGCAGTTAATAAGGCTAAAGTAGGGTTGTTTAAAGTAGAAGAGAAAAAATATTATTCCCATGAATTTGAAGGAGATATGGAAATAGTAAGCTTGGCTGGAAATATATCTGAAATGAACGGAGAAACATATATTCATTTTCATATTGCATTGGCTGATGATAGTCACAAGGTAATTGGTGGACATTTAAACTACGCCTATATAGGTGCTACAGGAGAAATAATCATTGATGTAATAGATGGAAGAGTAGATAGAAAATACAGTGATGAAGTGGGCCTAAATTTATTTGAATTTAATATTTAATGTGTTTAGGGTGTTTTATAATTTAAATAAATTATAAAACACCCTTTTCATTTACTTGAAGAATATTTCTTTAAATAGTAAAATAAAGCTGAATCTATATGGACTATCCAATTTTATTAAAGGAGAGTTTATTATGGATATAATGCTTGAACTGGAAGAAAACATTAAAAATGAGAAATTTTATAAGCTCTTGGACTTATGCTTTAAAGTATCCACATATTTTTCATTTACAGAAAATTCACTAGAGAAATTTGTAAAATCCGAAAATCATGCTAATTTTTTAAAAAAATTAGAACCTTTTTTTGTAAAATCATATAAGGTAAATCACTGGCATGCACATTATTACATATCTAAAGGAAACGAAAGGAATGTCTATATATTTAGGATTGATGACTTAGCAAAGCAAGTAATAAAAGATGAATTTGACAATATTTTTTTACTTAAAGAAATAAATGGGAAAAAGAATTTTACAGATTTGCCAGAAGACCTGTGTTTCTTTTTAAATAAAAAGTTGTTTTTAGGTACTGTTACCCATGGATTTATTTGTACAGCTTATCCCTTTTCAGAGAAAATCTATAAGGACTTATTAGAACTTGGGAAGTGGAAAACAGTTAAATATTCTGATGAAGAACAGATAATGCTGGATTTATAATTAGAATATTTTAACGCAGGATTTTTCCTGCTTTTTTTATGAATTGATACTTTAAACATATTGATTTAGCATACTTGAACTGATAAAATCAGCATAAAATAATACATTATAAGGAGGACATATCATGAAAAGCAGCAAAAAAGGTAAACCCACGAAAAAAATAATCTCAGTATTGGTTGCTTTATTGGCCATAGCACTGGGGATTTTTACACAGAATACAAATGAGGGAAAATATAAAGTCATAAGGGTAGTTGATGGAGATACATTGATTGTTGAAATAGATAATAAAGAGGAACGAGTAAGGTTAATTGGGGTTGACACTCCTGAGTCAGTTCATCCAGATGCTTCAAAAAACGTAGAGGCAGGGAAAATTGCATCTGAGTTTACAAAATCAAAATTAGAAGGAGAATATGTTGAATTAGAATTTGATGTTCAAGAAAGGGATAAATATGGCAGGCTTTTGGCCTATGTCTGGCATGATGGAGAGATGTTTAATAAGGTATTGTTAAGGGAAGGATATGCTCAAGTAGCAACCTTTCCACCTAATGTAAAATACGTTGAAGAATTTACCCAGCTAGAAAGGGAAGCAAGGGAAGCTAAAAGGGGACTCTGGGCTGATATAATAGATAACTCAACAGAAGATGAAACAAGTGAAAGTAATACTAATGGTGGAAAAGAAGAGGATTACAAAGAAGATATTGAGCAAATAGATGAAAATCAAAAGGGGAAATATGTTGCTAGCAAAAAGGGAGATAAATATCATTTAGCTAATTATTCCCATGGTGGTGAAATAGCTCCAGAAAATCAAATATGGTTTAATTCCATAGAAGAAGCAGAAAAAATGGGTTATAAACCCTGTAGCTTATGTTTCAAAAAATAGCATTAGGAGGAATGATATGGATACGATTCTTGTAAATGGCAAGGTTTATACAGTCGATAATAAAAGAAGCATTAAGGAAGCCATAGCCATAAAAAATGGAATTATAGCAGATATTGGGACAAATGAAGAAATATTATCTTTAAAAAACGATAATACAGAAATAATAGACTTAAAAGGGAAATTGATTTTACCAGGATTTAACGACAGCCACATGCATTTAGTGAACCTAGGATACACATTGAGCAAGGTTAGTCTATATGGTGTTTCTTCTTTAGACGAAATAGGAAAGAGGATATATGAATATATTGAAGAAAACAAGTTGAAAAAAGGCACATGGATTATGGGCAATGGATGGAATCAAGACTATTTTCAAGATGAAAAGCGTTTTCCAACAAGGTACGATTTAGATAAAATCTCCACAGAATATCCTATTGTAATTACAAGAATTTGTGGCCACGTCATTGTAGCCAACAGTCTTGCGTTAAAACTTTTAAACATAACGAAGGATACACCACAGGTTGAAGGTGGATATATTGATGTGGATGAATATGGAGAGCCACTGGGTATTTTTAGAGAAAAGGCAATTTATATAGTCTTCAATTCTTTGCCAAGTCCATCAAATGAAGAAATAAAAAGGATGATTAAAAAGGCTGTTAAAGAATTAAATAAGCAGGGCATCACTTCTGTTGGCACAGATGATTTCGGTGCCCTACCAAATAGAGATTACAAACAAATATTAAAAGCATATTTTGAATTAAAGGATAATAAGGAATTAAATGTAAGAGTAAATGAACAGTGCCTTTTGGGTACTAAAGATGAATTTACTTCATTTTTAGAAGAGGGATATAACACAAGCTGGGGCGATGAAAACTTTAGGATAGGCCCTCTTAAGATATTGCTTGACGGTTCCTTAGGTGCTAGAACAGCAGCGTTAACTAAGCCATATAATGATCAACATGATACAATAGGGATACTTACTATGGAAGAGGAAGAATTATATGATTTGGTGGAGTTTGCTCATAAAAATAATACTCAATTAGCAATACATGCCATAGGTGACAGGGCAATATATGTAGCTATGGAAGGCATAGAAAGGGCATTGAAGAAATATACAAGAAATAACCATAGGCATGGCATTGTCCATTGCCAAATAACAGATGAAGTTCTTTTAAACAAATTTAAAGAATTAGAATTAATTGCTTATATTCAACCAATATTTCTAGATTATGATTGGAAAATAGTTAGGGATAGAGTTGGGGAAGAACTTGAAAAAACTTCATATAACTGGAAGACTCTAGTTAATAAAAGAGTTAATATAGCCTGTGGCTCAGATGCACCAGTAGAAACCTTTAATGTACTATATGGAATATATGAAGCTGTTACTAGGATGGACTTAAATGGAAATCCAAAAGGTGGCTGGCTTCCAGAGCAAAAGCTTACTGTTGAAGAAGCAGTATACGGATACACCATGGGTGGAGCATATTCCACCTTTGAAGAAAACATTAAAGGTTCCATAGAAAAGGGAAAACTTGCAGATTTGGTTGTATTGTCAAGAGATATATTTGAAATTCCTAAGGAAGAAATAAAAGATGTGGAAGTAGAAATGACAATATTTAATGGTAAAATAGTATATGAAAAATAATAAAGTAAGGGGGCTTCATATCCCCCTTCTTCTAATGAAAAATTTGATTACATAATATATATTCTAAAATACAAAGAAAAGAGGGACTAAGGTGTTGCGTTCAAATATAGGAGAGTTTGCTGCTTTAGGCACAGCAATTTGTTGGTCATTATCAGCTACATTCTTTGAACTATCAGGTAAAAAGGTAGGTTCTTTAGCAGTTAGCTACATTAGGCTTATTACAGGATTTATTTTTATTAGCATTTTTACATATTTTATAAGAGGAAATTTATTTCCAGTAGATGCTAATATTAGAAATTGGATATTTTTAAGCATTTCAGGATTTATAGGATTTTTTATTGGAGATTTATTTTTATTTCAATCTTACTTAGAAGTAGGTTCTAGAGTTTCAATGTTAATTATGGCTACATCTCCCCCTATAACTGCACTGTTGGGTTTTTTAATTTTTGGCGAAAGATTAAGCATTCTAAATATATTAGGCATGGTCTTAACCATATTAGGTATTGCCATAGTCATACTAAGTAAGGGAGATGAAGAAAATAAAGTAAAGGTCAATTATTCTATAAAAGGCCTTATTTATGCTTTTTTAGGCTCTTTGGGACAAGCTGGTGGAATGATATTTAGTAAACTAGGTATGGGCTCATACAATCCCTTTGCAGCAACACAAATAAGAATTATTGCAGGATTTGTATGTTATACATTTTTAATAGCGTATCTAAAGAAATTTGAAAATATTAAAAAGGCGTTAAAAGACAAAACTGCTTTATTATATATTTCCATTGGTTCTATATTTGGGCCTTTTGTAGGTGTTGGATTGTCCTTATTGTCGCTGCAGCATACATCAGCAGGTATTTCATCTACTATAACATCTATTACTCCAGTGACAATTATTCCTCTATCAGTATTGGTTTTTAAAGATAAAATTAGGATTAAGGAAGTAATTGGAGCATTAATAACAGTAATAGGAGTTGCAGTATTGTTTTTGTTTTAAAGAATTACCCTAGAATTTATTATAATGTACTTTTTCAAATTTCAGATTTTCAACTTTATGAGGTTCTCTTTCTTCATCTGGGTAACCAATTGAAATCATACATTCTACTCTATATTTATCAGGGATATTTAATATTTCCTTTACATTGCTTTCTACGCTCTTTCCATCATCGCTTAATCTTTCTCTAACTTGTAGCCAGCAGGAACCTAATCCGAAAGATTGAGCGGTAAGTTGAATAATTGTAGCAATGATAGATGAGTCTTCTACCCATAAATCTGTGGCTTCAGGGTTAGCAATTACAACAATTCCTAGAGAAGCGTTTTTCATAGGAGATGAAGCTGCTCCCCTTGCATTACCAAGCTTAGTTAATATGTCTTTATCAGTTACAACAACTAATTCCCAAGGTTTTATATTCCTTCCAGATGGAGCAGTTAAAGCTCCTTGAACAATTTTATCGATTATTTCCTTGGGAATTTCTTTATTCTTATACTTTCTTATACTTCTTCTATTCATTAGCAAATCTAACATAATATCAACCTCCAAATTATATTATAAGTATATTATAAATAATTTTATCATCTACATTCAAAAAAAGGTGTCTTAAAATTATAAGACACCTTAAGTATATGAAATAAAGGGAGAGATATTTGTTATAAAAAATGTTTGTGAAAAAAATATCTAAGTTTATTATATATAAATTTTGTTGAAAAGCAAATGGATATTTCATTTTTTTTCAGAACCAGTGCTTTGATTCTTGCTGTTATTATAATAATTTATTATTATAATTAATATAAAATGTACAGAAAGGGAAGATGATATGGCAAAAGATAAATTGGTGCAACCTTTTTTAAAGTGGGCAGGTGGAAAAAGACAGTTAATCAATGCAATTGAAAAATATATTCCTAATATTGATGATATAAATACATATTATGAACCTTTTTTAGGTGGTGGAGCTGTTCTATTTCATTTACAACCTAAAAAAGCAGTTATAAATGATTTAAATGCTGATTTAATAAATACTTATGAGGTAATAAGAGATAATGTAGATGAGTTGATTGAAGATTTAAAGAAACATAAAAATACTCCTGAGTATTATTATGAGATTAGAAATTGGGATCGTAATTCAGATTTCAAAAATTTAAGTAAAATAAAAAAAGCAAGCAGATTAATTTATTTAAACAAAACATGTTATAATAAATTATTTAGAGTAAATTCGAATGGTGAATTTAATACACCCTTTGGTTACTACAAAAAACCAAATATAGTAAATGAAGATGTACTTAGAGCTGTAAGTAAGTACTTAAATGAAAATGACATTACTTTATTGAATTGTGATTTTGAAATTGCTTTAAAAGATATAAAACCAGGAGATTTTGTATATTTAGATCCTCCATATTATCCATTGAGTAATACTTCGAATTTTACTAGTTATACGTTTGATGGATTTAGTGAGAATGACCATGTAAGATTAAAAAAACTATGTGATCAGTTAACAAAAAAAGGAATAAAATTTTTATTGTCTAATTCTTCTGCTCCATTTATTATTGAATTGTATAAAGATTATAAATTAGAATTTGTTAAAGCAAGAAGGTCAATCAATTCAAATGGAGATGGAAGAGGACAGGTAAAAGAGGTTTTAGTCAGAAATTATTAAAATGTTAAAATTATAAATTAATAAACCCTAGCATTATAGCTAGG
>DATCJO010000050.1:0-5800 GCA_036562765.1 Tissierellaceae bacterium | reverse complement strand
TTAATAATATAAGCACTTCTGCATAGATTCTGCAGATGTGCTTTTTAATTTATGGAGGGTTGAATATGGATGCGCTAGAAAAGTATGAAGAGGATGTGAAACTCTACGGTGCTTTTCTCGACGCCGCAAGGATTGCCGGGGAGAAGGCTGCCATATCACGGCATGAATTATTTTTGTTTGACCCCAACAATCCGGCATTAACGATACCCATGAGAGAATACGCCCTGTTTAAGTCACAGCCGGTCCTTATGCTTGCAGAAATTCTTTTCGGGAAAGGAGAAAGTCCAGGCAGAAAAAACATTTCCCCGCAGATGGCTTTTCTTGCGGCGTCTGTAGCTGTAGGGCAGGGATATAGCGTTGATAGGGTGCTGAAAAAACTTTAGAAAGGTTTTTCTTACGGGAGCTGGAGAGGAGGGTATGAATTTTTGCTTATATCGGTAATTCTCACCAAGCAGAGATCGGAAAAGGTAATAGAAGCTGCAAAAGAATCGGGAGAGATTATCCTAGAGCAAATAGGGACACTGGACTCTCAGGGAATAAAAGGCGTATTGAATTCTGCGGCAAGGGTGGCATCCGATGTCCTCATCCTTGACCTGGATATTGGTTCCGGGAGTGATATTTCGGTCGCCCTCCAGAGTTTCAGAATAGCAAGGCCTCATACGAGGATTATCATCCTTGCGCCGGACAGGGAGCCTGGAGACGTAGTAGTATCTTCCTTAGTGGGGTTAGGCATATACGATATTGTATCGGGCCCAAAAGATTCTGACTGGGGAAAGCTGGTCAGAGACGCCCTCTCCAGCCAGCCCGCCACATACGCCCAGGCGGCCAGGTGGCATACGGGGCAGTTTCTAAATAACTCTGTTCATGCAAAAGAACAGGTTATTATAGAAGAAAGGCCTGCCGGTGTCGTCACTATAGCAGTAGCCGGTATTGCCCATGGCATCGGATGCACTCATACGGCTCTCTCTATAGCTTCATTTCTTGCACGTTTAGGGCACTCTGTGGCGATTATAGAGGACAGCCAGAGGCCTGCGCTCGGTTTTTTATGCAGCGTCATGAAAGCTAGAGAAGGAAGGGTTCAGAGGTCATATACAATTCACGGGTTTGATGTATTCCCTTCCGACAAAAGCACGGCTGGTGATAATTCTAATTATGATTCCCTCATTAGAAAGATTAAGATGGGGCAGTATGAGTATATTGTCCGCGACCTCGGTGTTTTAGAGCCGTCCAGGGTCAGGGAAATGTATAGAGCAGATATACCTTTTCTTGTAGCTTCGGCGGCAAAATGGAGGTGGCAGGAACTTATTGATAAAGTTGATCCTGAATTTAGTGTTATTTTCCCTTTAGCTTCGCAGGTTGAAATCGATGACCTTTCTTTTTATACCGGGATTAAAGGGACAGCTCTACCTTACTGTCAAAATCCTTTTTCTAAAGACAATGATCCTTTCTTTTTAAAGCTGCTTGCCCCTGGACTGCCAAGCAGAAGAAAAAAGAAGTCTCTTTTTAGGAATTTATTTTAAAATTATGATATAATTGTTAGTATATGGAGGTGCTATAAATTGTTAACTAATTCTTGGGTTGAGCAGCTAAATGATTACATGTTGGAATATGAAATGGAATTTGAAATAGATGATGAAGTAAATAATTGTATAGACTTAGATAAAAAAAGGCAAATTTTAAGAGATAAAATTATAGAACAATTAAAAACTTATATTTTAAACGCTCCAGACACCCAAGATAAAGATCTATTGAGAAGAATGCACGAAAGAGCTCGAATTGAGCTTTTGCTTAAACATAGAAAGTTTTTAATTGAAAAGGGCGAAAAGATTATTGATGAATATTTTGCAAAGGGGGATGATATTGTACCAGAAAAAATATCTCCTAGGCTAGTTCCTGTTAGAACAAAAGAAGAATGGGATATTTTTAAAACAGCAAGGTTTACATGGAGTTTACCATTTTCAAATGGTTATGGGCGTAGGTTGTGTTTCCTTATAATGGACGAATGCAATGGAAAACTTATAGGAATATTGGGGGCTCATTCTCCAGCTCTAGGAATAAAATTAAGGAATGAATGGCTCAACTTAAAAGGAAAAGATAAAGTTTATAAACTTAATGAGACGATGGATATTTTTACATTAGGTGCAGTACCACCTTACAATATGTTGTTGGGTGGCAAATTAGTAGCAATGAGCGCCGTAGCTAATGAGGTTAGAGATTTTTACAGAGAAAAGTACAGCAATAAAAAAACTGAAATGGAACAAAATGTTATATCTCCACATTTAGTTCTTTTTACAACAACTTCGGCTTATGGGCGCAGCTCTATATATAATAGGGTTAAATATAAGGACAGGCTATTATGTTTTTCACTTGGTTATACAAAAGGTTTTGGAGCTTTTAAGTACACTGATGAGATTTCAAGGCTAATGAAAGAGTATTTGTTATTGAAAGGAATCGAAGTTAAAGGTGGATATGGTAATGGTCCTAATTATAAATTCAGATTAATCAATACAGCTATTAGGGAAATAAATAAGGAGATAGATTTGAAAAAAGTTTTAAATATTGAAAGTGTAAAACAGCTTTTGAAACATGAAGTTAAAAGAGAAGTTTTTGTCTTTCCACTTGCTTCAAATGTGTTCGAATATATCAATGGTATTGATGAAGAAGTAAAATACTATGATTATAAATTTGAAGAACTAGCAGAATATTGGAAAGAACGATATTTAAAGCAAAGAGCAAAAACCAATAACGAATGGAAATATTGGGATAAGGATAATTTAAAAAAGTATCTTTTAATTAAATAGTCACAATTAAAATAGTTATGGAGGATCCAGTAGAATGGAAGAACATGGTGTTTTTTCTGAACTTCCAGAAGCTCTTGTGGAGGAAATGTTGGAAAAAAGTAATCAAATAGGAGAAGAAATTCTTTCAATGTTTAAAGAACTCAAAGAGAAGAAAAAAGAAATTCGAGAACAGCTTCAGAAAAGTGGAATATTAAAAAGTGATAGAGAACTTGAATTTCCTCAACCTCCTACTACTTGTGGGGTAGATGGATCTTATGCTATTGAAAAACTTATGGCAATGGACCTTGTTGGATGTGCTGCGGTTGCGGTGGAAGGTTTAACTCCCCCTTTTGAGACAAGGCATTGGGAAGAGCCTAAACATTTAACTTTTATGTCCCATGAAAAGAGAGATGATGATATACCATCTATAGTAAGGGGAATTATGATACAAATGGAATTAGAGCTTGCTGTAAATGCTCCTCATGATATTGTAATGTTGGACGGTTCTTTTACTACTCCTATAATTTATATGAATCAAGCTGCAAACAAAGCTAAGGCAAAAAATACAAATATAAGTAAAGAATTAATTAAAAGGTTTGAATCGTTTCTTATAGCTTATAAGACTGTTCTTGAGGCTTCGAAGAGTGATAAGATATGGGTTAGTCTACCAAAGTACACAACGAGGCAAGAACTTGGGAAGAGCTTAGGATGGGCATTTCAATATGATGATAGGGCACTAATGACTTTTATTCTGTACGCAGGAGAATATACTGTTCCAATTCCTTTAGAAAAACCGTCCACGCCTTGGCATTTAGCTATTCCCGAAGATGATTTGAATTTAGAGAAATTTGCAAAAGATATAGCTTCACTTATTGAGAAAATTCGCGTCGTATATTATAAACCTCATGCATGGATGCCAGCTTTAAGATTGGAATTACCTTCTTCTGTTGCAACCAACAAAAGTCGTTTATCAATATTATTTCAGGGGTTACGCTACCAGTGCGGTGCACCAGGAATTATAGAACCTTATCCTTTATTTATGGCTGATAGAATGGTAAAACATTTAGGAAGAGCAATGCCTGCTTTTAGGCAGGCTTCAAGCCGGCGAATAATAGAATTGTACGACGAAGAGGGTTTTTCTGAAATATTTTTTACTATGCATGGATATAGAACTGAAGGAGGTAAGTAAAAGTGGGGGATTTTGGAAAACTATTGGATAATGCTGAACGTATAGCTACTATTGGTTCACCTTCTTCAACTAGTGAGCTCGCTTTAGATATTCTAGGAACTGCAGTAGATAAAAAACTAGTGGGAGAATTAGCTTTTTTTGATTTTAATCAAGATGGAAAAAGACATTATGCTTTAGGACAAATAACAGAAATTCAATTAAGAAATGCATGGCTTGAAGATCCTACTATGAGATCTTTGGCAAGACAAAAAGGACAGATCAGTCAAATAAGTGGTAGGCAGGATATTCATTTGGGGCAGATGACGGTAAGCGCTGTATTTGGTGATGAGGGAGACAAGTTTTTACCAAGTATCTTGGGAACAGTACCGCCTACAGGAACATTCGTTAAATTAGTTACTGACGATATATTAAATAAACTTTTAGAAAGATATAAGGAAGAGATTTTCTATCTCGGTTATGTTTATGGTTCTACTCCCAAATTACCTTTGTGGTTTAAAGATTTTTCTTCTGGTCCTTATGGTGCTGGAGAAGCTTATCATATAGGTATTTTTGGGAAAACAGGCTCGGGAAAGTCAGTTTTAGCAAAAATGATATTACTTGCTTATGCAAGGTATGAAGATATGGGAATATTTGTTTTGGACCCTCAAGGAGAATTTGCTCTCAGTCTAAGAAATGAACAAGGCGAAAATATGTCTTATGTTTTAAATCGTACAATTTTGGAAAAGTTGAATAAAGAGTGTATTATATATGATCTTTCTACGTTAAAACTTGATAGATGGGAACTCTTCGTAGAATTACTTCGAGAATTTAAGTTCTTCTTTGAACTCGGAATAAAAAGTTCAGAGTATCAAGGAATAGTAGCCGAAGATGTTTTAGAGTTTTTACGAAAAGATGAAAATATTAAGCTTGAAGATTTAGATAAAAATGCATTTGTGAAAACATTGCAATATATTCATCAGAATATTGATAAAATTTATGCAGATAAAACTGGAGTGATGAGAGTTAGGAGCACTGTAGAAAAAACTTTAGATGAAATTAGAAATAACTCGATTCCAAATATTTTTGAAAAGTGGCGAAAGGTATCCCAATTTTTCCAAGGTAATAGTAAAAAAAGTCCTGGGCAGATAGTAAATGAATCTCTTTATCCTGAAAAAAGGCCTTTAATTATAATTGATTTATCTCAAAAGCCTGAGGATGTAGAGCAAGATGTGTGGGATAGAAAAATTAAACCCTTATTAATTGATAGGTTTCTAGAAGCTATTACAGTGATGGCAGAATTAGTATATCATAGAAAAGAAAAAGAGCAAATGCAAAAAAAAGAATATAGGAAAACAAATCTTAATACATTAGTGTTAATAGATGAAGCACATAGATTAGCACCAAGAGAAAAACAGACAGATGAAAGAATGGAGAAAATAAAAAACAGATTGATTGATGCTGCAAGAACTACAAGGAAATATGGTCTTGGATGGATGTTTATAAGTCAAACATTGTCAAGTCTTCATAAGGAAATAATAGGACAACTGAGAATTTTCTTCTTTGGCTTCGGCTTAGCTTTAGGAACTGAATTTCAAGCTTTGAGAGAAATTGTTGGAGGAGATACTAATGCATTGAAATTGTACCAATCATTCCGTGATCCACATAGTTCTTTTGATATTTCTTCACGGCAATATGCATTTATGACAGTTGGGCCTGTATCTCCTTTATCCTTTGCTGGGTCCCCCTTATTTTTCACGGCATTTAATACTCCAGAAGAATTTCTTAGGGCGAATAACTTCATTTAACTTAATTTATATAGCAATGTTAAAATGTCAACGGCCCTGCATCGAGC
>DATCJO010000049.1:0-3601 GCA_036562765.1 Tissierellaceae bacterium | reverse complement strand
TCCATTACATCTGAAATAGGAGCTAGAATAAATAGACTAAATCTTACAGAAAATAAATTAGAAGATCAATTATTGACATTAAAGGAACTTTTATCCTACAATGAAGATGTAAGCCTACCAGATGCTCTTATGAGATTGGCTATTGAAGAAAATGTATACAGAGCCAGCCTTGGAGTAAGTGCAAGAATAATTCAGCCAAGTTTAATGGACTTTTTAGGTTAATAAGGATACGAAAATTTCGTGTCCCTATTTTTTTGCGACTATAGTACTATAATTGTGGGTATAAATCTTATGGCAGACAAAAATTCAAAAAGGTATAATATCTATATACCATTTTTTGACATAAAGTTTTTTTGTAGGTCAAAAATAGGTAGGAGTTGATAAAAATGAAAGTAAAAACAAGAGATTTCGGAGAAATTGAAGTATCAGAAGACAAAATTATCCATTTTGAAGATGGCATACCAGGATTTGAAGAAGAAAAGGAGTTTATAATTTTATTTGACGAAGACAAGGACAATCCTTTTCATCAGCTTCAATCAGTAAACAATCAATATCTTTCGTTTATAATTATAAATCCATTTGAAATATTTAAAGATTATGATATAGAAATCCCACAAACTGCAGTAGATAAGCTGCAAATTGAAAATCCAGAAGATGTCCTTATATATTCCATAGTTGTTGTTCCTGAAGATATAAGAAAAATGACAGCAAATTTATTAGGTCCCATTATCATAAATCACAAGAAAAGATTAGGGAAGCAAGTAATCCTTGAGGATTCAAGATATACAACAAAGCATTATATTTTTGCCCAAGCTTTTCAAGAGGAGGGCAAGTAAAATGCTCATACTTACAAGAAAGAAAGACGAGTCTATTATTTTGGATGGAAAAATAGAGATTAAGGTTGTAGAAATTGGAGAGGGTAAAGTAAAAATTGGAATAGAAGCTCCCAAGGATATTGATATAGTTCGTAAGGAACTGTATGAAAAAGTAGAAGAGGAAAATGTCACTGCTGTAGAATATAAGTTCAAATTGGAGGATATAAACAAGCTGTTAAAACAATAAACACCTGACTTTTAAGGAGGACAATTAAGGCCATGGAATCATATGAAAAGATATGTAATAATAATGGATTTTGGAAGGTGCTTATAGTTGATGACGACAATTTTATACACCGAATGATAAAGGAAATAAATAAAGACCTTCAGTTTGAAAAAAGGCGCATTGAGTTTATAAGCGCATATAATTCTGATGAAGCCAAGGAAATCCTGCTTAAAGACAATAACATTGCCCTAGTGTTGATGGATATTTTTTTAGAAGAAGAAAATTCAGGGTTGAATCTGGCAAAATATATAAGGGAAGATTTGAAAAACTCTGAAACTAGGATTGTTCTCATAACTGGGAGAGGCTCAATGGATTTGCAGGAAGAAATCATATTAAACTATGATATCAACGGATATGAAAGTAAGACAGACCTGTTTTCTAAAAAGATGAATACAGTTATATTGTCATCTTTAAGGTCCTATAGGGATATTATCCGAATAAAGAACAATAAGGAATCCATGGGCAAAGTTGTGTCCTCCATATCAAAATTGTATGAAAAAGATGCTTTAAATGATTTTTTAAGCAGCAGTATATGCCATTTAAGTGCTTTAATAAACCAGTGTAGTGGCAGGGGCAAAGAAAACTGTAATATCAATGCTTTTGCTGCCCTAAAGCAGGAATATTCAAATATATTTAAAATAGTAGATGCTAAAGGGAAATATAAGAATTATATAGGGAGCAAAGTTAGAGAAGTAGTATCCTATGAGGATTTATCAAAAATAAATAGGATTTATAGAAAAGGAGATCACAAGCTATTTGAAAACTGCTATATAGCTAGTTATAAGGGCTCATCTGGCAATGAAGCTATTATTTTTATAGAAGTTGAAAATCATGCTGAATATATAGACTTAGAGTTGTTAGAAGTATTTCATAAAAGCATATCAGCTACCTTTGAAAACTTATGCTTAAATATTGAAATAGAAGAAACTCAAAAAGAGCTTCTATATATACTTGGTGAAGTAACAGAAGCTAGATCTGCAGAAACAGGGTACCATGTAAGAAGAGTATCTAAATACTGTGAAATACTGGCACAAAAATATGGTTTGCCCCAAAGGGATGTTATACTTCTAACCCATGCATCTCCAATTCACGACATTGGAAAAGTTGCCATACCAGACAGCATACTCATGAAACCTGGAAAACTTACACCAGAAGAATTTGAAATAGTAAAAACCCATACGACTATTGGATATAATCTTCTTAAAAACTCAAAGAGGGAAATCCTAAAGGCAGCAGCAATTGTTGCCCATGAGCATCACGAAAGATACGATGGCACAGGATATCCACGAGGATTAAAGGGAGAAGAAATACACATATATGGAAGGATTGCTGCTGTAGCTGATGTATTCGATGCTTTAGGCTCTGCTCGTGTTTATAAAAAACCTTGGGTAATAAATGATATACTAAAATATTTCAAAGACGAAAGAGGGAAGCATTTTGATCCAGATTTAGTGGACATCCTCTTTGACAATTTAGATTTATTTGTAGAAATTCGCAACACATATTCTGACGAAATAGAATCAAATGGAAAAAGTTCAGATTTTGAATCAAATTAATAAAAAATTTTACAAAAAATGCTAAAGTAAAAGATTTCTACGTCGATATTATTGGTGAAAGACAAATTGTGAATAAATAACTAAAACAATTTTGGCGCCAAATTGTTTAGTATTTAATTCACAATTTAAAATTATTAATTGGCATGGATGCCAATAAAATAAAATTCAAGGAGGAAGGTAAAATGAGGATTAATAACAACTTAATGGCTATTAACACTCACAGACAATTAAGCATTGTTAACAATGCTGCTGCAAAATCAATGGAAAAACTTTCATCTGGCTACAGGATAAACAGAGCAGGAGATGACGCAGCAGGACTATCAATCTCCGAAAAGATGAGAGCTCAAATTAGAGGTCTACAAATGGCTTCTAAGAATGCACAAGATGGTATTTCATTAATCCAAACTGCTGAAGGTGCATTAGATGAAGTACATTCAATACTACAAAGAATGAGAGAGTTAGCAGTACAAGCAGCAAATGATACAAATGTAGAAGATGATAGAAAAGCATTGCAAGATGAAATTGATCAATTAATTAAAGAAATTGATAGAATAGCAAGCGATACAGAATTCAATACTCAAAAACTTTTAAATGGTAGTTTTTCAGGAAAGTTCCATATAGGAGCTAATGAGGGACAAAATATGGAATTAACAATAGGAAATATGAGTTCTACAGATCTTGGTGTAAATGGTATAGATATTTCATCACAATCAGGTGCAGATAGTGCTATTACTACTCTTGATAATGCAATTAAGACTGTTTCTGAACAAAGGTCAAAATTAGGTGCTGTTCAAAACAGGTTAGAACATACAATCAAGAACTTAGACAATGCTGCTGAAAACTTACAAGCAGCTGAATCAAGAATTAGAGACGTAGACATGGCAAAAGAAATGATGGAATTAACAAGACAAAACATCTTACAACAAGCAGCTACAGCTATGTTG
>DATCJO010000044.1:0-7753 GCA_036562765.1 Tissierellaceae bacterium | reverse complement strand
TATGTATATGCACCTCTCTTTTGTATTTTATTTTCCAAGTGTAAGAATGGTATGTTTCGCTTCAATCCCCCTTTCAAATAAATTTAGAACTATAAAGTATATTTTAAAGGAGAGTATTTTAATAATTGTAGATAGTTTGACAGCAAATGAGAGGGAAAAGTTCCCTAAATTACATATTATTTAGCTGTTAACTACAATTATATAGCATTAAGGTTTAGATTAGATTATATTTAGGTTACAATATGATTACAAATATGTAATGTGGTAAAAGTTAACAGAATATTTGTTTATTTTACAAAAACAGCTGGATTTACTTAATACTTATTAGTGGCAATATTTAAGAGGGTAATTTGCTCAAGAAATTTTTATCGGCTATGGTCTGCTAATAAAAAATAGAGATACATTAATCCAGCCTCATTATTGATGAAGAGCCTATTTTACTTGCCAAAGAACATCATTTTGCAAAGGACCTTTTTAATTTATAAAAAAAGAAGCATCGTTAACTATTCAAAAGTTTCACGATACTTCCTTATTTATGGTCGGGGTGGAGGGACTCGAACCCCCGGCCCCATGGTCCCAAACCACGTGCGCTACCAAACTGCGCCACACCCCGAAGTCAACTGACTATTATAGTATATAATAGATTTATGGAAATTGCAATAGGTTATTTATAAAAATTTTAGGCCAATTATGTCTAAATCTGATAATTTTTTCATGTATTTTTTATCTATTTTAAGTAAATAAAAATTATACTTTTAAATTCTAGTTAAATCTAAAAAACACAGAATAAAAAAGATGATTTAATAATGTAATTTTCTAATATTATTGTCAATTCCAAAATAATAAGTGTATAATGTAATTATAACTTAGTGTATAATGTAATTATAACTTAGCGGAGGAATGATTATGCTGGATATTTTGGATTTATTAGAGGAAGTGAAGCGGGAATTATTTGTAATGTTTTTTTCAATGCTGCCCGTCATAGAATTAAGAGGTGCAATTCCTTTAGGGATATCCTTGGGACTTAGCCCTGTACATAGTGCAGCACTTAGCATGATTGGCAACATAATAATTATACCTTTTTTGTTAAAACTCTTGTATCCTATCATGTTCTACCTAGAGAAAACGTATATTTTTTCTAAAACTATAGGATGGATAAAGAAAAGGTCCATAAAAAAAGCTAATATTGTGAAGAAGTACAGTTTAATAGGCTTATTTATTTTTGTTGCAATACCACTGCCTGGAACCGGAGTATGGACAGGCTCTATTATAGCATCTCTTTTAAAATTGAATGTCAGAAAAGCATTTTTTTCTATGTCATTTGGAATAATAATAGCAGGGATTATTGTGCTTATCGTATCTTACGGGCTATTTTCAATATTTTAGTAATAATTCGCCAAATGTTGACTCTAATACCCTTATGTGATACAATAGTGCTCAAAGAAAATTAAATAAAACCTTATCAAGAGTGATGGAGGGATGGGCCCGATGAAATCCGGCAACCGGTACTTTTGTACACGGTGCTAATTCCCACAGACTTTGTCTGAGAGATGAGGGATATTTATGTAGCCTTCTCTTGAAGGTTTTTTTTATTACTTAATCTAGCAAAATATATAATATAAATTTAGGAGGAAAGCAAATGAGAAGATGGTTTTTTACTTCTGAATCAGTAACAGAAGGGCATCCAGATAAAGTTTGTGATCAAATTTCTGATGCTATTCTTGATGCAATTCTGGAAAAGGACCCAGATGCAAGAGTTGCCTGTGAAACTGCAGTGACTACAGGCTTAGTTATGGTAATTGGTGAAATAACTACTGATTGCTATGTGGATATACCCAAGATAGCAAGGGAGACAATAGAGGAAATAGGATATACAAGGGCAAAATTTGGTTTTGATGCAGACACCTGTGCAGTAATAACTTCAATAAATGAGCAATCCCCAGATATAGCCATTGGAGTTAACAGTGCCTTGGAAAAGAGAAGTTACTCCAATGACGAATTGGACTCCATAGGTGCTGGAGACCAAGGAATGATGTTTGGCTTTGCTTGTACTGAAACTCCAGAACTAATGCCACTGCCTATCTCATTGGCACATAGATTAGCTCGAAGATTGGCGGAAGTAAGGAAAAAGAAAATATTAGATTACTTAAGGCCAGATGGCAAAACCCAAGTAACAGTAGAATATATCGATGATAAACCAGTAAGAGTAGAAAATGTTGTAGTATCAGCTCAACACAAGCCCGAAGTAGATTTGGAAACTATTAAAAAGGATATAATAGAACATGTAATAAAAGCAGTAATTCCCCCTGAACTATTAGATGAAAATACAAAATACTATGTAAATCCAACAGGAAGGTTTGTAATAGGCGGGCCAATGGGAGATGCAGGATTAACAGGTAGGAAAATAATAGTAGATACCTATGGTGGATATGCAAGGCATGGTGGCGGAGCTTTTTCAGGGAAGGACCCAACAAAGGTAGATAGGTCAGCATCCTATGCAGCTAGATATGTAGCTAAAAATATTGTAGCAGCAGGATTGGCAGATAAATGTGAAGTAGGGTTGGCTTATGCCATAGGTGTTGCAAGACCTCTATCTATTTTTGTTGATACTTTTGGAACAGGAAAAGTATCCGATGAAGAAATTAGGGATTTAATTACAAAGCATTTTGATTTAAGGCCAGCTGCAATAATCAGGGATTTAAACTTAAAGAGGCCAATATATAAACAAGTTGCAGCCTATGGGCATTTTGGAAGGCCAGATTTAGATCTTCCTTGGGAAAGATTGGATAAAGTAGAATTGTTAAAGAAATAATAGTGATTGATGCACAATTCATACCTTAATTAATAAAATTGTGAATTGTGAACTGTGAATTGTGCATTGTGAATTGAAAAAAAGGAGGGTAGTATGATGCTTGAACTTGAAGGGGTTATAGAAGAGATAAAGTTTAGAAATGAAGCAAATGGCTACACCGTGGCAGTATTAAATACATCAGACGGTCCTGTTACCATAGTTGGATATACCCCAATTATATATTTAGATGAAAGAGTTAGGGTGGAAGGTGAATGGGTTTATCATCCAACTTATGGCGAACAGCTGAACTTTTCAAGCATCAAAACAATACTACCCTCTACATTAACTGGTATAGAAAACTACCTTTCATCTGGCCTAATCCCTCACATAGGTCCTAAAACAGCCAAAAAGATAGTAGAGAAATTTGGCTTAGATTCTCTGGATATAATTCAGTACAATCCTGAAAGATTAAAGGAGATTCCTGGCATAGGAGATAAAAAATTAGAAAAGATAGTTGAAGCCTTTAGGGAACAAAGAGAACTGAGAGATATAATGATATTTTTGCAGCAATATGATATTTCAGTTAATTTAGCAATAAAAATCTATAAAAGATTTGGCAAGGATACTATAAATGTAATTTCAGAAAACCCCTATAGGCTGTCGGAAGATATATTTGGCATAGGTTTCAAGACTGCAGACAGAATTGCAAGAAAAATGGGAATTGACATTAAATCACCATACAGAATAGAAGCTGGAATAAAGTACATAATTATGGAATATGCAGGAAATGGCCATTGCTATGTTCCATTGGAGGAGTTAAAAGAAGTTGGCTCTCAAATGCTGGAAGTAGAAGAAGCCATTATAGAAGATGGTATAAAAAGCCTTGGGATAAAAGGGAGCTTAAATCTTGTTCAAGATGAAGATAAAACACTGGTGTATTATACTCCTTTTCATGTAGCTGAAAACAATGTTAGCAGAAAACTTGTGGAACTTTCGCAGGTAAGACTCGAAAAGCTTAATATAGATTTGGATGAAGAAATTAAAAGAATAGAAGATGAAGAAAATATTACTTTCGCCAAAAACCAAATCTTAGCCATAAAAGAAGCCATGAACAATGGATTGTTGGTTATAACAGGCGGTCCAGGCACAGGGAAAACAACTATTATAAAATCCATAATCAGAATATGTGAAAGTTTAAAGCTAAGGGTGGTACTTGGAGCACCTACTGGAAGAGCTGCCAAGAGGATGACAGAAGCGACGGGAAAAGAAGCAAAAACAATCCATAGATTGTTGGAATACACATTTATTGATGATGAAATGGTATTTGGCAAAGACGAGGATAACCCCATTGATGGAGACATTGTTATTATAGATGAGGCCTCAATGATAGATATACTCCTTATGAATTCACTACTAAAGGCAATAAACCTAGGTACAAGGCTTGTATTGGTAGGTGATGTGGACCAGCTTCCATCTGTAGGGCCAGGAAATGTTCTTAGAGACATAATATCATCTGGGATTGTTAAAGTAGTTAGGCTTGATGAGATTTTCAGGCAGTCTGAAAAAAGCTTGATTACAGTTAATGCCCATAGAATTAACAAGGGAAATCCTCCAATATTAAATGAAAAGAACAAGGATTTCTTCTTTATATCTGAAAAGGATGTTGGGAAAGTAGCTGAAATTATACTTGAACTTTGCAGTGAACGATTGCCAAAGTTCTATGGAGTAGATAAAGTAAGGGATATCCAAGTACTGACACCTATGAAAAAAGGCGAGGTTGGATTGAATTCATTGAATCAGAAATTGCAAGCTGTACTGAATCCAAGAACACCAGATAGAAAAGAGAAGCAATCTGGCAGTGAGATATTTAGGGTTGGGGACAAGGTAATGCAGATAAAAAACAATTATGCTACAAGATGGAAAATTATAAAAGATGGAGTTGAGGTTGAAAAGGGACAAGGCATATTTAATGGAGATTTTGGATTTATAACAGACATAGATGAAGAAGAAAGGATAGTAAAGGTTTTATTTGATGATGAGAAGCTAGTAGAATATGATTTTAGCCAGTTAGATGAGTTAAAACTAGCCTATGCAATTACAGTTCACAAGTCTCAGGGTTCGGAATTCCCTGTAGTTGTTATGCCAATATGCTGGGGGCCACCAATGCTCCTTACTCGGAATCTACTGTATACTGCCATTACAAGGGCAAAATCCCTTGTAGTATTAGTTGGGGAAGAAAAATATCTATATATGATGATAAAAAACAACAGAATAACTAGAAGGTATTCTGCTTTAGACAAGAAAATGAGAAATTACCTATCTGCATTTACGGGGGGATATGATTTTTGAGCATTTTAAGCTTGCTTTTCCCAAACAGATATATCTGTTATATGTGTATGGAGAGGACTGATACTGAAGGATATATCTGTACTGACTGTCTAAATAGGCTTGAATTTGTGCATAAAGAAATATCAATTGAATCTCCATACATAAATAAAGTATACTATTCACTTTATTACAACAGATATGTGAGGGAAAAGATAAAAGAATATAAGTATAATGGGAAAAATTACCTATGTAAACCTTTTGGAAATATTATGATAGATACTATAGAGGAGAAGAAATTACTGGGGGAAATAGAGTTAATAAGCTACATACCTTCCCATAGAAGAAAGGAGGTTTTAAGAGGATATAATCAAGCTGAACTTCTGGCAGAGTATATTGCCAAAAGATTGAATAAGCCATTATTAAAAAACAACCTAGTTAAGCTCAAATGGACAGAAAATCAAACCCATTCAAATAAAGCAGAAAGAGCAATCAACTTAAGAGATTCTTTTCATATAAAAAATCCTATTGAAATAAAAGACAAGAAAATTCTCTTAATTGATGATATAATTACTACAGGGGCAACAATGGAGGAGTGCAGCAGGGTCTTGATGAATAGTGGGGCTAGGGAAATTATTGGACTAGCCTTAACATCAAGTAAACAATTATAAGGGATGTGAAAGTATGAAATTGGATATTAGGAACTGCACTAGGTGCGGGAAAATCTATCAATATGATGGATTTAAGATTTGTCCATCCTGTAGGAAAGAAGACGAAGAAGACTTTATAAAGGTTAAAGATTATCTGTATCAACATCCAGGAGCTAATTTGCAAGAAGTACACGAAGGAACGGGCGTAGATGTAAAGAAGATAATTGAGTTTTTAAGGGAAGGAAGGCTTGAAATTGCAGATGAGAGCAACATAATACTCCAATGTGAAAGATGCGGTAGGAGTATAAAAACAGGAAGATATTGTTCAAAATGTGCTGAAGAATTAAAAAAAGAACTAAGTTCAGCCATTAATCCTGTAAAATCTTCTATGCAAAGAGATAGGGAAAGGTTTAGAGTAATAGATAGGCTAAAGAAAAAAGATGAATAAAAAATTAAAGAAACACCTCCTTTTACCGATAATAGTAATAGAACGGTAAGAGGGGTGTTTTTTTATGAGAATAAATAGGCTTGATAATATTTTTCAAATATATAATAAGAATTCAAATACGAATAAAGTTAATGGAGATAAAAGGATAGATGGAAAAGATGAAATAAAACTTTCAGAAAAAGCAGTTGAATTTCAATATGCTTTAAAAAAGGTTAAAGAAGTAGATGATATCAGAAAAGACAAGGTCGATAGGATAAAGGCCCAAGTTAAGTCTGGCACCTATTATGTAGATGGAAAGAAAGTTGTTGAGAAGATTTTAGAAGATATTAGCTTATACAAAAAAATCTAATAGTTGGTGATAAAATGACCTTTAGAGAAGAATTGGAATCAATTTTAAAAAAGGAACTGGATATTTTGAAACTTCTAAAGGAATTGACATTTGAAAAGACAGATTTGATAATTAGCAACAAAGTAAAAGAACTCGAAGCCATGACTATTAAAGAAGAAGAGCTAATAAATCAAATGGCACTTTTAGAAGAAGAAAGGGGAAAATTATTGGATACATGGGGGGTAGTTCCTAGCACCCCTATTTCTGATATTATAGAAAAAATCCCTGATGATAAAGGGGAATTACCTCAAATAAGGGATGAAATGAGAAACTTAATGGATGAGCTTCAATTCAGAAATAAGGTGAACAAGGATTTAATAGAAGAAAACCTTCAGTGGATTGATTTTAATATAAATCTTATTAGAAATCTGCAGTCTCAACCTGGATATGGGAAGGATAAAAAGGATGCTCCAGTAAACGGTACAAGTATTTTTGATAGGAAGGTGTAATTATGGGATTTGGCGGATTATATATACCAATTACAGGATTGCGTGTATCAAAGGAATCTCTAAATACTGTTTCTCACAACATATCAAATGCCAACAATGCCAACTATGTAAGGCAGTCGGTAATTCATGCTACAAATCCTTATACAACAGTAGGAGTAAGCAATTTACAAGTAGGTACTGGAGTTAATATAGCTGAAATAAGGCAGATAAGGGATCAGTTCTTAGATTTTAAGTACAGGAAAGAAGTAACAATCTATGGTTATCATTATGCTAAAGCCCAAATCCTTGAAGATGTAGAAGCTGTATTCAATGAAATAACCAGCAGTGGATTGCAAAGCGTAATGGATGAATTTTGGAATAACTGGAACGAGCTTTACAAAGAGCCAGAAAGCTTGACCATTAGAGGATTGGTTCACGAAGCATCAGTTGCTTTTGTAGATACAGTAAACCATATATCTACTCAGTTAGCCAATATTAGGATTAATTTAAACAATGAGATATTGACAAAGGTAGAGGAAGTAAACAACATTTTAGAAAGCATTGGTAAGCTTAACAGTAAAATAAAACTTGTAGAAGGAGAAAACAGCAAGATAAAAGCCAATGACTACAGGGATGAAAGAAATGCCTTGTTAGATAGATTGGCAGAATTACTTCCTGTTTCAACCTATGAAAATTCCTTTGGAGAAGTAATAGTTCATTTAA
>DATCJO010000198.1:0-10817 GCA_036562765.1 Tissierellaceae bacterium | reverse complement strand
TAAAAAATCGTCAGCAGTTTAAACTAACTTGTAAAACTTTGGTTTTCTCTTCTCTTGAAATATTTATTATCCTTTGATATAAATATCTTGGTGATATTTATGAGTAAAACCTTTAAAATAAAGGATATCTTTGCAGATCATTGGGATGCCTTTCTTATGAAAGGTTATCCCATTCGCCCTGCTGTCTTGAAAAATGTTGATAAAATTATTAAATGTGGTGAACCATCTATGGGTCATGCCATTTATCATTGCGATCACTGCGGTAATATCAAGCATGTTTATTTTACCTGTAAAAGTCGCTTTTGTAATTCTTGTGGTGCTAAATATATTCAGGATCGAGCTAATTCTATTTCTTCTAAACTTATCAATTGCAAGCATAGACATATTGTTTTTACCATGCCTGAAGAACTTCGTATCTTCTTCCTTAAAGATAGAAGTTTGCTTCATCTTCTCTTTGAAGCTAGTGCAAAAACTGTTCTTGTTTGGTTTTCTAAAATTAATAAATCTGAAAATTTTAAACCTGGTATTGTTTCTACTATGCATACCTTCGGTCGTGATTTAAAATGGAATCCTCATATACATATGCTTCTAACTGAAGGTGCTTCAGGTACTAAAACTGTTTGGCGTAAAATTTCTCATATACCTTTTAATATGCTTCGTAAAAGATGGCAAGCTACTTTGCTTCATTTGCTTCACCAGAAACTTGGTAAATCTTTTTATAAGCTTAAGACCTATCTATTCAAGGCATATCCTGATGGTTTTTATGTTTATGCCAAACCTAATATGAATTCTAAATCTAATGATGCCATCAAATATATTATTCGTTATACTGGTCGTCCTGCTATGGCTCAGTCTCGTATTCTTGATTATGATGGTGAGTTTGTTACTTTTTATTATGATCGCCATGAGGATAATAAACGGGTTACTGAAAAAATACATGCTTTTGAATTTATTAAGCGTTTAATTATTCATATTCCTGAAGAACAATTTAAAATGATTAGATATTATGGGCTTTATGCTAAAGAGTATATTCACTCTTCTAAACTTATTCTTTTAGATAGCCCTACAAAAAGAATCTTTAGAAAAAAATATTCACACTGGCGTGCTCGTCTTCTTCTAGCTTTTGGTGTTGACCCTCTTCGTTGTTCTTGTGGTCATACAATGACATTACTTGAAATATTTAATTCTAGGCAAAATCCTTATATTGATAATTTTCTCCTTCCTAGATATAATGATAGTACTTAATATTAATCTAGTACTATGGAGGATTTACTATGAATATACTTGAAGGTTTTTCTAAAAATGATGATTTAGTTGAATTTATTTGTACTAAATGTGGATATTCCCTTTGGGTTCCTCGTTTCATTGTACAACAGCTAGAAGAAGATAATATATTTGATGGACTTGATCCATCTGTTCCACCACAACCTTATTGTCAAGTTTGTGATGGTACTATGACTCCAAAATCCTATACTGGTATTCGTGGTGTTCATTACGAATACAAAAAATAATCTAATTTATCATTAGGTTTTTTTGGCATGCCATAAATTTTTGTGGGTGCCTTTTTTTATTTAATAGGAAAAGTAGGACTTTCCTATTAAATAAAAAAAGCTGCATTGATATAAAAAAAAACACTTTACACCAATGCAGCTTGAAAATTTATTCTTCTTTAGGTGTAGGATTATCTCCAATACCATCCTGAAGAACTGTTCCAATATGCTCAATTGCTCTTAAATGGTCATAACCATCATCTGTTGGGTTAAGTGCATCCTGTGATGGTGAACCAATTTTAACTCCAACAGCTTTACCATTCACTATTCCTTTTTGTAAATCATCCTGGTATTTCATATCAAATTACACCACCATTTCATTTTTTAATTCAGCTTCTACTTCTTTATATGAAGCTGGAATAATGCTATCAAGCTTTTGAATAATCCTTTCAATGTCTTCAATATCACTTAAAAGTGCAGTTTCTTTCAAGGCATAAGCCAAGCCATTAGTTGTATATGTTCCAGCATCAAAGAACTTGGCAAAATTGTTTTTAAGGATTTCAAGATTATTTATAGCCTTATCAAATAATCCAAGGCTATAAGTAGTAACATTCAAACCATTTATTTCAGAAAGAACAGCATAAAAACGTTTCATAGTCTGATAATCACCAAAGAATGGCTTTACCAATTCAAAAGCTTCTTCATCTGTAAGCTTATTGCCAAGTAAGTTAATGAATCCAATTGCATTTGAGATTAAAACCTGATAGTCAGCAGGTTTTTTTATAGTAGAATTCAAAATGGCTTCCTTTTCTTCTGTGATGATGTTTAAAAGCTGTTTGTTAAAGTCTGCATCATTATTTAACATTTGTGCTTTTACTTCTCTAATTTTGTCCTGTCTGTAATCACTTGAATATAAACTATCTGCTTCCCATCCCTTTAATTCTTCCAAGAAAGCATTCATAACTTTTTTGTAGTTTTCAATAAGTTTTTCCACCTTGTTTTTAAGTTCAATTTTCATTTTTTTATCATCCTTTCATTTGCTTTTTTAATTAACATATTGCGATATTCTTCATCTTCATCAAGCCTTTTTAACATGTCAACCATTGGTAAATCATCTTCAATATCATCAATGATTACAAGGTAATTAGGATTGCTTGAAAAGTATTCTTCTTTCGAATCAACTATTTTATCAACATATTTAACTGTACATTCTATTCCTCTTTCATTCTTCCCCCAATAATGTTCAGTGACTTCATATTTACCATCAGGTAATTTCCCCATAAAAGCAATGATAGGTTTATCAGCAGGTAAAGCTATTTCTAATTCATCCAGCTTTTTAAGTATTGTCTTGTTTATAAGCCTTTTTTTCCTAACCATTTAAAAGCCTTCTTTCAAGTTCATTTAATCTTTGAATAATATTTTCATCTTCATACATGGTTAAACCTAATTCCAAGATTGTCCTTGCTGCACTTACTCTGGATGAATCAGTTGCCCCCTCATTGTTCATTATGTTTCTCAATGTTTCTAATGATTCCAAACAATAACCTTGTGCCTTGTTCATTGCTTCATGAAAAATATCATTCTTAATTTCTTTCAATAGCTGCTGAAATGATTCTTGCTTTTTAAGCCTATACATTGTAGTTATTGATATACCTGATTTTTCAGCAGCTTCTTTAATAGTTGGACAAGTAAGAAGGTTTAAGGCAATCTTTTCTTTGTTAAGTTTTCCCATCCAATCACCACCTTTTTCTAAAAACTTTTCATTCCCTTTCATTTCATGCCTTTTTAAAGTTCCGATATGTCCAAATACTTATCCAATATCATCCTTTCTTTTGATTAAACTTCATCAAACCAGTTATCAAAACATTTATTCCTGGTATCTGTTCTGCAATTTTCCCAGGTAAATTGTGAGTAACCAGCTTCTTTAAATGCTTGATTGATGTTCTTAACAATGTTATTGGGTATCGGTGAACCATGAAGTATAAAATCTTCAATGAAACCAATGTCATCTTCAGAAGTTTCATATAGCTGATTTAACATTCCAGCAACTGCAACTGCATTATTTGGAGGAAGTTTATTTAGGAAATCAATAAAAACTATACTTCCCACTTCACCACCTGCCTTTTAGGGAAAATAAAAAAGAACTTTCAAGCCAGAAATAAGCTTGAAAGTTCTTTTTTTTAATTAATAATCCATGTTATAAGCATATCACTAATAATAATGTATCTCAAGAGTATTAATGTGACATGGTTTGTGACATTTTAATTTCTATCAATTATCTTGAAAATATTGGCTTCACACGATAATATTAATTTAGGGATTTAATATTTACCATGTGAAGCCATTGTGTAATGCTTGTCCAAAGTGTTATGCAATGGCTTTTTTCATTTCTTCAATAATTTCACTTGCAGCTTTTATTCCAGCCTGGAAACCAGCCTTGAAACCTTCTTCTTCATGTATTGCTTCCAATGCAGCTATTTTTTCATAGACTTCATTAAACACTTCATCTGGAAGCCAATCATTTAATTCTGCATCTACTTCAACATCCAGTTTCTTAATCTTTGAATTCTCCATTTCAACCTTTTCTTCAAGGTAATTTTCATAAGCTACTTGCCAATTTGACTTTTTCATAATTTGACCACCCTTTCATAATTTTTATTATTTTGAGTTACTCATTAATATATTGTTTTTGCTTCAACATTCTTCAACATTTAAGATTATCTTTGATGTCTTAATTTTTGTAAGTTTTCCACTTATCAAGCAAGTTCTGTATGAATGACTTCTTACTTCACAGCACCCTTTTTTTATTGGTTTATTTCTTGAAATTCTTACTTTATGTATGATATGGATTTCGCCACATTCAGAACAAATATATTTATAATAATCATTTTCAAAGGTTATTGGTTTAACTATGTGAAGTCCTGTTGATTTATCCACAATTGTTCTTTCATCAATGTAACCATTTTCTGAAATTAAAATGTCTCCTGACTTAATGTAAACTTTATCTCCATTTTCTATTGCTTGTTTAATCAAGTTTTCTAAATTTATTTTTAGCTTTTCTATATCCTTTTTCATGATTTCAACCCCTTTCTATTTTAATTTGTTCCATTTGTTCCATCATTGTTCCACTTTATGTTCCGTAATGTTCCGTCAGTTAATTACCCTCAAACCCTTGATATATAAGGCTTTTGAGGATTTTATATATATATAAATATATAAATTCTATATATATATGAAGTCATTTCATTGAAGATAGATTTTTTATTAAAAGAACTTTAATATTAACGGAACATAACGGAACATTTATAAAACCCCTTATTGTAACTGTGTTTATTTGTGTTCCGTCAATGTTCCACCTATGTTCCTTCATTTTAATCAGGCAGAACATAAACCCAGTATGATTGTTTTTTCCTATACCTTACATCATCTTTAGGTATTCTTTGTTTCTTTGTTTCAAACCCAGTTATTTTCTTAACTTCAGTAGTAAATTTCTGTTGTTGAAACTCATATTTGTAATTATTCATTGAACACCAAGTTTTAAATCTTAAAAATACATCTTCAGTAGGTTCATTCAGTAGTTCAGCATGTTCTACTTCATCCAGGAAAGCTAATACAGGGTTATTCATTTTTCTATAATCATCACCAGCCTTTTCAATGACTTTTGAGGATGTAAACTTACCATTGTTTTTAAGAACCCTTTTCAAACCTTTGATTGCCAGTAACAAAAGATATTCCAGGTTTTCAGTAGTCATTATTTGACTTTTGAAATGAACATTCTGCTCAAACTTATTGTTTAAGGGAATCAATACCAGCCTTCTATTTAACCCATGACTTGTATCATGAATAACTGGTGTTGTGTTTGAACTAAATATCATTTTTGCATAGGGTTTCATGTCAAAGGGGTTCTTACCTTTCTTTTCAACATTCACCCTATTACCTGAAGCAAGCTTTTTAATAAAGCTGCTGTTCTTGATGTCATTTGAACTTATGTCATCACCTATGTTGGCAAGCTTCCCAAACAGTTCAGCAGTTTTGAAAGTCTTGTCCAGGTCTTTAAGTTCTACTGAACACACATTTTCTTCACCAAGCATTTGGATAATTAAATCCAGCAATGTTGATTTACCATTTGAACCATCACCAACTAAAATAAAGAAAGCATCAAAATCACTTGACCTGTAAAGTGTTGTTCCAATCATTTCTTCAATTACAGCCCTTATAGAAGAATCTCCACAAGCCAAATCATCAAGAAATTTATCTATTAAACTGGATTTTGCTGCTGGATTATATGCAGTCGGTATTTTATTCTTTGAAATATAACTTGGTGTGAATTCTTCCAGTTCATCAGTATCAAGATTATATAAGCCATTTTTAACTGGTATTTTATTGATATGGCTTAATTCCACATCTTCAGCAACTGCTTCCAAATAAGATAATGTTTCATTCCTTTGATTTTTAGTAATTGTTGGAATGTGTTTTATCATGGTTGCAAATATCAGCTTTGTTTTATCAACATAAATACCATCAGAATATATGTGAAGATTATCATTGATTGAAACAATATGTTCTTCACGCTTTAAGTAATCCCCAAAAACATTGTGCATGAACTTATTCTTTTGATAGAAAACAGGTTTGAGGAAAGCTTCATCCCTTAAAATAATTTCCAGTTCCCTTTCTTCCAAAGGTTCTTTTAATATATAGCGATTAATTAATCTTATAGTTTCCCTTGCTTCTTCCACTGTGAAAGCTTCACTTTGTAAAGTCAAAATATAATTAAATAATGATTGGTTTCTATCACCAACTTCTAAATCAAAGAAATTAATTTTATGATTAATAGGAAACAACCACTTTGGAAGCATGTCCAGTTCTTCAGATGCTTTTAAGATGTTTCTAAATTTACCATCCATTTTTATAACTCCATATGATGTTTGACCCATCTTCATATCAGCAACAATGGATATAGCAGTGTTGGTTCTGTTTTTATTACTTTTTACTTCATTGTTCCTGAAGTAAAAATGCTTTCCCCTGCCTGTTTGAATTACTACACAGTTAATATTAAGGTCATTAACTATCTTATAAAGCACTTCAGCCTGGTCAGAATCATCAACATCAACCATGATAATTCCATCATTAAAAATGCCCCCAAATTCAGGTTCATCTTTTATATCATCAAAGGTCTTGAAATCAGTTCTGCCTTTAATTTTCTCAATTGACTTCTTATTTTTTGTCTTAATAAAGCCTTTGAATAATAGTTCATATGTCTTTTTGCTCAAGCATTATCACCTGCCTTTTTAAGATTTATCCCCATATTTATAAGCACACCTTTTCATTGAAGTAGCGGGAACTTATCTTACCGGCAATAGTGATTTTCCCCTGCTCTTTCAGTTCTTGGTTTAAGCTTCTAATAATTCTATATGCTGTTGTTTGGCTAACACCTAATATTTCAGCTACATCAGCAGCTTTATAAAATTTTGGTTGTTGCTTAACAACTTGATTATTTGCCATTGCCTTAACCCCCTTTACCTTTTAATCTTCAAAAAATAATTCCTGAACTGTGCAATTTAAAGATTCAGCAAGCCTTTTCATTAAATCAACACTTGGATTTTTTGCTTTTCCTTGTTCTAATCTCATTAAGTATTGTGGTGTTATACCTACTTGCTGGGCTAATTTTTTCTGTTTAATGCCCATTTGAATTCTTTTAAGCTTTAATTTTGATACCATTTTGTCAACTCCTTTCCAACACTAACCGTTTTGGTTGTTACATTTATAATACTACTATTTTGGTTTTTTGTCAATAAGTTTAATAAATAAATTGACAATTTGGTTATTTTAGATTATTATATAAGGGAAAGGTTGGTGATGTGATGGAAGGTAATAGAATTAAAACTGCTCGAATAGCAAAAGGACTGACACAAGAAGAATTAGGAAAGCTTGTTGGTGTTTCAGGTGTTGCCATAATGAGATATGAAAAAAACCAACGACAACCAAAACAAAAATTAGTTTACAAGCTTTCTAAAGTTCTGGATGTCAATGAAGCTTGGTTAATGGGTTATGATGTTCCAATGGAAAGAACTGATAATAATATTGATGATTTCTTAAAAGTTATAACTAAAAAATTTGAGTGTTTCTTAAAATTCCTTGAATCTATTGACTATAAAATCAAAATAGAAAAAGATATTGATGAAGAAATTGAGAAAGAAACTTACACCGTAACAATGATAAAAGATAAGGACAAGATAACATTTACAGAAAAAGAATTTGAAGAATTTCAAAGTACTATAAAGAATTCAGTTGATTATCAAGTTTGGTTAAAAAATAGTAAACAAAGTAAATAAAAAAAAAACAGCCCCTTTGTGTTGCAGCACAAAGAAACTGTTTAGAGATACTTTATAACCTCAAAGGGTTGATATAGTACCTACATCCATAACTGTATTATATCACACGCCTTTGGAGTTATAAAGGGTGTATTTTTTATACCCATTTTCAGAAAGGAAAGGTGATATAATGCCAGTTTACAAAGATGAAAAACGCAATACATGGTATGCATCATTTTATTATACTGATTGGACTGGGAAGCGGAAGAAAAAGAAAAAAGAAGGGTTCAAAACTCAAAGGGAAGCTAAAGCTTTTGAAAGGGATTTTTTGAGTAAAGCACATGCAAGCTGTGACATGGCTTTTGGGCAGTTAGTGGAACTGTATATGGAAGATTGCAAAAGCCGATTGAAACCAACTACATTGGAAAATAAGAAATATGTAATTGACTTAAAAGTCCTACCATACTTTAAAGATATGCCCATTAACACAATTACTGTTGCAACAGTTAGGAAATGGCAAAATGAATTGATTTCTGATGAAAATAATTACAGTCCAACTTATCTTAAAACTATTCACAATCAACTTTCAGCAATATTTAACTTTGCAAGGAAATACTATGGACTTCCAACCAACCCTGCTGCTTTATGTGGAAGCATGGGAAAGAAAACCGCTGATTCAATGCAATTTTGGACAGTTGATGAATTTAATGCTTTTATATCTGCTGTTGAAGATAAACCAGTTTCAAAAGCAGCTTTTGAAATACTCTTTTGGACTGGAATTCGTTCAGGTGAATTGTTAGCATTAACCTTGAATGATTTTGACTTTGAAGCGGAAACAGTTAATATTGATAAAAACTATGCAAGATTGGGTGATGAAGATTTAATACTTGAACCTAAAACCCCTAAAAGTAAAAGGATAATAACCATTCCAACATTCCTTTGTGACATTGTAAAGGATTATGCTTCTAAACTCTATGATTATGAACCTGATGAAAGGTTATTTACTATAACAAAACACTATCTTCATCATGAAATGGATAGGGGATGTAAGAAGTCTAAAGTGAAAAGAATAAGAATACATGATTTACGACATTCCCACGCATCATTATTAATTGAAATGGGTTTTTCACCTTTACTTATAGCTGAAAGGTTAGGACATGAAAAAGTAGAAACTACCCTTGAAACATATTCCCATCTATATCCAAATAAGCATGGTGAAGTAGCAGCCAAATTACAACAACTAAATGGTAAAAAACGCTAATAAAATACATCAAAATAATAAATTAGTACGATTTTAGTACGATTAGAAAAAAATAAACCTTGAAACACTTGTAATATCAAGTATTTCAAGGCTTTTGTTTACTACTCCCACTCTATTGTAGCTGGTGGTTTGTCTGTTATGTCATATACTACCCTGTTTACCTGAGGAACTTCGCTTGTTATTCTACTAGATACCTTTTCTAATACTTCAAAAGGTATTTTAGCCCATTGGGCTGTCATAGCATCAGTAGTATTTATTGCTCTTAATACTATTGTATATTTGTATGTTCTCTTACCATCTGTAATTCCTACAGATTTGAAACCTGGAATAATAGCAAAGTATTGCCATATCTTGTTACTTAAATTAGCCTTTTCTATTTCTTGTCTAAATATATAATCTGCTTCCCTCAATATGTCCAGCTTTTCCTCGGTAATTTCACCTATTACCCTAACTCCCAGTCCAGGTCCCGGGAAAGGCTGTCTATCCACTATTTTTGAAGGAATCCCCAAGGCTCTACCTACTTCTCTAACCTGCTCCTTATATAGTGTTTTTAATGGCTCTATTAATTCAAAATTAAAATCTTCAGGAAGTCCTCCAACATTGTGATGAGACTTAACTGCTACTGAACCATTCTTCTTCTCACTTTCAACTATATCAGGATAAATGGTACCCTGCACTAGAAATTCAATTCCCTCTAATTTCTTTTGTTCCTCTTCAAAAACCCTGATGAATTCTTCTCCAATTATTTTTCTCTTCTTTTCCGGGTCAGCTACCCCTTTTAATTTATCCAGAAATCTCCTTCTCGCATCTACTACTATCAGGTTCATATTGAATTCGTCCCTAAATACCTTTTCCACTTCTTCTCTTTCATTCTTTCTAAGCAGTCCATGGTCCACAAATATACAGGTAAGATTATCACCTATGGCTTTGTGGACTAATACTGCTGCAACAGATGAATCCACTCCACCGGATAAGGCACAAATGGCTTTTTTATTTCCCACTCTATTTCTTATTTCCCCTATACTTTTATTAATAAAATCCTGCATGTTTTCCCTCCTAAGTAGCCAATGTACAGGCTGGTATAGTCATGTTTATCATTGCTTTTTTATTATGTTCTCTTATCTGCAGATTACTTTCTGCTATAGTTAGGTGCTTCTTTTGTTATATGAATATCATGGGGATGACTTTCAATTAATGAAGCATTAGTTATCTTTATGAATTTTGCCTTTTCCTGCAGCTCTTCTATTGTTTTAGCTCCAACATAGCCCATGCCTGCTCTAAGTCCTCCAATTAGCTGGAATACAACATCTCCTAAGGGTCCCCTATATGGTACTCTTCCTTCAACTCCTTCTGGAACCAGCTTTTTAGTATCCTCCTGGAAGTACCTGTCGCTGCTTCCTGCTTTCATTGCTGCCATAGAGCCCATTCCTCTATATACCTTAAACCTTCTACCCTCATATAGTTCTTCTTCTCCTGGGCTCTCACTTGTTCCTGCAAATAAGGAGCCTATCATTACTGTATTAGCTCCTGCAGCTAAAGCCTTGGTAATATCACCTGAATATTTTATTCCACCATCAGCAATTATTGGAACATTATATTCCCTTGCTGCCTTAGCACAATTTACGATAGCAGTTATCTGAGGTACTCCAACTCCTGTAACTACTCTGGTAGTGCATATTGAGCCTGGACCAATACCAACCTTTACAGCGTCTGCACCTGCTTTGATTAGTTCCACTGTTCCTTCATATGTAGCAA
>DATCJO010000038.1:0-3322 GCA_036562765.1 Tissierellaceae bacterium | reverse complement strand
AAAAAATGAGGCTGTTTTCTTATCTACCAGCTTTGGTCAATTTTGTCTTTATAATAGAACGGTAAACTCGAATTTTACTGTTGGGAAATATCCAACTCTTGTAGAAGAGACGCTGTATAAATTGGCGTTAAAGATAAAACAAAATATAGAGATGGTTATTTGCTTTTATACTTTCATCTCTTTTATCAAAATAACGTTGGTGTTATGTTCAGCAAAATTTATAAGGTCTTCTGTAAAACCACTTTTCGAAAACAAAACATAATACTTTTCTGGGTAATCAAACAATACACTCTTTTCTATTAGGTTATTCAGAACGCTCATATCTGTTTTTGTATTTTGCCATTTGCATTCCCCGAATATTATACTATTTTTGCCATATGCCACTATATCAATCTCTTCTTCGCGTTTTTTATATGGATTATTACCCCACCATTTACCTATTCTTTCAAAGACAAAGGGCAATTTTCTGTTTTTGTTTAAGATTTTGAGATAATCCATACATATTTCTTCATAAACCTCTCCCATAAATTCGTTTATGAAAGGTTTGATTTTGTTTTCTATAACTTCGTCAAACAATCCCAGCTCTATTAAGGCTTTATTGCTAAATACAAACCTGTACCAGAATTTAAAAAAGTTATCCTTAATCTTGTATATACTCTTCCTGCTTTTTACGTTTTTGCCTTTTAACTCTATTGGAGTAATCTTATCAAGTATTTTTAAATCTATCAGGACTGAAATATACTTTGCGCATTTATCGGTGTCGATTCCCACTTTTGTGGATATTTCGTTTAACTTGCTGCTGCCGTTTGCTATTGCCTCTATTATCGAATTGTATAAGGCAGGTTCTCTTACCTCTTGCCTCAACAGCAGTTTTGGTTCTTCGTAAAGGTATGAGGCTTTATCCAGTATCTTTGTTTTTATGTTTTCGTATATGTCTTTTGTATCATCAAAGTTTTTCAGATATTGAGGGATACCACCCAGAATTCCGTATGCTATAACCTGATTTTCAAAGTCATATCTTGGGAAAAACTCCCTGCTTTCAAAAAAGTTAAAAGGTTCAACTATCAACTGTGCAGTCCTTCGTCCGTACAAAGGACTTTTATAACTCAAAACCTCTTTTTCAATAAAACTCACGGCAGAACCGCAGATGATTAAGAAGAGCTTGGTGTCTTTTAAATGATGGTCTATCAGATTTTGCAAAATAGAAGGAATGCTTTTGTTTGAGTTAACTATATAGGGGAATTCGTCAATAACGACAATTAAACGCTTATCTTTCGCTTGATGAGCTAAGTAAAGGAAGGCTTTTTCCCATGACTCAAATTCACTTACCAAACCGCTCAGTCCAAAATACGAAAGTATTTTATCCGAGAAGGATTTAAGGGCGATTTTGTCATTGTATTCTTCGGCCACAAAAAATATGGATGGTTTATCTTTACAAAATTCGGTCAGCAGTGTGGTTTTCCCTACCCGTCTTCTGCCATATATGACTATAAAATGGAATCTATCCTCGTTGTAGAGCCTATTTAAAGTTTCAAGCTCATATTTCCTGCCTATAAACATTTAATCCACCTCACTGACTGATGAATTACTAACTCTTGAGTTACTAACTTTAAAGTTAGTAACTTTTAAATCAGTTAATATTATACCCCGATTTAAAAAATATTTCCATATATCTTGCAAAAAAATTTCTGAAAATTTTATTTTATCAATTGATATTTTCTTGAAATGCTTGAAAAATCGGGGTTTGAGGGATTTGATTTTTTTGAAAAAAATATATAAGTAAAATTTGACTTTTATTGTGACACTAATCTACAATAAGAGTGAAACGTCAGTGAAATTATTTGGAAGATTTAGATTGTTTATACTTTTCTTATCTAAATTTGGAGAAAGGAGAGGACCTTAAAGAATATGAAAGCAGTGATATTTGATATCATGGTAAAAAAATATTCTTTAGGACTACCGAATAATAAAAAGGATAGTGCTACGATAATTCCCAAAACAACTGTTCTTGGGATCATTGGAGCGTTTATACGGATACAGAGAGGTACAGAAGCATATGCGAGACTTATGAGTGGGGAATTGTTGGATATTTTAATAGAGTCTAAGACACCTTTAAAGAAAATGTCCAGTGATGTAAAACTGGGCAAGGACTGGAGAATAGTTGTAAATGCAGAAGAACCTTTCCGAAAAGACGTTGTGTTTCAGGTTACAGCGATACCGACCAATGAAGAAGGGGTGGCTCTTTTGAAGAAGTTTGAAGAAGGGGTAATGAAAGCGAAAAAGAGCTGGCGAAAGAATAAGGAAAGCAAGAAGGCCGTATATTTGGGCAGACAAGGTTATCCCTTAAGGGTAGGCAAGATTACATGGGTAGATTTTACGAAATTAAATCCTGATGATGTACGGGGGAAGGAAATAGTGCAGAACAGCGTAATTCCGTTTGATGGAAATAATATAGAAATTATATATCAACCAGAAAGGACTGTAATAGTATCCATGTCTTATGCAATGGATGTAAAGGGGTTAGAAAGGATACCCAGGAACAGGAGATATAAGATTACGACTGATATACAGCCCTTTAAGGTGAAGGTGAAGGGTGAGATAGAGTGTAATATTTATCAAATTAATGATGAAAATGAACGAATAATAATTTGCATGTAAAGGAGGAAAAGGTAGGATGCCCAAATTGTTTATAACAGTAAATACGGATAAGATTGATGTTGCTTACAATACGAAGGTGGTCTCATTCATTAAGGACGTTATAAAAAGCATAGATCCAGTGAAATATGAGCAGCTCTATTATTACAATGACAATGGGATAGTAAGATACAATAAAAAACCCAAGCCTTTTTGTGTGGGGGTAAAGCCATATAACTATTTAAAGCCTAAAGAAGAAATGGAGAAGGAGAGAAACAACAACGAAAGACCGTTTGAGATAGAAAATGGCATGATGCGGTTGAAAGACGGCATGTTTACGATCATAATTTCGGCTTTGGATACAAAATTTTTAAATGATATTGCCCAGCAAATTAAATTTAACAAAGAGAGATATAAGGCGATGTACGGGTGGGAGATAAAATATGATCCCATTATGCCAGAGGACAAGCAGGAGGTCTATATAAGGAAGAATAAGATAAAAATAAGGACGATAACGCCGATTATTGCTGTGGATAAAGAAGGAAAATTCATAGATATAGAGAAAGAGCCTGATGAATTTAACGATTCATTAAATTATATCATGAATCAGGTATTTATGGCAACGTTTAACAGATCTTTGAAAAGACCAATAAAGCTAATCCCAGTGAAATATAAAATTCAGAAGAAT
>DATCJO010000037.1:0-18020 GCA_036562765.1 Tissierellaceae bacterium | reverse complement strand
CACTGCCCACCAAATTCGATGCCATATACCGTAAGACAAGGAGATACCTTCTTTTCAATAGCTAGAACCTTTGGCATATCTGTAGATGCGATAATTGCTGCCAATCCTGGAGTTGATCCAAATAGATTGTTTGTTGGACAGGTAATCTGCGTACCAATTCCACAGACAAGTAACTGTCCTACTTTATCCATGGGAAGTAGAGGCCCAGATGTAACAAGGCTTCAACAGCTTCTAAGAAATGCAGGGTTTGACCCAGGTCCAATAGATGGAATTTTTGGCCCAAGGACTCAAGCTGCAGTAGTTGCATTTCAAAGGAGCAGAAACTTAACTCCTGATGGAATAGTAGGAGTAAATACTTGGACTGCCCTTGGAGTAAACTGTGGAACTACACCTACCTGTCCACCAGGAACTATGCCATATACTATAAGGCAAGGGGACACCTTCTATCTACTTGCAATTAGATTCAATACAACAGTAGAAGCTATAATGAGGGCAAATCCAAATGTTGATCCAAACAATCTACAAATAGGGCAAGTAATATGTATACCAAGAAGCTAATAGGGTAAAGCGAAAGCTTTACCCTATTTATGTGAGGATATGGCTCTGGATAGCTCCAATATACTGTCCGATAGCTGATTTAGTTTTCCCTCTATCCTAACAAGAAGGTATATGGATAAGACGATGGGAAAACCTAGATTAGCTATGCCAGTATATATTTCTTCCATCCTTTCACCTCCATTTTGTTATAAAATAAAGGGGGAAATTTTCCCCCATTTTATATGTCAAAATTTTCAATGGTTGTAGTAATTATTCTTGCTTCTTTGGCTTCTACAAGGTCCATCATGGAAGATTCAAATATGTTGTTTCTTATTATTTCATCCATAGCTTGGCTTATTTCCTGTGATGTTAAATCTTCCCTTGGGTCATCTATAGATAAAGTAAATCTTTTTCCAGCTTCATTTAGAAATACCAATTCTAATCTTCTTTCCTCCACTTTTTCACCTCCTCACATTAACTATTCACTATTCACTATTAACTATTAACTATTCACTCCACAAAGATGATACTTCTACTTTCTTGATATACATCAAATTCTTGTTTTGAAGACTTGCTATAACATTAGCTGTATTATATAGCTCTTCATCTGTAGCAGTAGTTTTGATTCGATTGAAGGCCCTGGTTATTAGCTTCTGCTTTCCGTCGACAATTCCTCCATCGTATTCAAGCCTTAATGTGGTTTTTTCCTTTAAATTACCTACTGCCATTATCTCACCTCCTTCACTTATTACATAGAAGAAGGAGTAAAAATTTACTATTGCAATTTATAGATTTAGGAGAAAATTATTCGACATATTTCCCGGGAAAATATATTCTTTAGATAGTTATTTTGGTTCATTTTTTCATGTAAAAAATATAATTTTATTTTGGAAATTGTAAGTAAAAATAAATAATGATATACTAAACTTAGAATTATTTCATATTTATTGACATATATAAACAAAAGGGGAGAAAAAATGTTAAAGTGGGGAGATTTTTATGAAACTAAAGACTAAGCTTTTCCTATTATCTGCTCTAATATGTGTTATTTCAGTTTTTTCTTTATCATTTATAAACTATTTTTTATCAATTGAAAGACTAAAAGAAGCGGAAAATCAACGGGCTCAGATGCATGCTCAAGTAGTTGCCCAAAGAATGGACAAGTGGATAACAATTCAGGAAGATATTTTAGAAGGTGCATTAAATGCAGTATTATACAATGACAACCACACAGCAGAGTATATGGTAGGATTTTTAACAGAAGTGACAAACAAAAATGATGGTAATTTATATTACGTTGGCTACAGCAATAAAGAATACTTTTTCCCAGAAGGCACAGATGTACCTGCTGATTATGATCCTACAACAAGGCCATGGTATACCGGAGCAATGTCCACTAATGATTTTTACCTTACTGAGCCATATATAGATGCTCTAACAGGCAAGATGGTTATAACAATATCCAAGCAGTTTACAACTAAATCCTATTTAAAAGGTGCAATAAGTGCAGATGTGTATATTGATAACTTAGTAGATATTGTTAACAACATGAATTTTGGTGAAAATTCCTATGCTTTTTGGATAGATAAGGGAGGAGACATAGTAACCCATATTAATCCTGAATTTAAGCCTGATCCTAACAGGGGATTTGTTAATATCAAAGGAATATTAAATAATAAACTGATTACAATAATGGACAGTGAGAGCTTAGAAATAGATGGTAGGATAGCAGAAGACTATGATGGAGTTGAAAGGCTATTCTATTTTGCTGATATAGGGGATACAGGTTGGAAGGTTGGTATTGCTATACCAAGGGATAGTATAATGGGCAATATTGATTGGGTACTAACATTGAGCGTTATAACCATGATAGCTGTATTAGTAGTTTCCTTTGTAATTTCAACTTATTTGTCCAGGTCTGTAACAAAGCCAATTGCAGAATCTGTAAATTTGGCTGAAGATATTGCAAATCTTGATTTATCAAAATCAATAGAAGAAAAGAAATTAAACAGAAAAGACGAACTAGGAAATCTATACAAATCCTTTGATTTAATCATCAGCAAGTTAAAGGAATTCATGCAAAGATTAGATGAATCCATTACATTAAGCCAACAAATACATGATGAAACAATAAAGGAGATTAGCTATTTATTGGAACAAGCAGAAGATACTTCTGCAACAACGGAAGAATTATCTGCAGGAATGGAAGAAACATCAGCATCTGCCACCGCTATAAATGAAACTTCATCAGATATTGAAAAATCCATCGAAGACTATGTTAAGAGGATGGAAGATGGTGCAAATGCTTCAAGCGAAATAAGCAAGAGGGCAGATGAGTTGAGGGAACAATTTGTATTGGCAAAAGAAAAGTCCATGGATATGTACAGCTCAGTCAAAGAAGAACTTGAAGAAGCTATTTCTGCAACTAAAGAAATAGAAAAAATAAACCTTTTGTCCAATGCAATATTGGGAATTTCAGAACAAACCTCCCTTTTGTCATTGAATGCTGCCATTGAAGCTGCTAGGGCAGGAGAAGCAGGCAGGGGATTTGCTGTAGTAGCTGAAGAAATAAGGAAGCTTGCTGAAAATTCCAATAAAACTGTAGGGGAAATCCAAGCTGTTACTGAAAGCATAACAGAGGCTGTAGAAAAATTAATGGACAGGATAAATATGGTCATGGGCTTCATGGAAAGCCAAGTAGCAAAGGATTATGAAATCATGGTAGAAGCAGTTAATCAATATAAGGAAGATGGCTCTTATATTAACAATGTCATTTCAGATTTATTCAATACTACTGAGGAATTAGCTAAAGCTGTAAACAATATAACAACATCTATTAAGGAAATTTCTGTAACTGTCGAGCAGTCATCTATTTCAACAAATAACATTGCAGAAAAGAATGTCAACATAGTAAATGCAGTAAATGAAATAAGCAAGATTATTGAAAAGAACAAGGAAATATCAGAAAAATTAATAAATATAGTGTCCTCAGTAAAGCTATAAAAAGTTAATAATTTATTGTAACAAATATGGAAGGATTTTTTGAATTTTGATAGAATAAAATATAAGAAAATTCATTTATAAAAACCTAAGGGGGGCAAATGTATGAGATTTAAAAGCAAAAGAATTTTTAGTTTGATTTTATCACTTATCTTGGTACTAAGCATATTTGTAGGCACATGGAATAAAGCCTTTGCAGAAGAACCAGCGAAACTTACTATCGTCCATGTAAATGACGTACATGGCAGGATAAGTGAAGATGATGGCGGATTAAGCTTTCCAAAATTTAAGACATTTGTTGACCAACTAAGAGAAGAAAATGAAAACTTCCTATTGTTGAATGCAGGGGACGCACTACATGGTACATTGAATGTTAACATTACCAATGGCGAAGCTATGATAAGTTTAATGAACATTTTAAAATTTGATGCCATGACTCCTGGCAACCATGACTTTAACTACGGCTATCAAAGATTGTTAGAATTAAAGGAAATGGCTAAATTCCCAATATTAGGTTCTAACATCATAAAAGATGAAGATGGAACATCAGATTTTGAACCATATATCATAAAAGAATTTAATGGATTTAAAGTTGGTATTTTTGGATTGACTACTGAAGAAACTAAGTACAAATCCCATCCAAAGAATACTGCTGGCATAACATTTGCAAATCCAGTTGAAGTTGCAGAAAAGATGGTTAATGAATTGAAGGAAAAAGGTGTAGATGTAATTATTGCCTTAGTGCACCTTGGAATTGAAGGTACAGCAGAAACTACTTCCAAAGAAGTTGCAGAAAAGGTAAAGGGCATAGACTTAATTATTGATGGCCACAGCCATGAAGAGTTAAATGAAAAGATAGGAGATACATTGTTAGTTCAAGCGGGAAGCTACATGGAAAAGATTGGCGTTGTAACATTAGAAATACAAGATGGAAAGGTAATCAACAAAGATGCTGCATTGTACAGCAAAGATGAGTTGGCAGAATTAGAAGAAGATGAAGAAGTTGTTGAAGCCCTTGCAGAGATTGAAGAAAATTCCAAGAAGCTAAGAGAAACAGTAGTAGGTGTAACAAAGGTTGACTTAGACGGAGAAAGGGCCCATGTAAGGACTGGAGAAACTAATTTGGGCAACTTGATTACTGATGCTATGAGAAAGTCAACAGGTGCTGATATTGCCTTTACAAATGGCGGAGGTATAAGGGCATCTATTCCAGCAGGAGAAATTAAGTTAGGCGATGTTTTAACTGCATTCCCATTTACCAATACTTTAGCTGTTATAGAAGTTACTGGAGAAGAAATCAAAGCTGCTTTGGAACATGGAGTTGACCTATATCCTGAACAAGCAGGCCATTTCCCACATGTTTCAGGTATGACATATAAATTCGATCCAAACAAGCCAGTAGGTGAAAGGATTGTAGAAGTTTTAGTAAATGGAGAACCTTTAGTAATGGATAAGAAGTATACTTTAGTTACAAATGATTTCGTCGCAGATGGCGGAGACGGATACACAATGTTCAAAAAGCCATTCATTGGAGAAGGTGGCTTGCTATCCGATGTTTTAGTTGAATATTTGAAAGAAGTTAAAGAAGTAGAGCCAAAGGTTGAAGGCAGAATAGTTGCATTTCCATTGGCAGAAGAAACTAAGCCAGCAGAAGAACCTGCAAAAGAAGTACAAACTCCAGCTCAACCAGTAAAAGAACCACAAAAATACATTGTTAAACCTGGCGATGTATTGTGGAAGATTGCAAGAAAATTCAATACTACTTGGGAAGTATTAGCTGAATATAACAAGCTAAAGAATCCACATCTAATATTCCCAGGCCAAGTAATTTTAATTCCATAGAAAGCCTAAAAAGCTTCCCTCTTGGGAAGCTTTTAATTTGCTATTTAGTGTCAGTAGTTGTATAATTTAAGTAGAATTTTAGAAGGGGGAGATAAAATGGCAAAGAGGTTAGTTGCTATTCCAGGGCCAACACCTGTGGCAAGAAGCATTCAAGACCAAATGGGCAGAGAAACCATGGCCTTTGGCGATCCTAGTTTTGTAAAGGATTACAAGGAACTACTAGATGATTTAAAGGAATTGTGGGATGCTACAGGAGAAGTATTTGTTATAGCTGGTACTGGGACATTAGCAATGGAAATGGCAATAGCTAATACACTAAAGAGCGGAGATAATGTTCTTGTTGTATCTCATGGATTTTTTGGAAATAGATTCGTTGAAATATGTGAAAGAAGAGGAATAAATGTTGAAGTAATAGAGTCTAAATGGGGAGAAATAGTTCCAGTAGAAGATATTGAAAAGAAATTATCAGAAAAGCACTTCCATGCCATGACTGTAACCCATGTAGACACATCTACAGGAGTAGCTGCACCTATAGCTGAAATAGGTAATATGATGAAGAAGTTCCCTGATACTATCTATATAGTAGATGGAGTATGTGCTACTGCTGGTATAGATGAAAAGGTAAATGCAATGAACATAGATATTTTACTTACTGGTTCTCAAAAAGCCTTTGGTGTAGCCCCAGGTTTGGCTATTCTTTGGGCAAGCGAAAAAGCATTGGAAAGGAGAAAATCCTTAGGAACAATACCAGACTATTATATTGATTTTGAAAAATGGATACCTATAATGCATGACCCATCCAAGTATTTTGCAACTCCAGCAGTTAACCTAGTATGGGCATTGAAGGAATCTGTAAATATAATTAAGAATGAAGGGCTAGAAAACAGGTACAATAGGCATATTAAATATGGCAGAGCTGTACAAGCAGCCCTTGAAGCTTTAGGATTCAAGATTTTAGCTAATAAAGACCACAGAGCTGTTACACTATCCAATGTATTGTATATGGACGGGGTAAACGATGCTGAATTTAGAAAGATTTTAGCTGAAGAAGGAGCTGTAGTTGCAGGCGGGCTTGGACCTTATGCTGGCAAGATGTTCAGGTTTGGACACATGGGCAATATAGACGAACATTTCCTAGTATCAGTAATAGCTGCAATTGAAAGGACTATGGCTAGATGTAATATAAAAGTAGAATTTGGTAAAGGAGTAGGGACATTACTAGAAAATTTAAAATAAAGTGTTGATTTTAATCCACATTCCAAGATGCATGGTATCTTTAAGTAGGTACCATGCATCTATTTTTATATGATTTATAGCATATAGCATTATTCGACGATTTTTATAATTAAAATTGTAGTAAATCAAAAAGATATGGATTATTATAAAAAAATCATATAAAATTTAATCAGCACATTTATTTTAATGATAAAAATACTATGTTAGGAGGTAATATTTTGGTACTAAGGAATTTCAGCGAAATGGTTGAAAAGGTAAGGGGATTTCCAACTAAAAAGACTGTGGCTTTAGTTTCAGCAGAAGACGAGCATGCTTTGGAAGCAGTATTAAATGCAGAAAGGGAAGGAATAGTAAAACCAATATTAGTTGGAGACGAAGCTAAGATAAGGGAAATCTTAAAAGAACTAGGTGCAGATGGCCAATATGAAATAATCAATGAGCCAGACTCTAACAAGGCTGCATACAAAGCTGTTGAGCTTATAAGGGAAAATAAGGCAGATTTCCTTATGAAAGGTAAAATAGAAACTGCTGGAATTCTCAAAGCAGTCGTAGATAAAGAAAAAGGGCTAGGACTTGGAAGACTTATGTCCCATGTTGCTTTAATTGAAGTGCCTACATATCATAAACTATTGGTTGCTACCGATGGCGGAATGGTCATGTATCCAACTTTGGAGCAAAAGAAGGAAATCATAAATAACGCAGTAGAAGTATTGCTTAAATTGGGTTACGACAAGCCAAAGGTAGGAGTACTTGCAGCTATTGAAAAGGTAAATCCAAAGATGCCTGAAAGCGTAGATGCAGCCAAGTTAAAAGAGATGAATTTAAATGGAGAAATAGACAACTGTGTTGTTGAAGGACCTATATCCTTTGACTTGGCTTTTCATAAGGAATCAGCAGATATAAAAGGATATAAAAGCGAAGTTGCTGGAGATGTAGATATTCTAGTTGTACCAAATATTACCACTGGAAATGTTTTAGGGAAATCATTAATATATGCTGCTAATGGTAAGATGGCAGGCATCGTAGTAGGTGCCAAGGTTCCTGTAATATTGACATCCCGAGGTTCCAGTGCAGAAGAAAAATTCTTATCCATAGTTTTAGCTGCAGCTACATCTTAGGAGGTGAGATTATGTATAAGATTTTAGCCATAAATCCAGGTTCTACTTCTACAAAAATAGCAGTTTATGAAGATGAAAACCTAATATTTAAAAAGAGTATCAATCATCCAGTAGAGGAGCTTGAAAAATATCATACAATATATGACCAATATGAAATGAGATATGAAAGCATACTAGAAAGCTTAAAGGAAAACAACATTGACATTGAAGAATTAAGTATTATAGTCGGAAGAGGAGGCCCTGTAGCACCATTAAAATCTGGAGCCTATTTAGTAGATGAAGTATTAGCAGATAAATTAAGAAATAATCCAATGATTCACCATGCTTCAAATTTAGGAGGCATAATTGCCTATGAATTAAGTAAAAAGCTTGGCATCAAAGCAATAATCTACGATGCAGTATCTACTGATGAAATGGATGATATAGCTAGAATTTCAGGGCTTAAGGAAATACCAAGGAGAAGCCTAATCCATGCTTTAAATATGAGGGCATCAGCTATTAAAGTTGCCAAATCCCTAGGCAAAGACTATTATGACTTAAACTTAATAGTGGCTCACATGGGCGGAGGTTTATCTATAAGCGTTCATAAAAAAGGGAGAATGGTAGATGTAGTAACTGATGACGAAGGGCCATTTTCTCCTGAAAGGGCAGGAGGATTACCAAGTGGAGCCTTGGTAGAATTCTGCTATAAGCATGAAAAGGATTATGTAAGTAAGCTCATAAGAGGAAAAGGAGGATTTGTGTCATACCTAGGTACAAATGATGCAAGGGAAGTAGAAAAGAGGATTGAAAACAATGATGAATACGCTAAGCTCATATATGAAGCATTGGCTTATCAAGTAGCAAAGAGCATTGGAGAATTGGCTACAGTAGTAGAAGGAGAAGTAGATGCTATTATCTTGACAGGCGGAATGGCTTATTCTAAGCTTCTTACAGGTTGGATAGAGAAGAGAGTTAAGTTTATTTCTCCAGTAATAGTAGTTCCTGGAGAAAATGAGCTTGAAGCCCTTGCTATGGGTGGCTTGAGAATTCTAAGGGGCGAAGAAGAGGTACACAGATTTGAAATAGATAAAAAATAGAACTTTCGCATCTGCGAAAGTTCTATTTTTTATTATTGAAATTTTACATTTTTGAATATTCCCTGCAAGCTATCAGCCAATTTTGCTAGATTATCAGCAGAGGTAGTGATTTGTTCCATAGCTTTCATCTGTTCCTCAGTAGCAAAGGTTATGTTGCCTATTTGTTTTGTAACTTCAATAGATAGGTTCTTTGCATTTTCGATGAAAGCCACTGAGCTGTCAATGCTTGTAGCCACTTGATTTATGGCTTCAATGCTTTTTACCATACTTTGATTCATTTCTTCTATTATTTTGGCAAGTTCACTGAAGGTTTCCATTGTAGCATTTACTTTTTCTATTCCAGTATTTACTTCCTTATTGCTGAATTCCATGTTTTCGTTGGCCATGGCTATCATGTTGTGGTTGTCTTTAATTATGTTGTATATTTCTTCAGTAGACTGCTTAGTTTGGTCTGCAAGTTTTCTTATTTCATCAGCAACAACTGCAAATCCTTTGCCAGCTTCTCCAGCCCTTGCAGCTTCAATGGCAGCGTTTAAGGCTAAGAGATTCGTTTGTTCAGCAATATTTTCTATTACTACCAGTATTTCGTCCATCTTAATGGATGCGTTTTTAATATTTTCTAAGGATTCTTTAACTCTATTGGTGCTGGATTTAATGTTATCCATTTGCAATATTACTTCTTCTACTACTTCTTTGCCCTTATTTGTGCTTTCTAATGCCTTGTTTGTAAGAGTTTCAGTATTTTTGCTTTGCTCTAATGTGTAGTCAAATTTAACTTTTACATTGTTTACAGCTTCATTTACCTTTTCCATTTCTTCAAGCTGATATTGGGATTTTTGGTTTATTTCGCTTGATGATTCTGCAATGGAAGCTGAAGCTGCTGAAGCTTGTTGAGTTATGGCAACTAATTCTTCTGACGATGAAGCTACTTCATAGGAAGACTGTTGGGTTTCGTGGGCAAAGTTCTTTATTTTGTCTATTACCTTTTGAATGGACTTTGCCATGATTCCAAGTTCATCTTCCCTGTTTAACAGTTTTTCATCCAATGTAAAGCTTAAATCCAGTTCAGCAAGGTCTTTGGTCCTGCTGGTTATATCAATTATTCGCTTAGTAATCTTGCGGTTAATGAAATATGCAGATATTAATGCCAGTATCAATGAAGAAATGCCAAATAATAATGTATATGTTTGTAATGATTTTAGGCTGCTTAAAATATCCTTTTCATTTATGACAACAACGACAGTCCAGCCTTTGGAAGAGATTGGCGCATATCCGACATATTTCTTTTCTCCAAGTTCTTCAAATTTTCTAGTTCCTGCTTTTTGATTTTTAATGTCTTCTATAATCCTATTTACTTCTTCTACTGAATCTTCAGATACCCTGTTTAACAATGTGGTGAAGTTTATCAGTTTATCCTTGTAGGTTGCACCTGAGCTGGCATCTATTGTAGCTCCAGATGTGGCATCAGTTGTGGCACTAGATGAGGAATCTGTTGATGCACTGGTCGTGGAATCTGTTTCGATAGATTCAGTAGGCTCAGAGCCATTTTTTCCAATTGTAGGATGGGCCACAACATCAATATTGCTGTTTAATAAATATGCATAACCAGACATTCCAATCTTAATGTCATTTATTAAATTGTAGAATTCCTGCGCATGGCAGAATGCTACGATAACCCCTATTACTCTATTATTAAAGTACAAGGGAGTAGTTATGGCTACTTCTATTTCATTAGTCATATCATTGTAAAATGGTTCGGAGAAAAATGAATAGCCTCTGCTTGCTTCTATAAAATAATCGTATTCTTTTATGTTGACTATTGTACCGTCATCTAAAGTTGCATTTCCATTTAAGTCTGCAATGCCAATGCTAGATAATTTAAGCCTTTCCTTTTCCTTTTTTAGAGTTTCTAGCTTGTCCATCATGAGAACTTCTGGATTTCCTAAAACTTCAATATTCCCTAAAGGCTGAATGGAGGACACATACATCTTAATTCTGGCATCCACAAGGTTTGCTGAGTCTATTGCCTTATTGTACAGCATTTCATTTGCTTCCATTATCAAGGATTGCTTAGCGATTTTGTATGTTGTTGTTCCTATTACTGCAGATAGAAGAATAATAATTATTGCGATTGCGACGAGAATTGCGGTCGAAATGCTTTTTTTGGTTTTACCAACGATATGATTTTTTTCTCCCATCTCTTCACTCTCCAATATTTATTGTTTTAATAATATAATAGGATAATGTATTAATATGTAAAATAATGCAAAAGTTACAATTTATTGGTATAAATTTGTAATTTTTTGAAGAATATATTGTATATTAATTATACCTTATTTTTGAGATATTTACATATATTTCTAGTTCTTTTTTACTGATTTTGATATAAATTAATATTATTTACTTTACAAGGCTGTTTTGTAATCATAATGTAACCAAATTAAGTGTGTTATTAATATATAATATAAAAAAGTGAAGTGTTTTCTTATCAAAGGGGGTAGTAATATGAAAAAAATCATATCTTTATTTTTAATCATCTTTATGGTTTTAGGGGGATATGCATCTTTTGCTTCCTATGATGAAAAGGTTGCAGACCACTGGTCAAAGGGCTATTTAGATAAGGATTTTGTGGCATATTATTTTCCTTATCTGGCAAAGAGCGATTTTGATAAGTTTAATCCTGATGAAGCAATTTATGATAAGGATTTTTCATTATCATTGGCATCCCTTTCAGTAGATTATGGCATAGAAGTTGATTCCCATGATATTGGAATTTCAAAGAAACTTACTAGAATTGAGGCTGTCAGGATTATAGGGAAAAAGATTATAGAAGACCCCGTAATTAAATACGAAGAAAAGGAAATTCCTTTCACTGATATTAATACTATTGATGAAGAAAGCATAAAATTATTAAAGATACTATATTCTTTAGGTATCATCAATGGGGTTTCAAAAACAAGCTTCCAGCCATATAGGTTTTTAACCCAAAGTGAAGCCATTTTAATTTTACAAAGACTGAAAGGAGTTTGGGAAGGCATGAGGGAGGTTGCCTTTGATGTTAAAGGCATAATACAAAGCTATAACAATCAGGAAAATGTAATTGTCAGGGAAGAAGGTGACAAGGTTTTAGTTACTATAACTAAAGAATTTCCAACGCCAGGGTACACCATGGGCGTAAAGAGGATATTAAAAGGAAGCAATGAATACAAGATATTGTTGGATATTGTACCGCCAAGTCAAGACGCCATATTACCTCAAGTGATTACTTATAAGACAATGACTTTGGAAATAGAAAAGAAACAGTTAACCCAAGGGCCCCCATACATTTTTATTGTTGAAGATTTAAGGCAATCTATTAGATAGTTTGCCTTATATTTTTTTGCTGTGCAATAAAGATGACATAAGATTGTTAATTTGATAAAATATTAGAGAAAGTTACTAATTTAGGATGTGATTTAATGAGATTAGATGAAAAAAATTTTGAAAGAGCCACTCCAGGGAAAGAAGCCTTCATTATTTCAGCATTATATTTGATATTAGGGATGTTATTTACAGCTTTTATTGATTCTAGGATTTTTGTTTTTATTAGTGCTGTTGCAATATATTTTATCATATACAGCAGAGTAAAGAAAATAAAAAATATTAAAAGTGTAGTTGCTGAAAGTTTGGACGAGCTTTCTACTGCGATTGAAGAATTAGCTGAAGCTCAGCAAAAGCTTAATATGGAAAAGATGTTAAATGAAAACATTATCAAGAACTCTTCTTTAGTAATATTTACTTGGGATTTGGAGTATAGAATCTTAAGCTTCAATCCTTATGCTGAAAGGGTAACAGGATATAAAGAAGAAGAAGTTATTGGAAAATCATGGGTTGATTTATTTTTGTATGATGATGAAAAGCCAAAGGTAAAAAGTTTGGTAAAGTACCTTAAAAGTGGGAAGCCTTTGAAAAATACCATAGGTGATGTATGGAAGACAAAGGATGGCAGAAATCTAGAGTTTATTTGGACTGATTCCCCAATAGTTGATGAGAATAATAATGTTATAAAAGTTATTTCCATAGGTACTGATATTACTGACCACAAAAATCTCGTTAAGAAGTTGAATAAAATAGCTTATTATGATAATTTAACTGGTTTACCCAATAAAATCTTGCTTGAAAGGGAAGCAAATAAAATAATAGAGAAAGCAAGAACAAATGGAAAAAAATTGGCATTCCTTTATCTTGATATAGATAATTTCAAGCAAATCAATGATACATTGGGTTATAATGCTGGTGACAAGCTGTTGATTCATATTGGAGAACTGCTTAAAGCTGATGGAGAAAACAGTTATTACCTTGCTAAACTGGGGGAAGATGAATATTCCATTATTCTTACTGATGTAAATGATAGAGAGGACATTGTCAAAAGGGCTGAAATGATTTTGGAAAAGATTAGGGAACCTTGGTCTACAGATAATTTTGAGTTTAATATATCAGCCAGCATTGGCATATCAGTATTCCCTGATAATGCTGATAACTTTGCGGATTTGATGAAATATGGAAATATGGCAATGCACCATGTAAAAGAAAAGGGGAAGAATAGTTATTCATTTTATCATGATGATTTGGGTAAAAGGATTTCTAACAACACATTTATAATAAATCAAATTAGAAGGGCTATAGAGGAAAGGCAATTTAGTATTCAGTATCAACCTATTATGGATTTAAAGACAGGAAAAGTCTATGGCTTAGAATCTTTGCTTCGGTGGTTTAATCCAAAGAGGGGATATATTGCTCCTATGGAATATATACCTTTAATTGAGGAAACTGGACAAATTGCTGATGTTACATCTTATGTCCTAAAGACTGTCATTGAGCAGAAAAGACTTTGGAATGACATGGGCTTTAATGGTTTTAGGGTAGGCGTCAATATCTCCAATAAGTGTTTTACAAAATATGGATTATATGAAGAATTGAAAAGGTTGTTGGAAGAATATGATGTAAACCCAGAGGAACTGGTACTGGAAGTGACAGAATCTGTTTTTGCTGATAATATTGACAATTGTATAAATTCCCTATTGAAGTTAAGAAATCTAGGCATACAAATAGCATTAGATGATTTTGGTACAGGGTATTCTTCTTTAGCACAGTTAAGGCGTCTTCCAATTGATTATATTAAGTTGGACAAGTCATTTGTAGGAAATATGTTAAAAACCAATGAGGATTTGGTAATAGTTAAAACTATTATTAATATGGCTCATGATGTTGGCATGGGAGTAATAGCAGAGGGAATTGAGACAAAGGCTCAAATGGATGTTTTAAAAGAACTTGGAACTGATATGGGGCAAGGGTTTTATTTTGCTAAACCACTAGATTCTACAGAATTTGAATCAATTTATTTTACGAAGGTGAAAGAAGATGCATAATAAAAACAAATTAGCTTATTCAGCAGCAATGATATCAATTTTGACACTTATGTCCAAAGTCCTTGGATTTTTAAGGGAAGTTATGATAGCCAACAGGTTTGGTTCTGGCATGGAGACAGATACTTATTTTGTAGCCATGACTGGTACAGTGATTATAATGAGCACTGTTGGAGCTGCTTTGAATACTACATTGATACCTATATTTTCTGAAATAGGGCAAAAGTATGGGAAAAAGGGCAAATTAAAGTATTTTAACAATATGGTAAATATAGTGCTTGGCATAACTTTGATTATTGTAGTCCTTGGATTTGTTTTCTCTCCAGTTATAATAAAAATACTGGCGAAGGATTTCAAAGGAGCGCAATTTGAATTGGCTGTTAAGCTTCATCGGATAGGTATGCCAATAGCTGTATTATTGGGGCTAAACTATTTATTTTCAGGCCTTTTGCAAAGCAGCCAGATTTTTGGACCTTCAGCTATTTCAGGCTTTCCATATAATTTTGTCTTCTTGATTTATCTGTTTTTTTTCTGCAAAGAACCAAATGTAGTCACTTTGATGATAGTTTCTGTAATAGCAGCCCTCTTTCAGTTTTTAATACTTGTACCTGCTACTGTCCATATGGGATATAGGTATAAATTTGGATTTAACTTGCAGGACAGGTATTTTAGAAAGGCTATTACCCTTACTTTACCAGTGCTTATAGGTTCTGCTGTTCAGCAGGTAAATGTAATAATTGACAAGACCCTTGCTTCAGGTCTTAAAGTGGGAAGCATATCTGCCTTAAATTATGCTTCTAAAATAGATGAAATGGTTATAGCTGTATTTATTATGGCAATAACAACAGTAGTATATCCTATGTTATCTGATGCCTTTGCAAGGAATGATGTTGGTGAAGTAAAGAAAATCTTAGGGCAGGGCATAAATATAATCCTTTTAATAACTGTACCTGCTACCATAGGATTAATATTACTGGCAAAGCCAATTGTTTATATATTCTTTCAAAGAAATGCCTTTGATGAAGTGGCAACATCCATGACAAGCAGCGCTTTGATTTTTTATTCTTTAGGCCTTGTAGGTTCATCATTGAGGCTGATGCTTAATAAGGTTTACTACTCCTTTCAAGATACAAGGACTCCAATGATAAATGGAATGATAGCTGTATTAGCTAACGTGATTTTTAATTTAATCCTCATAAAACCCATGGGGCATAGCGGCCTTGCTTTGGCAACAAGCATTTCTGCTACAATAACAACAGTAATGTTATTTATCAACTTAAGAATGAAAATAGGCCCCATAGGATTAAGAAGCTATATAATATGCTTCCTTAAAACCTTACTTGCATCTGTCATAATGGGATTTGCAGTATATTTAATCTACTATAAACTTGGAGCCATCCTTCCAGCAACAAAGCTTGTTCAACTGGTAATATTATTAGCCTCTGTTATCATTGGAGTTATAGTATACTTTGGATTGTGTGTTGTGTTTAGAGTGAAAGAGTTAGAAATAATTTTAAAAAGGATTTAAATGATTTGGGGAAAGGGCTAAACTTTATTAGCTGGTATAATTTGTGGCATTAAATTGAGTCATAGAGTTATTTCCAGCGAGGTGTTGGTATGGATAAGGATGATAGGAAAGTATCAAAAATATGCATTATAGCACCATCTTTAGAGCTAAGAAAATTATCAGAACAATATATAAAGGAAAACAAGTTAGATATAAATGTGTATTATAGCACATTAGATGGTGTTATAAATCTTACAAAAGAACTAGTAGAAAATGGATGTAAGATTATTATAAGCCGTAGAGGTACATATGATATAATTAAGAACAACTTTAAAGATATTGAAGTTGTCAATATAAAAACAACATTTATTGATTATCTATATGCCATTAAACCATATTATAATTCAAACTATAAGTTTGCAGTTTTTGCCAGTGGATTTAATCAAGAAGATTTTAATAAGTTTTTTTCATTATTAGGTTTAGATGCAAAGCTTTATACTTTTACAAATTATTTAGAATGTGAAAAATGTGTTATAGATGCAATAAATGATGGAGCTGATATAGGCGTTGGCGGAACTAATACCGAAATATTTGCTAAAAGATATGGTTTAAAATATGTAGTTGTAGAAAATACAATAGATGAAATAAAAGATGCTATAGATAGAAGCCTTCAATTATTGAAAGTAAAGGAAGAAGAAAATAGGAAACAATTAGAATTAAAGATTAAATTAGAAAGGCACAACTTAATCTTAGATTATACGCATGATGGAATAATTGCTGTTGATGAGGATGGGAAAATTGAGGTGATAAATGCTATTGCCAAATCATATTTAAAAGGGGAAAATCAAGACTATATTGGGAAAAATATAAATGATGTTATTAAAGATATTAATTTATTAAGAATTATAAAGACTGGAAAGAAAGAAATTGCACAGATGATAAATATTAATGGGACAACCTTTTGGACTAATACAATACCAATAATTGTGAAAAATAAAGTAAAGGGCGGAGTAATAATATTTACGGATATAGAATCGATACAAAAAAATGAAATTAAAGTTAGAAAACAGCTAAATAAAAAAGGATTTATTGCTAAATATAAGTTTTCAGATATTCTTGGAAATTCTGATGCAATTATGCAAGCGAAGGAGTTAGCTGATAGTTATGCAAAAACTGATAAGAGAGCGAAAAGAAGATATTCCAGTATTGGTGCAACATTTTTGCAAGGAATTATGTAAGAAATATAAAATTAACTTTGAAATCGGTCCAAAAGAATTGGGATATTTTTTTGAATATTCGTGGCCTGGAAATATTAGAGAGTTAAAGAATTTCATTCATAGATTATTTGCATTATATTTGAATTCTGACCACTCTGATAAATTTAAGTTTGATAAAGTCAGCAATTTCATATATTCAAAATTAAAAGATGAAAATTCTGATTTAAAAGATATTGAAAATGAATCTAATTCTAATTTACAAGTATTAGAAAAGGAAAAAATATTATCAGAATTAAAGAATAATTCTTTTAACAGGGCTAAGACAGCAGAAAGTTTAGGAATAAGCCGTTCAACATTATGGAGGAAAATGAAAAAATACAATATATGTTAATATCATATCTATTAGTAGTATATAAAATTAATCTAAATAACTTGTCAAAAATGTATCAAAACGTTTCTTTTTATTATAAGATTTTGAAACAAAATGAAACGTTTTGATACATTTTTTTGTTTCAGCTTTTAATTAGTTTTCAATACTTAAGTAAATATTAAAATAATTATTGAATTTTAAAAGTAAACAAATTATGACAAAGTTCTAAATTTTTTGGCATGGAATTTGCAGTGTAAGAAAATTGAAAAAATAATACAAATAAATTTTAGGACGGGGGGACTGATTGCTATGACTAATATGGCAAAAAGATTAAGGGAAAGGCTAAAGGAGGATAGAATACTAATAGCACCTGGAGCACATGATGTATTAACTGCAAAGATAATTGAAAAAGTTGGATTTGAAGCAGTGTATATGACAGGCTATGGAACATCAGCTAGTATGATAGGCAAACCAGATGTTGGGCTTCTTACTTTAACAGAAATGGCAAGAAGAGCAAGCAATATCGTTGAAGCAGTTAATATTCCAGTAATAGCTGATGCAGATACAGGATATGGAAATGCAATAAATGTTATGAGAACTGTTAGAGAATATGAAAAAGCAGGAGTAGCTTGCATTCAATTGGAAGACCAAGTTGCACCAAAGAAATGTGGTCATATGCTTGGAAGAGAGATAATATCAGCAGAAGAAA
>DATCJO010000035.1:0-2851 GCA_036562765.1 Tissierellaceae bacterium | reverse complement strand
TTAAATTGAAAAGGTAAATCCTTAATTGTCTGTTCTCTGTAGTCATGAATTTTTTTAGTTTAGCACCACAAGCAGGGCAAATATGCTCTTTTGGATCAGTTGTAATGTAGATTTTAACGAAAGAATCCTCATGCGATATTTTAGTTACTTTAATCCCTTTTAAATCTAATAATTGTGTGATAAAATTAGATTGCACTTGTGAATAAACCTCCTTTTTATGTTTTTTTTAGCCAATTAACATTTTAGCAGGTTTATTTCACGAGTGCATTTTATTTTTAGGGAAAAATAAATGTTGGAGTACATTTTTTATGCACCCCAACATTTATTATAGATCCTATTTTGTTTTATATGAAATTATCGCCTACAATTTCCAATTCCAGTTTCAATTCCTTCTCCATTTCTGCCAACGGGTCTCATTTTTGAAACCATGTTATTTATATATCAATTATTTATAGCTAACAGCTGAACTATAGAATTTATCAATTTAACAATCGAATCCGGGTCTAGTATAATTAAATGAGGCTAATTGAAAATAGGAGGAGATATTATGAGAAATAGAAACAGAGTAGTTATATTTTCAGCTCTAGGAATTGCTATAAACATAGTTCTTGGGACAGTATCAGGAATGATAAATATTCCATTATTGTTTCTAGATACTATAGGAACCATATTTGTAGCAGTAGTATATGGCCCATTCTATGGTGCATTAACCGGTGGACTTACAAATATAGCCTTGGGAATCATACAAAATCCAAAAAACATACCTTTTGCATTGGTAAATATTGCAGTAGGAATAGTAGTAGGATTAATCGCTAGAAGGTGGAAATTTGATTTGAAGACTGCTATCATTACAGGAGCAATATTGGCTGTAGTTGCTCCACTTATAGGAACCCCTATATCAGTGTACGTATATGGAGGGCTTACTGGAGACTTTAACGATGTATTTTTTACCTGGCTAGTACAAACAGGCCAGAAAGTTTTTACAGCAGCATTCATACCTAGAATAACCAGCAACATCGTGGATAAGATTGCAAGCTGTATAATAGTTTCACTGCTTGTTAATAGAATACCTAAAGAATATATAGAAGGGGTTAAATGATGGAAAGGAGCAAAAAGGTAATCTTTGTTTCCCACTGCATATTGAATCAAAATACTGTAGTTCCTCCCTTGGCAAGGGCAAAGGGTCCTTATAGGGATATTATAGATGCTATATTAGACTATGGAATAGGAATACATCAACTTCCTTGTCCTGAATATAGGCACTTAGGACTAAAAAGAAAGCCCATGACTAAGGAAGAGTATGATACAGAAGAGTTTAGAAAGCTATGTAAGGATATAGCAAGAGATACTGTATCAATAATGAAAGAGTACTTAGATAATGGATATGATATTGTTGGTTTAATTGGAATAAATGATAGCCCAACCTGCAGTATAATGGGCACTAAAGGGATCCTCATGGAAGAGCTGTTAGCTTTATTAGAAGAAGAAAACATAGAGCTAAATTTACAGGATGTTCCAATAGATTACTATGACGGAGAAGAGGGGAAGGAATTTATCCATAGACTGAAGGAATTCCTAAGCAATTTAAATAAAATATAAAAGCATAAGACTAAAGTACTAATAGTTAATAGTAAAAAATGACATTACTATAGTTTTATTGACAAGGCGAAACCTCCTATGTAATATTATATTACAAGGAGGTTTTTTTATGGAATATAGGATAGGCAAGAAAATACGCGCCTTCAGGGAGGAAAAGGGATTAAGTCAGTTGAAGTTGGCAGAAGCACTAGAAGAGCGGGGCATAAAGATGAGCAGGGAGACTCTAAGTAAAATTGAAAACAACAGCAGGTCAATTTCAGCAGTAGAGTTGAAAGCCATAGCTGATGTGCTGGGTGTAGATATTGATGAGTTCTTCCATGAAGAAGAACCTGATAGCATGGTTACATTTTTCAGGAAAGACAACTACTCACAAGATGTACTGGAAGACATAAAGGAGCTTCAAGAGATGGTGAAAGTATTCATAGAGAATAAAAGGATGTACCTAGAGAAAAAAAGATAAATAGAGCTTAAGAAGGGATGGATATAGTTGAAAAACCAAATTAATATTCCAGATGAACTCTTTAGGCTTAAGGTTAAAGAATTAGCCGAGGAAGTGAGGATTAAATTTGCCAAAAAAGGGCTGTCCGATATATTCGATATCCTTTCAGAAACTGCTTTTCTGATAAGAAAGCCTCTAAAGACAGATAACCTTTCTGGTTTCATCACCTATTATGAAGACCACTTCATAGTATATCTAAACAGCAATTTCACCCTAGGTCATGAACGATATACTGGAGCTCATGAGCTCTATCATATAATCTACAATGAAGACATATTGAAAAAAGAAAAGGTCTTCATAGACAAGGGAAAATATAAGGAAGAGGAAAGAAAGGCAGATGTATTTGCTGCAGAGTTTTTAATGCCAGAGGATTATGTGAAGGAAACCTTCTACAAGATGGTTAATGTAGGCCCTGATCAAATCCAACCTAAGCACATTGTCCGAATGCAGAACTACTTTAAGGTCAGCTACACGGCCATGCTCAAAAGGCTTATCCAACTTAAACTTTGCTCTTCAAATTTATATTACCAGCTTCGAGAAATTGCATCCTTAGATAACAAGGACAAACTCCAAACCCTAACAAGAGAAGAAGGTTATAATATCGATTTAATAGTTCCATCGAAGGTAACCTATGTTCCCAAGGAATACTTAGTGTATGTAAAGGCCAACTATGAAAATGGCAAAATTACCTATAGGGAATTGAAAAAAACCTTAGAATTTATAGGCCTTACTCCTGAAGAGTTAGGATATTAG
>DATCJO010000025.1:0-124074 GCA_036562765.1 Tissierellaceae bacterium | reverse complement strand
CACACAGCCCATACAAGTACAATTAATCCTTGGCTAAACCTTCCTATCCTCATTAAATGTATGTCATGGCCTAAAACCTGTAATACGGTGGTCCTAGGCCTAAGAAGAATTCTATCAAACTCTCCTGTTCTTACTAGGTTTGGAAAAGTATCAAATCCCCGTGTCCAGCTTTCTGTAATTGCAAAGGCAATATGGACCATTCCATAAAATAACGCTGCCTCTTCAAAAGTAAATCCATTAATATTCCCAAACCTTTCAAATAATACCCAAAGGCCAAGAAAATCAACGAAAGTCATTAAAAAATGACCAATGGACATCATAACAAAGGAGGCTTTATATTGAAGCTGAGACTCTATACTTAATTTTAAATATTTAAAATATAGCTTAACACTATCCATTTTAGCCTCCTTGAACAATAATGTTTTTTATCTTTTTCTTTAAAATCCACTTACCTAAAACATACAGTATAAAAGCCCATATAAGTTGAAAACCAAAATAGTTTATTAATTTATTAAATGGAATATCTCCTGTAAAAAATCTTGCAGGAATATTTAATAATCCGTTGAATGGCAGTAAATATAATATTTGTCTGATTTTATCTGGAAATAAAGGTAAGGGAACAACTAATCCAGAAAATAAATTTACAATGGCTGATAAGAGTCTTATTATTCCTTCTCCTGAAATGGAATATAGAGTAGTTATGTTGATGATATTTGTAATAGTACAGGAAATCAATAGTGCTCCAAAGGTTGTTACAATCCAAGCCAGAAATGCAAAAATATTTGGTGGAAGAATCATGCCATAATCTTTTGGCAATAATAAGGCCATTGTAAACAATGGAATAGCTCTAAGAATAGTAGGGGCTGTTCTTAATGCAAAGGCCCTAGCAAACCAGTAATCATATAAATCAATTGGCCTAATTAACTCATAAGCCACATCACCTTTTCTTATTAAATCTTGGATTTCCTTATCCCCGCCCCATGGTATCATTCCAAGCATTGCTTGACCAATCCATATAAGAGTTGCAGCAGAAGGATAATCAATAGGCATTGGATTAGAAGTAGATGAATAGAATCCGTGCAACACCATGACCAAAATCATGCCAAAGAAAAACTGTGTAATTATACCAGCAATGGCAGCTACCCTATACTGTATCAGCGAATTAAATCTTATTTTTATAATAGATAAATAAGCCCTCATATATTCAACCTCCCATAAAGTTTAGCGATTATTTCCTCAATGGGAGGATTTTCAATTAAAATATCTTTTATTTTATATGTAGTAGATAAAGTAGATATCAAATCTGCTGGGGTAATAATGTCTGGATCAAAGTCAATGGTTAATCTATTTCTATCTTTGTTTACTAAAGTAGCACCTTTTATATCAAACCCATTATCTCCTTCTTCTATTTCTAAAATTAACCTTCTTTTTTTAGATACAGCATCCCTTAGGGATTTTAAAGGACCATCTAAAACAATTTCTCCCTTCCCAATTACAATAACTCTATTGCATAGAGTTTCAATGTCATCCATATCATGGGTAGTTAATATTACTGTAACTCCTCTTTCTTTATTGATCTTTTTTATAAACTCCCTAACCGCTAACTTGGATACTGCATCTAATCCTATTGTGGGTTCATCTAGGAAAAGTATTTTTGGTGAATGAAGAAGTGATGCTGCCAATTCACATCGCATTTTTTGACCAAGGCTTAATTGTCTGACAGGTGTATTAAGAAAGGTTTTTAAATCTAGCCACTCAATAAGCTCATCTTTATTCTTTAAATAGGTTTTTAACGGAATTTTGTAAATATCTTTTAATAGCTCAAAAGAATCTACTACAGGCAAATCCCACCAGAGTTGTGTCCTCTGTCCAAAAACTACGCCAATATCTCTAACGTAATTTATCCTATCTTTATATGGAATTTTACCTAATACCTTGCATTCTCCTGAGGTAGGTGTAAGGATTCCAGACAATATTTTTATGGTAGTAGACTTACCTGCTCCATTGGGACCTATATATCCCACTAATTCTCCCTCATCAATTTGAAATGACACCTTATTTAAAGCTAATACATCATCATATTCCCTATGAATTACGGATTTTAAACTATTTATTATTCCAGGCTTCCGTCTTGGTATCTTATATTTTTTTGTAAGTTCTTTAGCAGTAACAATCATATAACCCCTCCTCCCCCTTGTGACGCAAGGGGAATTTTATCATAATAAAGCGGTTAAGTCAACAAAAAACTCACTTACATTTTTACGTAAGTGAGTTTTTTAATAAGGCAACGACAGTTCAATCATAAATCCATCATTAGTTATAAAAGACATTTTTCCATTATAATCCTTTATTCTAGATTCAAGACCTAAGATACCATTCCCTTTGACTAGATTTTTACACCCAATTCCATTATCTTTAATTATGAGCTTTACATTTTCTTCTAAGCTTAAATCTATTCTTATTTCATCAGCTTTACCATGTTTAATGCTATTTGTTAATGCTTCCTTTATAGTAAAATACAGTATTTCTTTATATTCAGGTGATAAGCTTTCAGATTTATCATTTATATTTAATATGACTTTCACTTTTCCTGTGCTTTCTATATTTTCAGCCATTTCCTCAATGGATTTTGTAAACCTTTCATGTTTCTCTTCTTTTAAAGCATATACTGCCTTCCTTAGATTATCCATACTTTCTTTAACTAATTTCTGAGATTTGAGAATTAATTCCTTTGCTTTTTCCATATCCCTATCTATGGTTTTCTCTGCCACATCTAAGGTCATGTTTAATGCAACTAAGCTGTGGCCTAAGTTATCATGTATTTCCCTTGCAACCCTATTTCTTTCTTTTGCTATAGTAAGTTCTTCGATTTTTTCTGACTGTTCTTTAAGTTTCTTATAAGACAATTCTAATTCTTTATTTAACTTGTCCACTTTATGTTTTTCTTTTCTTAGAATCTTATAACTGTATAGGCTTATAGAGTAAAAGATTATAAACATAAAAACCATAGCAACATCTAATATATACTCTTTCCAAAACTCAAGCGTGACTAAGCTTTGGCTAATTCCAATTTTATAAGCATTTATAAACAGAAAAATTAATACTTGTAATAATACAAAAAATAGAGAGATTTTTCCGTCTGTATAAAGTATTAGCTCATATAGAATCATATAAAAATAAATATCTATGTAGCCTTGTATAGTAAGTGTTAATATGGAACTAATTACCATCGTTAAGAAAATAGATAAATAATAATTTTTTATGCTTTTATAAAAGTATTTAACTCTCAGATAATCGTTTATTATTACTACTAAATATAATCCAAAATATATTAACAAATCAGAAATGCTTTTACACCTATAAATAATATCTATTCCGATAATAATTTGCAGGGCTCTGTGCAAGAAATTTATATACTTATAGATTTTATTCATACTTACTACCTCGTTTTAAAATCATAATATCCTTATTTTGTTTATTATACTTAATATAAGAATAGCAAACTAACAATGTCATTACAACTAAAAGAATTCCCTTTATATAAAATACGATATCTTTACCTAAATTTTCATATATATAAGAACCTACTATAGGGCCTAAAGCAGACCCTATTCCATTGGTGAAACTATATAAACCATAGGATCTACCCCTTTTATCTTCACCTACAAAATCTATAATTAATGAATTAAAACTAGGAGAATAAAATATCCCAGCAAGAGAAATCAAGGTATAAAGGGCCATAAAGCTATAATATCCTTTATTAAATGGTATAAATATTTGAAGCATGGCATTTATAAACATTCCTATTATAACTACCTTTTCTCTACCAACTTTATCAGAAAAGCTTCCAAATCGCCTTGGCAAGAATAACTCCAATATAGCAGCTGGAATAAATAATAAGCAGATTAAACCTAGGTCTTTAGTAATATTTTCTTGCAAATATAAAAGATAAATTGGTGCAGTCAGATTGCTTATAAATGATATACATCCTATTATGATGAGGAAATATTTTAAATGCTTTTTATCTTTAATACTTCCTTTTTCATATTCTTTCTTAAAATTAACAGTTTCCGGAAGCTCTTTAATTGCATAGAAAACAGCAAGTAAACTTGTAAATAAAAATATCATAAATGCCAATTTAAAAGGTTCTTTAGAAATTCCATAAAATAGAATTGTAAATCCTATGATACTTCCTATCCATTGACCTTTAGCCATGGTTTCATTTAGTATGCCAAAGCTTTTTCCTCTATTTGTTTTATCGCTAATATCAGAAACAAAAGTATCTACGCTAATCCATAATATTGCTGCACCTAAAGACTGCACTAACCTTCCAGCTAATAATAGCTTGAAATCTTTCGCCAATACATAGAAGATATTAGTTAGTGCATAAAGTACTGTACCTATTATAATTCCTATTTTCCTACCTTTTTTATCAACTAAATTTCCAACCATAGGCCTCATTATAATTCCTATTATTGAAAATATGGAAAAAAGATACCCTATTTGAATGGTGCTAGCCCCTATATGTGAAGCATAAATTGGGAATATGAAACCTACAAATGACAGTGGAAATGATATAAAATATACAGTTCGTTTTAATTCTTTCACTGGCTTACCTCCTTACATATCTTTAATACCAGTTTACTATCTTTTCTTACATTTAACATGTATCTTTGGTCATAATCAGGGTCATGTTTTTATATGATTTATGCATAAAAAAATCCAAGTAGATAATCTAATTAAATTAGACTATCTACTTGGAAATATCATACTATAATCAAAATTCCTTTGATATATACAATGCTAACTGAGTCCTATCTTTTAAATTTAACTTATCTAATATATTAGTTATATGATTTTTTACAGTACCTTCAGTTATACATAGGATTTCGCTGATTTCCTTATTTGATTTTCCTTCACCTATTAGTATGGCAATTTCATATTCCCGCTTTGTCAATTCCTTTAACAAATCTTTTTTATTATCTTTTTGTGCCTTTTTATCGTTTAATGCGCCCATAATTTTCTTAGCCACTTCTGGCTGCAACAATACATTACCCTTATATACCGTCTCTATTGCCCTTACCAATTCCTCAGAGGATATGTCTTTTAATAAATAACCATCAGCTCCATTTATTAGCCCTTCAAAAATATATTCATCTTCTTTAAAAGTAGTTAAAATAAGGACTTTAACATGGGGATATTTTTCTTTTATAATCTTAGTAGCCTCTACTCCATCTATGACGGGCATACGAATATCCATAAGAACCAAGTCTACTTCACTTTTCCCTAATATATCTAAAGCTTCTTTACCATTGGAAGCTTCCCCTACTAAGAAAATTTCATCATATAAACTAAGCATCATGCTTAGCCCTTCCCTTATTAAACTTTGGTCATCAACTATCAAAACTTTTATCATCATACCACCATTAAATTAAATTTGTTCTCCTTGGTCTGTTATGATAATTGGGCCATCCTTAGTAATTGCAATTGTATGTTCATACTGAGCTGATAATTTTCCATCTAGTGTCCTTGCAGTCCAACCATTGTCGTCAATTTTCAACTTATATGTCCCTTCATTTATCATAGGCTCAATTGTTATTACCATGCCCTCCATGAGCCTTATTCCTCTGCCTTGAACACCGTAATGAAGTACTTGAGGGTCCTCATGCATTTGTCTTCCAATACCATGACCTACAAAATCCCTTACTACTGAAAACCCTTCAGCTTCTACATAGCTTTGAATAGCATAGCCAATATCTCCTAATCTATTTCCAACAACTGCTTTCTCAATGCCTATATACAAGGCATTTTTAGTAACATCTAAAAGTTTTCTCGCCTTATCGGAAATATTCCCTACAGCATAAGTCCAAGCAGAATCTGCTAGCCACCCATTTAGGTTAACTACCATATCTATGGTAACTATATCTCCATCCTTAAGAGGCTCATTTCTGGGAAATCCATGGCAGATTTCATCATTTATAGAAGCGCATATTGCATATGGATAGCCATGATAACCCTTTTGCTCTGGATAAGCTCCCCTTGCTAATAGATATTCCTCTACAAACTTATCTATTTCCATGGTAGTTATTCCAGGCTTAATCATTTTAGCAATTTCCTTATGGACTTCTGCTAGTAATTCTCCTGCTTTTTTCATGTATTCTATTTCTTGTGGACTCTTTATTACTATCATTTAATCTCCCTTTCTATTAATTTTATTCTCATAATCATTTATCATATCAATGAATTCCTTTTGGTCATATAAATTATAAAAATCCTTATCTGCCTTTATATATTTTATTATACTAGGAAATAAAATCAAAGCTTGATTTAAATCCTTTATAGCTTTTTCCTTTTCCCCTAAAATTGAGTAACAGCAGGCCCTGTTATAATACAAGTCATGGGCAGTAGGATTATATTTTATCCCTTCTGTTAATAAATTGATTGCATCCAAATATTTCTTCTCTTCAATAAAAATTGCTGATATGTTTAAATATGTGCTTTCATGATATGGATTTAACTCTTTTGATTTAAAATAGAATTCCAGTGCTTTTTGTCTGTCACCTAAACCATAATATACAACCCCTAAGTTAAACAAAGTCTTATAATAGTTCTTTTCTATTTCTAGTGACTTGTTTAAATATTTTAGGGCATTTTTCAAATCTCCGCGTTCTTCATACAATGAACCAATATTATTATAAGCTATATAATCATTTGGCGCTAATTCCACAACTTTTTTATAATACTCTAACGCTTTGTCCCTATCTCCCATTTCATCGTAAAGGTTCGCTGCAAAATAGTAAGCCCTGTCATAGTTTGGGTCAATTTCAATTGCCTTATGGTAGTATTCTAATGCCTTTTCTTTATTATTAAGCCTTTCTTCCATTATGGCTATTCCATAGTATGCCCCAGCTTCCTTGGGATTAATATCTATTATCCTCTCATAAATTTTTATGGCATCTTGTGGCATATCCATTTCATCGTATATTTGGGCCATATTATATAATATTGCTATATCTTCTACAATATTTCCTCCAAATTGTAAAGCCTTATTGTAAAACTCTACAGCTTTCTCCTTGTTATCATTAATATACGCTTCTTCTGCCAATAGAATATAATTATGCCTTCTGTCGCTTAGACTTAAACCTCTTTTCATTTCTGACACCTCAAAAGACTTACTATTAATAGTCTACCACATTTTAAAGAAAAAAAGCAGAGGAATTAATCCTCTACTTTTAACGCTCTAATGGAATTCAATATGGCAATTAAAGCTACCCCCACATCAGCAAATACTGCTTCCCACATTGTTGCAATGCCAAAGGCACCTAAGACTAATACTATTAACTTAAATCCTAATGCCAATATAATATTTTGTAAAACAATTCTTTTTGTATTTCTGCCTATCTTTATACCTGTTGCAATCTTACCTATTTCATCAGTCATAATAACTATATCTGAAGCTTCTATGGCTGCATCAGAACCTAATCCACCCATGGCAATGCCTATATCAGATCTAGTCAGAACAGGAGCATCATTAACACCATCGCCAACAAATATAACCTTTCCTTTGCTTTCTGCCATTATTTCTTCAAGTTTAGCCACTTTATTTTGTGGTAGAAGATTGCCATAAACTTCATCCAAGTTTAGCAATTTACCAACCTTTTTAGCAGTACTTTCATTATCCCCTGAAAGCATAATCAGTCTCTTAATTCCAATGGCCTTTAATTTATTTATATCCTCTATGATGTTATCCTTCAATTCATCTGAAACAACAATAGTACCTATATGTTTTTCTTTTTCTCCAACATAGATTACAGTTCCTATTGATTCTATTTCATTAACGGGAATATTCTTTTCATCAAATAAGGATTTATTTCCTAGGACATAATCTACATCCTCAATATTTACTTCAATGCCTTTGCCTGGAATTTCCTTATATGACTTAATGTATTCCTTTTTTATTTCCTTCCCATAAGCATCTACAATGGATTTTCCTATTGGGTGGTTAGAGAAGCTTTCCCCATAGGCACCAATTTCTAATATTTCTTCCTTTGAATAATTACCGTAGCTTAAAACATCAGTTACTTTAAAAATTCCCTTAGTAACAGTACCAGTTTTATCAAAAACTATGGTATCTACATCTGTCAAAGCTTCAAGGTAATTTCCGCCTTTTACAAGTATACCTGCCCTTGAAGCTCCACCTATCCCCCCAAAGAACCCTAAAGGAATTGAAATGACTAAAGCGCAAGGACAAGATACAACTAAAAATACGCAAGCCCTATATCCCCATTCCTTAAAGCTCCCTCCAAAGAACAAAGGCGGAATTAAAAACAAACCAAGTGCAATAAATACTACGACTGGGGTATAGAATCTTGCAAACTTTGTAATGAAGTTTTCAGTAGGCGCTTTTTTGCTTGAAGCATTTTCAACCAAATCTAATATTTTAGCTACAGTTGATTCATCATATCTTTTCTTTACTTCAATTTTTAGTAATCCATGAATATTAACTACTCCAGAAAAAACTAAATCTCCAGTTTTTACATCCCTAGGCACTGATTCACCAGTAATATTGGAGGTATCTAAGGAAGACTCCCCTTCAATTACAACACCGTCTAATGGCACCTTTTCTCCAGGTTTTACTACAATAATGTCTCCAACATTTACATCCTTTGGATCTACTAAAATTATCTCATTATCTTTTACTAAATTAGCTGAATCAGGTCTAATATTTATTAAAGAAGATATAGACTTCCTTGAATAGTTAACTGCCATTCCTTGGAGTAACTCGCCTAATTGATAGAAAATCATTACAGCTGCGCCTTCAGGATATTCCCCTATTATAAATGCCCCAATTGAAGCTACTGTCATTAAGAAGTTTTCATCAAATGGATCCCCTCTAAACACATTTCTTATGGCATTTAAGATTACTTCATACCCAACTATCAAATATGAAAGTCCAAAAACTAGCAACCTTAGTATGCCTTCAAGTTTTAATACAATCGGAAGCACAAACAGTATCCCGCCAATAATAAGTTTTATAATTTCAGTTTTTTCTGTTCCATCTTTGTCATGATTGTGCTCATGATGTGAATGCCTTTTATCTTCATCTTTAACTTTAACTTCAACATGAGGTTCTAATCTCTTTACTATTCCCTTGATTTCATCTGTTATGTCACTTGCCTTATCTTCATCTTTTACATTAACTTTAAGTTTTTTGTTTACAAAATCTAAAGTAGCATTATCTACTCCCTGTAGTTCATTAGTTAATTTTTCAATTTTGGCTGCACAGTGAGCACAGTCAAGACCATTTAATTCAAGTACTATTTCCTTCATTTTTTTGTCCCCCATTTAATAATATATGAATAATTGTTCATATGTTAATTTTATTATATGCAATATCTTCATTAATGTCAATAATACCAATAAAAAACACATAGGAAAACCTATGTGTTAAGCATTACTATAATTTATTTTCTTTATATATTCTATTATAAAATATCAGCTTTTTCCTCTTTTTTCCACCTAATCATCATAAATATACTACTTATCATGATTAATGCCATATACGACAATGCCCAGAAATACTTTGGATAGCTAATGTTTGTCATATAATGAATCAAATATTTCAACAGTATTGTAAAAGACACTAAAGCTATAGGAAGCTGAATGCCTATAACTGTTATATAGTTTTTCCCTATGCTGGAAACCAGCAATGATATTAATGTAAACACAAAAGCTAACAAGTAAACTCCTATTACTGTAAGAATTATATATTGAATAAATGTTAAGTCATACCAAGAAATAATAATATTATAAATTGAATTTATGTTTGAATTAAAAAACATTGATGTATTATTTGTAGAATATATAATAAAGAAACATAAAAACTGTATTGTCACTAATATAAAAGTAGCTAGTAAACTTATAAGTATCTTCTTCTTAAATATCCTTCTTCCTGTTTTTGACGTATATTGAAGGTAATTTACTTTAACTAAATAATCCCTTAAATATGTAGGAGTTATGATGAACATTACGCTTAATAATATGGTTATGGTCACATTTTTTATAAAATGATTATAATTCGAAAATATAACATCATTGAATACAGAGGTTTCTAAACCTTTATTAAGTATTTCCATAATCCTTAATTCTTGCTTTGAATTTGAAGCTTGTGCCAGCATAAGCCTTTCTTTGTCTTCATAATACTTAATATACTCTTCCCTCCAAGGAAGTTCCCAAAATATATCTATTTTCTTATCAAAAATCACATCACTATAAAGCCTGTATTGTTCTTCATCTTCCAAATCCATATTTTTAAAATCCTCATAATCATTTATTCCTGCAGTTTTAAAATCTTCTCTTAACTGAATATACTCATTTGCTTCCTTAACTGCTTCTTCATATTTTAACTTAAAGTCCTCAAATTCCTTTTCATCCATATATTCCCCGTAAAGTTCTTTCATCTCAACAAACATATTATAAATATTTAATGCAGGCCTTCCATTGGGAAAATTAGTTATATAAAATTCAATAAAAAGAAAATACATAACAATATTTATCAATATCAGTAAAATAATGGATTTAATATTAAAAATCTTTTTTAATTCATTTAAAATTATGCTCATTTAATTCACCTTCCTAAATATCCTGTCTTTTAAATTTTTTAATTGATAACATTCCAAGAACTAATAAGATTAGGAACCAAATACTAACAGTAATCAATTCATAATATTTAAAAGTTGTGAACGCACCACTTTCCATAAACCATACATGGGGATTTAAAATTAAGAAAAATGGTGTGAAAGCTCCCATAAAAATAAGATTACTATTTCTAGGCAAAAAATTGGGAACAATCAAGAACAAACCAAATATTATGGCAAATATAAAGAATGAAAAGTAAGTGTTTTTTACATGGATTGCCAAAACAAATGCAATACCATTAAAAATTAAGGTAATTAAGTAAATTAACCCAATGCTAAAAATCAAATATTTTATAAACGACATATTCCACCAAGCAAAATATAGTAAACTAATTCCACTGCTAATATCTACATATTCGCTGTTGAAATAACTACTTATGGGAACATTCCAAAGCCTAGAATAATCAAATACTTTAAAATATAAACTTAATGTTATTGACAAAATAATTGTTGTTATAACTAAACTTGAAAACACAGAGGCCCAAAGTTTATCAATAATTAAATTTCTTCCCCTTTTAGATGTATAAGTTAATAATTCAGTATTACTGTCAAACTCATAGTTTACCAAATAGGCTGTAGTAAGAACCACTAGTATGATTATTTCAAATATAATAATCCTAAATAACTTTCTAAATAATAAAGAATGCATTCTATATACTTGTCCCATAAAAAATAAATTTTTATGCTCCTTATTTTCTATTAATTGTTTAAACCTTTCACTAAAAGCTTTATACTGCTTTCTTACTGTAGCAGCAGCTTTCCCTCCAAGGCTGTATTTCATAATTTCTCTTTCTGCTATATCCATAATATTAATTTTTGAATAAATTTCATCGATTCCTAATATTTCATTATAGTATGTTTCTATAATCCCCAATTCTACTATTAAGTCAATCTCAGCTTGTGTATAAATTTCTTTTAGGCCATATTTATGATCATTGTAAAATTCCTGCATGTTTTTAAAGTTTTTGGAAAGTTTCTTATTTGTAATTTCATTTAACCTATAAAGCTGTTCATCATAATATTCCTTAAATTTGCCTAACATTTCATCATCTATTTTATAGCCAAATCTATCTACCAGCTTATTTAACACCTTCAGCTCATCTTTAAAATATGAATTTTGGTATATTACAAAAGCATTGAAAACAATAAACAAAACTAAAAGCCAAGTTATGATAGGAGAATTTAAAACTTTTTTTAATTCGTTTATTTTTATATTCATTCTTACCCTTCCTCTATTACTTCATCTTTATATACATACATAAAGACATCTTCTATACTGGGACTTATAGAATCCCAAGTATCATCTAATTTTCTTTCAGATATAAATCTGATTTTCATTTTGTTTCCTTCTTGTTTTTCTGTTAAAGAGAAAAACTTATTCCTAAAATCATTAACCTTATCAAAGTCAACTTTTATTTCATAAACCATGCCTTCAAGGGTTTTACATATATTTTCTATGCTATCCTTATACAATACCTTTTTATCTTTTATCATTATAATCTCATTAGCTATTGACTCCACATCAGATACAATATGGGTGGAAAGAATAACAATTCTATCTCTGGATAACTGTGATAATAAATTCCTAAATCTTATTCTTTCCTTAGGATCTAATCCAGCAGTAGGTTCATCCAGTATTAATATTTTAGGATCATTAAGTAAAGCTTGTGCTATTCCAACCCTCTGAATCATTCCACCAGAAAACTTCTTCATTTTCTTATCAGCCACACTTATAAGTCCCACTAATTCTAATAACTCATCTATTTTCTTTTTTGCAACATCCCTCTCTATTCCCTTTAATGCAGAAAGATATGAGAGATACTGTCTAGGGTTATAATTTTTATAGTAGCCAAATTCTTGGGGAAGATACCCAAGTATTTCCCTATAGCTGTCCCCCATATGAAAAATATCTGCACCATTATAGAGTATTTCTCCGTCATCTGGAAAAAGTAAAGTACTAAGCATTTTTATTAAAGTAGTTTTACCTGTTCCGTTTGGTGCCAATAAGCCATATATTCCATTGGAAAATTCAATATTTATGTCTTCAAGTACTGAAAATTTCCCATAACTCTTACTAACATTCTTTACTATCAACATCTAAATCATCCCTTTCCTACATCTTAATAAAGTAAATTCCTTTAAATTCTTTAAGTATATAAATATAGAACCTAAAGCTACTATAGTCCAAGTATATGTTGAAATATTATTTAATAAATCAATGTAATAATTTACTTTAAACATACATAATGCTGTATTAAAGCCAATCCACCCAAATATAACAGTATACTTTGCTAATTTATTTTTTAGCTTCATTATTGTATATAGAAAAATTGAAGAAAATAAAAATAAAGATGTTATAGAAATCATAAAGGCCTTTATGAAATTCAAATTCTTATAAAAATAATTAACCATGAATATAAATAAAAAGTTGAATACAATACAAATAATGCTGAACATAAGCATTCTGAAAGCTGCTATCTGATATAAATCGTATTTACATGTCATTTCAATTTCATAGGTTTTATTCTGCTTTACATGGATGAAACTGTAAATGGACATTGCTAAATACAGTATTGGTGATGCAGTAAACAGATAAACATATATTAATCCAGCATTTTCCATATATCTTATGCTGCTACTTCTAATAGCTGAAATTAAAATAATAAACACTAATAAAATTGTAAAAACAATTTCCATACCATCATGAAATAAATATTTAAATCCTATTTGTTTATACATGTTTTTTAAATAGGAATAAAAAGATTCCTTTTCTTTAATAGACTTTGCAATTATATTATCTATTTCATGCCTTATTTCTTCTTCTTTAGGCATTTCAATTTTCACATTATCCCTCCTCAAATTCCTTCCTTATTTTCCTAATTACAGAATAGTATCTTGTCTTAACGGTAGATTCTGGAATATTTAGGGTTTCTGAAATTTCTAAAAATGTGTAATCTGCAAAAATTTTTAATCTAAAAATCTCCTGCAATGAAATATCTAAATTATTCAATACATGGATAATCCTTTCTATATCTTCTTTTCTTTCAAAGGAAACCTCAATATCCTTATTATCAAATATATCAACATTATCTATGGAAAGCAGCATGTTATTATCTTTATAACTTTTAGAACGATAATAATCTACTAATCGATATGTAGCTATTTTATATAGCCAAGTTCTGAAAGAAGCCTTTCTTTCATCATAGTTATTTAGCGATTTCAATACATTGATAAAGATTTCCTGTGTTAAATCCATAGATAATTCTTTATCTAAAATCTGCCTGTAAACATATGTATATACTTCCTTGTAATATTTAGATATAAGTTCATTTGCAGCATCTTTATCTGATTTTTTTACTATTTTTCTTATTAGTTTTTTATCCCTATCCATATTTCACCATCAATTCTTTCATTTAATTCCTTGTCCATAGATATATTCGTAAAAAAACCATAAAAAGTTTTACATTATAAAAAATATTTTTTAATTTTTAGAGAGAATAATACAATGTTTAGTGGAATCATTTTAAAATCTAAAGTCCTGAGAAAGCCTTATAATTACTTCAATTAATTAATCAATCCCAAAATAAAATTTATAATAAACATTAATTGGAATGTTTAAATTTTCATTTGCAGGGTACAATATAAATGAAAGTCAAAGAAAGTCAAAGTCAATATTAACTAGGAGGTTGATATGATGTTTAGCATAAGACCATATAGAAGAAGAATATTAGATAATATTGATAGAATGTTGGAAGCTCAATTTGGCGATTTCTGGCTTGATGACTTCTTCTCCTTCCCTCATGGTGGCATTAGAGTAAACATCAAGGAAGAAGAAGATAAATATGTACTAGAAGCAGAACTACCTGGAGTAGACAAAGATGAAATCATATTGAAAGCTGATGATGACACTCTTACAATAGCAGTTAAAAGAGATGAAAGAATCGAAAGAAAAGATGAAAATTATCTAGTACGTGAAAGAAGATATGGCTCCATGTCAAGAAGCTTCTACTTTGACGATGTAGATTTCAATAATGTTAAGGCAAAATTCAACAACGGAATTCTATATGTATCACTACCAAAAGTAGAATCAAAGAGAATTAGAGGAAAAACAATTGAAATCGAATAGGAGTTTCGAATAAAAATGGGGTGCACATTGGCACCCCTCTTTTTATAGCTTGAATTCTCCTATATACTTGTAATTTTCATCTCCTACTTTTTCTTCTCCTTCGATTAATGTCCATTTATTGCTTAACCCTATGGTCTTACTTAATTCTTCGAAGTAGTACATTATAATACCTGCATCTATAAGATTAGGTACTTCTCCATCCTTATATTTTATTAACAATATTACTTTATCTTCCTTTAGTATAAACCTCCATGGTTGCTTATTGAGCATGGATGGTGCAAACCTTACATAATAGAATAAATCGTCTAATCCCCTGTTTTCCAATTCTTTATCTGAAATTGGTTCCCCAATTTTATTGTTAAAAACCAGTTCATCGACTCCAATTCTATGGCTAAATGGCTCATTGATAAATGGGTTCCTTGGCTTTGGATACCCAAAAGCTAAAAGGTAGTTTATCTCTCCTGAAATATCGCCAAATAGTTCTTCTTTTAATTTTCTATCTACATTTTCTATGCTTATCCAGCATGTTCCTAATCCCATGGAATGCAATTTAGTTATCAGCTTTTCCATATAATATGCTCCAAAGATTAAAGTGCTGTCTTCCTTATTCTTTAAATTAAGTCCTATATAATGTGGGCTTTCAATCATTACACCAGAATAACCGCCTATGCCCTTTAACCCATTATAAATCCTACTGCCATTTTCATAAAGCCTAAATTCTATATTACCTGCTTCTTTCTCCAGTAAATTTAAATACTTCTGAATATCTTCAAGAAGTTCAGGATTTACGCTTTTCTTCTTGTACTCCCTAATGGATTTTCTACTGCTCAAAAAATTTGTCATTAACATTTTGGTAATCCCCCTCATTTATTAAATTTAAGGTATTGATTTATAACTCAATACCAATAAATTCTCCTAATTTATATACAAACTCCATTAATTGATAATGGACTATTATGGCTAAAATAGTGCCTATTATAATTCCAGCTGCCACATCTGTTGGATAATGGACTGCTAGATAAATTCTAGATATGCCTACAATAATAGCAATAGTAAACACTAGTATAGTTAATTTTGGCATATTTAAAGCTATTGTTGTAGCAATTGAAAAACTGGCAGCTGTATGGCCTGAAGGAAAGGAATAGTCCTTTAAGTTTATTCCAAAAGTATTTAAATGCTCTATAATATTATATGGCCTTTCTCTTCCAAGTATTTTCTTCAATGTATGGACTACAGCTTGGCTAATGCAGAGCGACACTAAAGATTCTATTCCCACAATCTTCGTATTTGTACTTCCTATTAATATCAAGGAGATTACTAGTAAAGTTGAAAACAACGCTCCACCTAAATTGGTCACCCTGTACATCAATGCATCTAAATATCTGTGGCTCATTTTAATATTTATTAATTCAATCAAAAACTCATCAAATTTCTTTAGTGCTTTTTTCATGCATTCACCTCAAAGTTTTACAATCTTCTCCCTGTGTTTAAAATATTATTACCCAACAATTCGACTAATTATCGACTTATTAATTATACTATAAAATTATTTTTTATGTTAGAATATAATAGACATTTTTTAAGGTAGGTGCGAATATGAATCTCAGCTTGGAGCAAAGAAAAGCAGTTGAACATGTATATGGGCCCGCCCTTGTTTTAGCTGTACCTGGGGCTGGAAAAACAACTGTCCTTATACATAGAGTTGCTAATTTAATAAAAAATCACAAAATAAGCCCAGATAAAATATTATCTATTACTTTTAGCAGAGCATCTGCCAGGGACATGAAGGAAAGATTTTATAATACTTTCCCCGATATCCCTTATAAATCAATACATTTTTCGACAATCCATAGTTTTTGTTATACATTAATTAGAGAGTTTGCTCTGTTAAATAAAATTAAATATAGACTAATTGAAGATGAAAATGATGAGCTAAACAAATATAACCTGCTAAAAAAAATATATAGCGATATAAATGGAAAATATATTTCAGAAGAAAAGCTGGAAGCGCTGTTGAATTCTATAGGCTATATAAAAAATCTTATGCTGACAATAGAAGAATATTTAAATTCCTATAAACCAGATATTGAAAATTTTGAACATATTTTCTACACTTATGAAAAATATAAGAAAGAAAATAATTTAATTGATTTTGACGATATGTTAACCCTTTCCTATCAGATTTTAATAAATAATAAGGAAATTTTAAAAAAATATCGAAATAAGTACGAATTTATACAGCTAGACGAAGGTCAAGACACATCTAAAGTTCAAATGGAAATAATAAAGCTGTTAGCAAAACCAAAAAATAACTTATTCATTGTAGCAGATGATGACCAATCAATCTACAGCTTTAGAGGAGCATATCCTGCTGGGTTGCTTAATTTTAGGAAAACTTATCCTGATGGAAAAATATTTTTCATGGAAAAGAATTATAGATCATCAAAAAATATCGTCTCCGTTTGCAATAAATTCATTAAAAGAAACACCCTAAGATACAACAAGACTATAATCACTGACAATGATTATATAGAACCTATTAACATTATAAAAGTAAATTCAGTTGAAGAACAATACGAATTCTTAATAAGGGATTTAAAGGGAAAGGATTTATCTAAAACATGTATATTGTACAGAAATAACCTTTCATCTATAGGACTTATTGAAGTACTTGATAGAAATAAAATCCCATTTTATTTGAGGGATATAAAAATCAGATTTTTTAACCACTGGTTAATAGATGACATTATAAATTTTATTAAATTTTCAAAGGATACATCAAATATAGAACTGTATGAAAACATCTATTATAAGAAAAAAGGGTATATATCGAAAAAGCACATAAGCTATTCAAAAATGCAAAACTACAATATACCTGTTTTTGATAGAATAATGAGCTATCCAGGTCTTTCTAATTTCTATAAAACTACCCTAAAGGAATTAAAATTAGACTTTGCAAAGCTGTCTAAAATGAGGCCATCCAATGCAATTGAATATATAGAATATAACCTTGAATATGAAAAGTATCTTAAGGAAAACTGTATGAAGCTTGGATATACTTATGATACATTAAAAACAATGCTGTATTTCTTAAAATTAATAGCATCAAATTACGAAAACTTTGATGATTTCTTAAATAGGTTAAATTACCTTCAGTACTTATGTAATGGCTCAAACAGAAACGCAGGTGCCTTAACATTATCCACAGTCCATTCTGCAAAGGGATTAGAATTTGACAGTGTATATATGATAGACTTGATAGATGGCGATTTCCCAACTATAACAAGCATAGAAAATATGGAAAAGGGAAAATTTGAGCAATTTGAAGAAGAAAGAAGGCTTTTCTATGTTGGCATGACAAGAGCCAGATATCATTTATCTCTAATAACTGTAAAGTCTGTTGGAGATATGGAGGTTAAGCCATCGAGATTTATTGATGAACTGATAAATTGTTAAATTCTAATATATCCTAGATTATCTTTTTCCCTCATTTAGGTTTAATTTTTTTATATTTTGCAATACTATAAGTGAACAACTTATTGTTAAAGGAGGGAAAAAGAGTGGCTAAGAATAAACAAAACAATAAAAATAGAAAGAGTGAAGGCAAGGAAAATACAAGGAATGAAAGCAAAGAAAAGGAAGAAGAAAGCTAAATTATTTATCATGAATAAAGGTCCTCTTAAGAGGACCTTTATTATTCTATTTTTACAGAATCTGATGTGTCAACTTTAAAAAATTCTCCATCTCTAATTGCAAAATGGCCAGATTCATAAGGCTTACCTTCTATTGATATAAATACTTTGTCTACATCATAGAATTTCCCTAATGTATTTACCAGGGATTTCAACATTTCAGCTTCTTGTGCAGAACCGACATTGAAGTTTTCAGTAAATTCCTTTGAAAAATCTATTTCCAATATCCAGGATTCCCTGTTGAGGTGTATTTCATTTATTTTTACATCCTTTGAAATTGATGGAATTAATTTATCGTTTGGAGGATTTTTTAATATACTTTCTAATATTTCTCTAACATCATCATTTGTTTCAAACATTATAATTTGGTCTACATATCCTGTACCTATTTTATTTTTTGTAGGATAATATGCTTCCACGGTTAATTCTTTTGGAGTATTTTTTATTTCTTTTAATAATGTTTTTACCACATTTCCACCTTGTTCATAAATTGATGCTACAAGGCCAATGTCTTTGGCATAATATTCCTTCAAAATATCCCCTGATTGGTATCTAGTTGTAACTTCTAAAGCTTCATATGTGCCAGAAGAAGTTTCAACTCTTTCATTTAAGCTAGTTATTTCTTTAATGCTACCATCATCATTTGTCCAACTATTACCTATCTCAATTGGCTCTTTTAATAATATGTTATTTCTGTTTGTATTGGCATTTAGCATGTTTTCAATGTGGTAAAACTCTCCTTCAGCATATATTTCTCTTAATTCCCCATCTTTATATTCCAAAACTCTCACAAAAGTTGTACCAGGATTCTCTTCTTTTATTTGTACTTTTCCATCTTCGTAAAATTCTACAAATGTTTTCTTCTCTGCAAACTCATTCCCTATACCTTCATATTCTTTCATAGTGTTTTCTCTAACTGGGAAATAATCAGCTATGGTTAATATGGAATCTGAAACTATTTCTTGCTTTTCAGCAGTAAAAGCCTTATTCAATGACTTTGATTTGCTGCAACTTATTAAACTTAAAGTAAGCAAAATCACGACTATAAACAATATTGGTTTTTTCACCATATCACTCCTAATCACTCCTAATTTTATATATTATTTCATAATTATTGCCCTTTTTATTAATTATAATATAGAATAGAGAAAAAATCTTTACGATATTATTACAATATAAGATTCCAACAAAAAAGCTCAGCATTTCTGCTGAGCTTTTCCTATTCAAATTCTCATAACCAATATTAATATCAAAAACAATACTAAAAATATTGGACCAAACACTATAATGGCTGCTAAAATAAGTGCTAACACATCGCCTTTTTCTAACTTTATTTCTTCCTCTTCTTCCATCCATTCCTTCCTTGGGTCATAATCCTCAGGCAAGTCTTCATCTAAATACTTTTCTGCATCATTTTCATAAACGCTGTTATCTATTTTATTTCTCTCCTTTAGCCATTTCATTGCTCGGTCAAGCTTATCTTGCATAAACATAACAACTCAAAACCCTTCTACTATTTATCATTATTCAACTTATGATGGCATGCAACAAAATGACCAGGTTTCACTTCTTCAAATTGAGGAACAACCATCTTGCATATATCAGTTGCATACTTACATCTAGTATGGAACTTGCATCCTGGTGGTGGATTAATTGGGCTTGGTATATCTCCTTCTAGAACATAATGGTCTTTCCTCTTTTGTCTATCAACAGGGTCAACAGTTGGAATTGCTGCCAATAGCGCTTCAGTGTATGGGTGCATTGGATGTGAGAATAGTTCTTCTGTTTCTGCTAGTTCAACTATATTTCCTAGATACATAACCCCTACCCTATCGCTGATGTACTTAATTACTGATAGGTCGTGGGATATGAATAAATATGTTAAATTGTGTTCTTCCTTCAAGTCTAGCAATAGATTTATAATTTGTGATTGAATTGATACGTCCAATGCAGATACAGCTTCATCACAAACTATAAACTTAGGTTGAAGAGCTACTGAACGAGCAATACCTATACGTTGTCTTTGCCCACCAGAGAATTGGTGTGGATAACGATGTATAAAGTAAGCTGCCAAACCGCATTTATCCATTACATCTATAATATAGTCTTGGACTGCAGGGTCATTTTTTGCAAACATATTGTGGGCATATAAACCTTCAGAGATTATTTGCCCTACAGTTAACCTTGGATTCAATGATGAATATGGGTCTTGGAATATTAATTGTAAGTCCTTTCTTAAAATTCTCATTTCCTCAGTAGTTAATTTTGCAAGGTTAATGCCATTGTCTCTGTATTTTTCATATTTTTCATAGTCAGGATGGTCTTTATATTTTTCTCTTAGTTTTTCTACTTCTTTATCTTTTGCTGCCAATTCTTTTTCTTCATTTGCTAATTTTTCTTCTAGTTCCTTTATCTTTTCTCTTTCCTTTACTGTTGCTCTTTCTATTTCTTCGTCTGATTTTCCTCTTTCTTTTAATTTTGCCTTGATACTTTCATATTCTAGCTTTTCTTCTTCAATACTTCTTCTAAGCCTTGTTACTTCAACGCTTGTCTTGTATTGGTCAAGTAATACTTTAGATACTGTATCTAAATCTTCTGCTACTAACAAACCGCCAACAAGTTGTGCCAAATCAAGGAATAGATTCCTTGCTGCCTTTTCAGCTTGACGATATTTTTCTAATGCTTCGTATTTTTCTTCTCCTTCTGGTTTAGCTTCATATTCCTTATAAGTTTCTTCTTCTTGTTTTCTCAATTCTAACAATTGTTTATATAATGAGCTTAAATTTTCGTAAGTTTCCAAAACATATTTTGGTGCTAATTCATCTAGACTTCTTCCATAATAAATTGTCCTACCATCTGTTTGTTCATATAGTTGTAGAAGGGTTCGACCCAAAGTTGACTTACCGCATCCACTTTCTCCAACTAGCCCCAATGTTTCTCCTTCATATATTACTAGGCTTATATCATCATTTGCCCTTACAAATCGCTTTTCTCTATCAAAAATATTTCTCTTCTTTAATGGGAAATATTGTTTTAAGTTTTCTATCCTTATTAAGACTTTTTTATCCTTATCGTTTGCACCATTAGCCATTGGATCTCACCCCTCTTCTTGGATAGAAACATCTAATTTCATGGCCTTTTTCTATTTCAACCAATTTTGGTTCTTCTTTCTTACATCTTTCTGTAGCATATTTGCATCTTGGAGCAAATTTACATCCTTCTGGCAATGCAAGTGGATGTGGAACTTGGCCAGGTATTGGCTCTAAGCGAGTTCCTGGTGGAGTATCCAATCTAGGTATTGAATACATTAGTCCTTCAGTATATGGATGTGAATAAACGGTATCTTTACCAAAAATTGTTTCAACTGGCGCTTTTTCTACTACTTGCCCACAATACATAACAGCAACATCATCAGCCATTTCGTTTATAACCCCTAAATCATGGGTAATAAATAATATCGAAGTCCCGATTTCTTCCTTTAATTCATTCATAAGTTTCAATATTTGGGCTTGAATAGTAACGTCCAAAGCTGTAGTTGGCTCATCTGCTATCAATAGCTTTGGTCTACATGCTAAAGCCATTGCTATCATGACACGTTGCCTCATACCACCTGACAATTGGAAGGGGTATTGTTTAACAACTTGTTCAGGATTAGGTATTTTTACCATTCTCAACATCTCTACGCTTTTTTCTTCTGCTTCTTTTTTGCTCATACCTTGATGTATCATAAATGGTTCACTTAGCTGTCTTTCAACTGTGAAAACTGGGTTCAATGATGTCATTGGTTCTTGGAAAATTACTGAAATATCGTTACCCCTTATTTTATACATTTCTTTCATTGGCATTTTAATTAAATCTTTCCCGTCAAATATAATTTCACCAGAATCTATATATCCATTGCTATCTAATAGCTTAATTATACTCATCGCTGAAACGGATTTTCCACTACCACTTTCTCCTACAAGACCAAGGGTTTTACCAGCTTCTACTGAATAGGAGACATCGTTAACAGCCTTTATAATACCTCGTCTTGTTTTAAAATAAGTATGCAAATTTCTAACTTCTAATAGTGCCATTCAATTTTCCTCCTAACGTTCTTGAGATTTGGGGTCAACAGCATCTCTCAAGCCATCGCCTATCACATTTATACAAATTACACAAATTCCCAATGCAATTGATGGAAATACCCATCTCCACCAATAGTTTTGAATAACGATACTGTTGTTAGCACCATATAGCATGTTACCCCATGTAGGATGTGGAGCTTGAACACCAAAGCCTAGGTATGACAAGCTTGACTCTGTTAACATACTGCTTGCAAAAGATAGTGTTGCAGATACAAGAATTATAGATACTACATTTGGCAATATGTGTTTGAATATGATATCTCTTTGTTTAATACCTAGGGACCTTGCAGCTGTTACGTATTCTTGCTCTCTTACTGATAAAACCTGAGCACGAACTAATACTTCCAAACTTGGCCATGATAATAGACCTAATATAACCATGATTAATACGATTCTTTGACTAGAAGTCATAGAGTTTCCTATGATAGATGACAATATCATTGCAAATGGCAAGAATGGCAATGAATTTATAACTTCTGCAATCCTTTGTAATACTATATCGACTTTACCACCAAAGAATCCGGAAACGCATCCAACTATAACGCCTATGATTGTAGCAATAATAACTGCCACAGCACCTATGGTCATGGACATTCTTCCACCATTTAACAACCTTGTAAATATGTCTCTTCCAAGGTCATCTGTACCCATTAAATATCCTTTTAGACCCCAAGTAAATAACTTATTATCAGAAGTTATTGCATAGTTTTGATAAAAACCAGAGAATAGCTTTACAACAGTTTTATTTTGAAGTTCTTGAGGCACTTTTGTTTGATTATAATAATTAGCACCCCAAGCCAATACTTTTCCATCTTCAGTTAAGGCAGTATAATGATATCTGCCTCCTTCTAATTTAACTATTTTAGAATAAGTTTCTGGTACATTACCTTCACCTTTTGTTACGTTACCCCAAACAAATACCTTACCATCTTCATTTACTGCAGCAACGGTTGCAGCAGTTGCAGCAATATCAACAACTTTACCCATATTTTCTGGTATTCTTGTGTAAGCATTTTCACGTTGAGAACCTAAATAAACAACCTGTCCATCATTAGTTAGACCTATAACAGCATCTTGTGTTATAGCTACCTTTTTTATTTGACCTTGATATTGATGGAATTCATTATAATCAGTAATCATCGTACTACCAGCATGTAATGTTCTTCCATCTTCAGTAACAAAAATGGAAATTTGGTATCCAGCATATATATCTTTAATTTTTGCACTTCCCATTTGTATTTCATAAGGAATTGTAGCTTGGCCTTGCCTATTATTTCCCCATGCAAATAATTGCCCATCTTCATTCAATGCCAATGCATGGTCAGTACCAACTGCAACTTCAACAACTTTGCCCATATCAAGAGGCTTTTTAGTTTTTTCATCTTTTGGCAAATTCCTTATATCTATTGCTGATGTTATTCTAGACTTACCCCATACATAAACCTTTCCATCTGTTGAAACTCCAACGCTAAAAGTTGGGCCAACTGAAATATCTTGAATTTTCCCTTGTAATTCACTTGGGACTTTCATCAAGTCGAAACCTGGTGCAACATTTTGCTGAGATGTTTCGGAAAATGATAGGTCAACTGGCTTAATTAATGGTCCTATCATAACAGTAGCAAATATCAATAAAAATATTATAAGGCCAGTCATAGAAACTTTATTACTTCTAAAAGTCCTTATCACAGTACGCCATGGGCTTTGAACTTGCTCCTCTTCCAATATGGAAAGCTCTTTTTTATTTCCAAACCCAAATAGTCTATTAAAGAGAAGGCTTGCAAAAGACTTCTTTTCCTTCTTTTCGTTTTTATTTGCTGTTTTACTAGTGCTCATTTTTTACCTCCCCTATTTATTAACTCTTACACGTGGGTCAACTATTCCGTAGCTTAGGTCAGTTAGTAAGTTGCTTACCAATGCTATAACTATATAGAATAGTTGAATAGCCATAACAACATAATAGTCTTGGTTAAATAATGAATCTATAAGCACCTTTCCTAATCCAGTTAAGTTAAATATTCTTTCTGTTATCAAAGATCCATAGAATATACTCATAAACCAGCTTATTATCAATGTAATTATTGGAAGAAGGGCGTTTCTCCATGCATGTGATAATATGACAACTTTTTCCTTTAATCCCTTTGCCCTTGCTGTCTTAATGCAGTCCAATGTCAATGCATCAATCATTGCTGCTCTTACATATCTTGTCATTCCACCTAAGGAACCTACAGTCATTACCATCAATGGTAACGCCAAGTGTTTAGCATAATCCTTAACTAATGCCCATCCAGTCCCTTTAAAATTAGGTGTCTTCATACCGCTTACTGGGAACCAACCTAATTTAACCGCAAATAAATAGATAAACAATAGCGCAAAAATAAATGTTGGGATACTGTGCCCTACTATAGTAAGAACTTGAACAGTTTTATCGAATCTTGAATTCTTCTTAACTGCAGAGTATATACCTAATGGAATAGTTATTCCTAAACCTAATATTACTGAGAATATATTAATAAAAATTGTTACTTTCAATGGTGTTTTTAATACTTCTTTTACAGGAACTTTATGTACCAGAGACATTCCAAAGTCGCCTTTTAAAATTCCTTTTACCCACTTAAAATAGCGTATATAAGGAGGATCATTTAATCCTAATCTTTCTCTTGCCAATTGATATGCTCTTTCATATTCATCAGGTTTTAATCTGTCCCTTAAAGCTTCTACTTCTGCTCTTGCAGGGTCACCAGGTATCATACTGTACAAAGTAAACAATACAACAGTCATTATGGCAAATACAATTATCATATAGATAATCCTTTTTATTGTGTACCTTAACATATCCTTCCCGCCTTATTATAGTTTTTTTGCTTCTTGTAAATACATATAAATTGTAAATAAAAACCTCTTGTAAATATCTAAATTGTAAATACAAAACAAGAAAAAAATTCGTAGAAATAGGGTACAAGTACCCTATTTCTACAAATACTTTCATATTATTCTGTTACATAAGCATATAGTAAAGCTTGGCTAATATCTACTAGAGAGTTGATATTGTAATTCTTTAATTTTTCATTGTAGAAGTCATGGTAAATGTTGGAGTATAGTGGTAGGTCTGGTAATAATTCGTTCCATCTTACTATGAATTCAACGAATTTCTTCTTGAATCCTTCTCTATCAGTTGGTTCAGTTAATACCATGTCATTTGCTAATTTTTCTAGTTTTTCATCTATTAAGAAGTTAGTGTTATATCCAGCTTTAATCTTTTCTGGGTCAGTTGTATAAGTATCTCTTAAGTCATAAACTGGAGTGAAGTTAGTAGCTAAGTTAAACATACCAAATGTTGGTACTCCATACTTAGCATCTACAGAAGAGTCACGATACAAGTAGTTCAACAATTCTGAGAATGTCATTACAGTTTGGTTGATTTGGATACCTGCTTTTGCTAAGTCTGGGTTTTCTTGTAATTTAACTACTAGTAAGTCAGAAACAGCATTTTGTTCAGTTGAAGCCCATTCAATGATTAATGGCATCAAAGTACCATCATCTAACTTCTTGTAACGAATTCCTTCTTTATATTCATTACCATTAGCGTCGTATACCCATCCGCCTTGTTCAAGTAATTCTATAGCTTTTTCCAAGCTGTATGGATATTGATTCAATCTCTTATTTAATTCTTCCTTAGTTTCTTGATAGAACCACATTGATTCTCCATAAGGACCATTAACTACTGAACCAAATCCACCTGTAAATGCTCTTGCGAAGTCGTTTCTATCTAGCAAGTGAGCTATTGCTTGACGAACTTCTACGAATTGAGTTGGTCCAAAGTCGCATTGGAATGCAATCTTACCATAACCAGAACGTGGATATGCTGTGTATGCAAATCCGCCTTTTTCAACTAGGTCAAGACCTTGGTTGATTTCGTCTCCTGATGCCATACCAGATAGTAGGTCTACTCCACCAGTTGCTAATTCATCTAGAGAAGTTTCTTGTGTAACCTTCTTGTAGATTATAGTCTTAATCTTTGGTTTTTGACCAGTAAAGTCTCCCTTATATTTTTCGTTAACTTCTAGAACAGCTGTCTTAGAAGATTCATCATAGGAAACTATCTTATATGGACCGCTAGCTGGGAATTCAGTTGTTCCATATCTAGCAACATTCCATCTATCTTTGTAGTTTTCAGTAGTGAAGTTATCTGTGAAGTAGCAGCCTTCACCATCATCTAGAATGTCAACTGTTTCGTCTGTCCAGTAGGATAGCTTAGTTGGACCTGCGCTTACCATTGGTAATTCATAGAAGTATGGAAGTCTTTTTGGGTTAATTGTTAATGAGAATGTGTAATCGTCTAACAACCTTACTCCTTTGAATACCTTTGATTTACCAGAGTTGAAATCATCATAGCCTAGTAAATCATATCCATAAGTAGCCTTAGCACCAGTTGCTTGAACTTGTGGTGATGACCATAGCATTACAGATGCAACATAGTCCTTTGCTGTTATTGGAGTTCCATCTGCATAAGTTAAGCCTTCATTGATTGTGAATGTATAAGTCTTAGAACCATCTTCATGTTCTTCTACTTTGTAATCTTTTACTACAGTCTTTGTATCGATTACATATTCGCCTTCAAATGTCATACCTATAGTACCATATCCACTTATTAAGTTGTAAACATCAAAGTCTGCAGCGTTATTTGTCCAATATGGTACCCAGTCACCAGATAGCTCAGTAGTATTACCAATGATTATTTGTCCCATTGGTTCTTCTGGTGGACCAGCTTCTTCTTCTCCGACTTCAGTTTCAGTTTCTTCAGGTACATTTTGTGATGTGTCAGCAGGTTTATTCTTAGATTGGCAACCAGCTAAGAATGCTGATAGAACCATTGATAATACTAGTAAGAAGATTATCAATTTCTTCATCATGCTTTAAATTCCCCCTTATTTATATTTTTTTATTAAATTAGATATGAAAATGAATTTCATATCTATTTTAAAAACATTATTAAAATTGTCTTTTGCTAATTTATTATATTAATATTTTACAATTCACCATTATATGTATCTAATAATGGTATCAGATTATTAAACCAATATTTTGTTAGAAAATTTATACATACCCTTTGCTTAAATTCTAATATATAATTTAGCAAATTTCAACCCATTTTTTTTAAAATTAAAATTGCTAGAAAGCTGATAATTGCAACGTTTTAAAGCGATATAGCGTTAAACCCGGGTTTAACTTATCAATGCTTGTCTTAGAGTATATATCTATATATTATATACAGTTTTCAAGAATAGTCAATTGATTCTTTAAAGTAAAATTTAATTCTTAATTGCATTACTGTGTTAAATAAGCTATTTTTCTTCTTAGTTTTAGATATTGCTAATATTTAATAAAGTTACTTAATAATTCCTACTTAACCTGTTTACTATAAATAATTGAATAAACTAACTTCCCATCTATCCTTTCCGATTTCATAAGATCAACTCTATTTACTTGAATTACTGTATCCTTAATTTCAGTATTATATTTATAATAATCAAAACCTTCTTTTAGCTTTACCTGCCTTCCCAATGTAATATGGGGTGTAAAAGGCCTATCTTCGAGTTTAAAGCCTTCGTTTATTAACAAATTATGAATATTTAGTTGAAGGTCCTTTAAATTCTTATTTTCTTCTAACCCAATCCAATATATATTCCCTTGAGGTCGTTTAAAATAGCCAATATTTGAAAGCTTTAAGCTAAATGGTTTGAAGCTGGCATTATCCATAATCTTTTTAATTACATCAACCCTTTGTTCAGGAATTTCCCCTAAAAATTCCAAAGTTAAATGCAGATGCTCCTTAGATACAAATCTTCCCTGATATGAAAATTTTTGGAATTTATCAATTAAATTCTGGATTTTTTCTTTCACAAAATCGTTAAAATTAATTGCAATAAATAATCTCATATTACCACCTATCCAATCTAATAAATATATATATTTCATTTAATACAGCCTATGAGCACCTTTTTGTATTTTAATTCATATTTATATAATATCAGCTTTTAAACTTAACTTAAAGGAGAAGATATTATGTACAAGATTAAACCTATTGCATACGTGAAAATATCTGGCGGCCCCCTAGCTCCTAATATAAATGGATATGCATATTTTTATAATGCTGCTGGAGGAACTGAAGTATTAATAGAAGTTTGGGGATTACCAACATATAAACCAGCAGCAGATGGAAATTCTCCCATAGGCCCTTTTGGATTCCACATTCATCAAAATGGAATTTGTGAAGTAACAAATTATGACGAACCCTTTGAGTCAGCAGGTGGACATTATAATCCTGACAATCAACCTCACGGTAATCATGCAGGGGATTTCCCTGTGCTGTTTTCCAACAATGGTTATGCAAGGATGAGTTTCTTTACAGACAGATTTAGGCCTGAAGATGTCATAGGTAAATCTGTAATTATCCATGAAAATCCGGATGATTACAGAACACAGCCATCTGGAAATTCTGGCAAAAGGCTTGCTTGTGGAGTAATAGTACCATATAAAGAATAATAATTCAAGAAAGGATGATGTAAATGAATTGTCTTGATTTAAGAGACTATGGACCAATGCCCTATGTGGTAAATATAGAAGAAGCTGCCAGTCAAAACTATAACTTCAGATTAGCACTATGGACTGGCAATCATCTTCAGCTTACTTTAATGAGCATAAACCCAAAAGATGATATAGGTTTAGAAATGCATCCTGATGTAGACCAGTTCATAAATATTGTAGAAGGACAAGGATTGGTTTTAATGGGAGATAGTAAGGATAGATTGTATTTACAAAAATTGGTATATCCTGGATACGCTATATTTATACCAGCAGGTATATGGCACAATGTATTAAATATTGGATGTACTCCTTTAAAGCTCTATTCAATATATGCACCACCAGAACATCCTTGGGGTACTATTCATAGAACAAAGGAAGATGCTGAAACTTATGGAATTTATTAAACTATAATAGGGCAGTTTAGTACACTGAACTGCCCTATATTATTTCTCTTTAATTTTTTTAATTTGTACATAATACAAGCCATCGCTGTTTTCTGCAGTAAAAAGAGGTACAGCTGTCCTACAGGAATAAAACTTAAATACCTGCCAAAATATTTAAGTTTTTCAATGATTATCCCCTCTATAAAATTTTCATTCATCTCCCAGTAAAAGAATTAAAAAATTTAGGTATCAATTATCAGTCACAATGTATCATTATATCATTAATCTTATAAATTAGTCATTGAATTATTGTAATCCATTATTTTTCTAAAATATTCCTCTTCCATTAGTGGAGAAGAAATTAGAAAGTCTGCAGTAGCCCTATTAGTTGCAACTGGAATGTCATATAAAACTGCAATTCTTAATAAAGCTTTTACATCTGGGTCATGAGGCTGAGCAGATAATGGATCCCAAAAAAATATCATGAAATCAATATCTCCCTCTGCTATTCTAGCACCTATTTGCTGGTCTCCTCCTAAAGGGCCACTATTGAAAGCTATTACTTGTAAACCAGTTTCTTTTGAAATTAATCTTGCTGTATTTCCAGTACCACAAAGGAAATGCTTACTTAATTTATCTTTATTTTCTCTTGCCCATTGAATTAAATCCTTTTTTCTGTTGTCATGAGCTATTAATGCAATCCGTTTTTGTTTATTTATTTTCCACTTGCCTTGTTCATCCATGTTAATCCCCCTAATTTATCATTATTTACCCAGTTAAATAGTATCAGAGTATTTGTTATTTTACAATAAATAAAAATTAAGCCTGCAGAATTAATTGCAGGCTTTAATTAAACTTTAGGGGGATTTTTATATGGAAAAACACAAAATTGCCTCTAAGCATTTGCTTAGAGGCGATAATAAATGCACCTTCAGGGACTCGAACCCTGGGCCCACTGATTAAGAGTCAGTTGCTCTACCAGCTGAGCTAAAGGTGCTTGTCTGTCATCAACATTTCTTATTATACTACTATTTAATTATTTTGTCTAGTACTATTTTGTTTTTTTTGTAAAAAGATTTTATCACATAAGTGGAAATTTTTCGCTATTTTTTTTGAAGAAAAACACTGCCAATGTTCCAGGACCTGAATGAGCACCTATAGCTGCCCCTATAATGTTAATTAGAAAGGATTTACAACCAAATTCTTCCATTATCATATCCTTCATTTTCATAGCACTTTCCAAATCATCTCCATGGCTAATCCCTATAAGCTGCTCCTTTAAATTCGCTTCCTTTGTCCTTTCTTTAATTAAATCCAGTATTCCCTTATAAACCTTATTTTTCCCCCTAACTTTAACTAATGGGATAAGTTTACCAGATTCAACATTCAATATTGGCTTTATATTTAATAATCCGCCTAAAAACGCTTGGCTTCTAGTAACCCTCCCACCTCTATAAAGGTATTCAATATCATCTACTGTAAAGATGTGCTGAATATTTTCCTTATAAAATTCAACTGCTTCCAATATTTCTTCTTTTGTCTTGCCTTCCTTAGCCATTTTTGCAGCAAGGTAAACTATGAGTCCACAGCCAAGGGATGCAGCTTTAGTATCTATAATTTCCAAATCAAAGTTTGGATATTTTTCTAATATGGATTCCTTCACCAATAGGGATGTTCCATAAGTTCCTGATAATTCTGAAGAAAATGCTAGATAGATTACAGTATCTCCGCTGCTTGCATACTGCAAGAATTTATCATTAAATGCATTTGGGGGAATTTGAGCAGTTTTAAATACTTCTCCTCTTCTCATGCAGTCATATACATCCTTAGGCTGTATGGTTACACCATCTAAATACTCCTTATTATCCTTAATTACTATAATTGGCATAACATCTATATTATATGCCTCAATAATCTCTTTAGGCAAATCACATCCAGTATCACTTAATATCCTTATAGCCATTCCCAATACCTCCTTATATTTTAGTATTATAACCATTTTTATATAAAATTATAGAAAAATTTGGCATATATTTTCTTTTTGCTTAATAGATTATAATACCAACATTTTAAGGAGATGAAAGGTATGAAATTATTCTTCTTAAAAAGGAAAACCCTGTACTGGGTGATTGCCATTATTTTAGCAATTATAATTTTGTTAATAGGTTTACCACTAATTCTTTAGCCCTTAACCCAAAAAATAGCAGAGCTATCTGCTATTTTTTATAAAAATTAATTGATAAGTATTCAGTAATCAAAATATCTAATTCCTGACTAAACCTTAATATTTGATCTTTATTTTTGCCTTCCAAAATGATTCTATTTAACTTTTCCTGCTTTTTCCTTATCTCTTCTTTTAACTTGTTTAAGGTACACTGTTGCTCATTGTTATTATTGTTCTCCATCCCACTTACCCCTTTAATGCTGCTTTTTTCTTTTGATTACTCTCAAATATTTCATCAGTTTAAATAATTAAATAATCTTTAGCCCTTTGGATAAAATTATAACATTTTTTGGCATAAAATTACTTAAAAAAATTATAAAAATTTCGACACTAATCTTCTTTTTTCATTCTATAATTTGTATAATATTGTTAAAATAATTTTGGAGGGATATTAATATGGATAATTTAGTTAATAGATTTTTGAAGTATGTAAAATACGAAACTACTTCTGATGAAAGTTCTACTTCAGTTCCTAGCACAAAAACTCAATTGGAATTTGCAAAAATGTTGTGCAATGAATTAAAGGAACTAGGTCTTTCTGATGCAACAGTTGATGAAAATGGATATGTTATGGCCACATTGCCTTCGAATATTGATAAGGAAGTACCTACCGTCGGATTTATAGCACATATGGACACAAGCCCTGACATGTCGGGGAAAGACGTTAAGCCAAAAATTATATCAAATTATGACGGTAAAGACATTGTATTAAATGAAGAAAAAAACATAGTAATGAAAGTAAGTGACTTCCCAGATTTAAAAAATTATATAGGAAAAGACTTGATTACAACAGATGGTACTACTTTACTTGGTGCAGATGATAAAGCAGGGATTGCAGAAATAGTTACTGCTGTTGAATATCTAATAAAGAATCCTCACATACCCCATGGCACTATAAAAATTGCATTTACCCCAGATGAAGAAATCGGAAGAGGTGCAGACCATTTCAATGTAGAAAAATTTGATGCTGATTTTGCATATACAGTTGATGGAGGTCCTATTGGAGAGCTTGAATATGAAAACTTTAATGCTGCGACAGCAAAAATCAGCATTCAAGGAAGAAATGTACATCCAGGTACTGCAAAAAACAAAATGATAAATTCAATCTTAGTAGCTTGTGAACTAAATGATTTGCTACCTGTAAATGAAAGACCTGAATTTACTGAAGGCTACGAAGGTTTCTACCATATAATTGGATTCAATGGCACTGTTGAAAAAACTGATGTAGTATATATCATCAGAGACCATTCAATGGAAAAATTCATTGCTAAAAAGAAGACCCTTGAAAAGGCAGTAGAATTCATAAATCACAAATATGGCAATATAGTAAGTCTTGAAATTAAAGATACTTATTATAATATGAAAGAAAAAATTGAACCTGTTATGTACATCATAGACCTTGCTAAAAATGCAATGGAAAGTGTAGGTATTAAGCCTCAAATCAAGCCAATTAGAGGAGGTACTGATGGAGCAAGGCTATCATACATGGGCTTACCATGTCCAAATCTATTTACAGGAGGACATAATTTCCATGGTAAATTTGAATATATACCAGTATTCGCCATGGAAAAAGCAGTTGAAACTATTTTAAAAATTATTGAATTGGCTCAAGAATTAAAATAAAGATTATCAGTAGGGCATCCTACTGATAATCTTTTACTTCCATTGAGACTTATTAGCTTCAATATAGCTATTCCTCAAATCCAAATAACCTTTGCCAATTTCCTTTATAATCCTGTTATTTACTGAATCCAACTTAATATCATCTATTGTTGAAATCGGAAGCACATCTACTGAAGTTCCTGACATAAAAGCTCCATCTACTTTGTTTAAATCATCTACATGTATACTCTCTTCAATTATCCTTATATTAAGCCTTTGGCATACATCAAATATATATTTTCTTGTAATGCCTAATAACACCTCAGATGCTTTTGCAGTAAATACTCTATCCCCTTTAACAAAAAACATATTTGAGCGACTACCCTCCAAAATATAACCAGATTTATTTACCAATAGTGCTTCAAAAGCATCTTTTTCCTTCAATGCCTTAGCTATGTTTTCTTTGAATTGTGCTACTTGAACTTTTGCATTGGGATTTTGCCTTTCATAATGAAAGAGGGTAGTATGTATCCCTTTAGTATAATATTCTTCTGGAGGATAGAAACTTTCTATATTGTATACTAGAAATACCCTGCCATAACCATCTACATCTGTTGTTAATAATTTTACATTTAATCTATCTATTTCGTTTTTATATATTAATGTTTTAATATCATTTCGAATTTCATTTTCAGTCCTTGGAATTTTATAATCAATTATTTTTGCAGATTCAAGCATCCTGTTTAAATGGTCTTCAAAAAACAATGGAACTCTATCTATTATTCTAATTACTTCATAAATAGGTGGCTTTTCAATCTTTTCAAATATATCGGTTTCTTCAGTTTTTTGAATTTCTCCATTGATGATTAAATATCCCCTTATAGCTTCTTTCTTCATTTTCCTTCCCCCTTTATTCCAATTCCATCAAATTTTCTACAACTATGTCCTTTTTTATTCTTATAAGCTTCAAGCTGTTACTTCCCATTGCATTTTCCATTTCATCTATGGAAGCACTGACCTTATCTACTATCTTTATTTTATCCTCATCTTTCCCTATCTTCAACTTCATATTGTTAATATGGCTTTCTAACTGACTTAATACTTCAATGCCTTCTGATGCCTTGTCCTCAATAAACCTTAGATAGGCAAAATAAACGCCATGCATTATCCTATTTATATCTCCTCCTAAGTCATCCTTGTATAAATCAAACATAGGGCTAATATTTAATAAGCTCTGGCTTCCATATTCGTACACTTTCATTATGTCCTTATCTTCAATTGCCTTTGTCAGATTATTGATGCTTGCCCTGAATAAATCAATTTTTTCTAAACTTAAACTGCCTTTCTTTTCCTCAACTTCATAGGAATTCCAGTCTTTGTGGACATTTTTGATTTTTTCAGACATCTGCTGCCAACTTTTAGTTATTTTTTCCTGCCTTTTTTCTTCTTCCTCTTTTTTCTTTTCTTCTAGAGTTTTCTCTTTTTCCTCCTCTTGTTGATTTTGATTCTCCCCTTGATTTTGTTGTGAATCTCCATGTGAACTTCCTTGGGAGCTTTCCGTTTTATTTCCATGACTGCCATGCCCTTTTTCTTCTTTCTCTTCACTTAAACTCTTTTCCTCAATATAAGTCCCATCAATTAACTTTTCAAGCTCTTCTGCATTAGAAAGTATCTCATGGATATTTCTGGAAACATTAACAAGAGTGCTAGGTGCCCTTTCCTTTTTCTCAAAGTTTGCTTCCTGATTCTTCCCAGATTTGCATCCGCCCATCAGTAAAACTAATGCAAATAATATATACAAGCTATTTTTTTTCAAATCAATCACCTCTAACTTTTATTATTACCAGAGGTGATTTAATTATTAAAGAATAGGAGATAAGAGCCTTGAAAATGATTCTTTTATCTTTACTATCTTTCCTCTTTTGTTGTATTCCTCTAATGTGATTTCCTTGCAATTTTTTAAATCATTTAAAAACCTCTCTGTTAATTTTAAATTTATAGCTTCGTCATAAATGAACGCATTTACTTCAAAATTGAGTTTAAAGCTTCTAATATCCAAATTTGCAGTTCCTACAGACGATACAAAATCATCCATAATAACTACCTTTGAATGAAGGAATCCCTTTTCATAGGTATAGAATTTAACGCCCGCTTTTAAAAGCTCTCCTATATAGCTCATACCAGCCCAGTAGACAAAGGGATGGTCAGGCTTATTAGGTAGCACAACCCTTACATCCACCCCAGATAGCCCTGCAATTTTCAATGCATCAAACAAACTGTCGTCAGGTATGAAATATGGAGTTTCTATATAAATTTTTTCTTTTGCATTGGAAATCATTTTAAGATATGAATTTTTTATGCTGGCCCATTTTGAATCGGGACCAGAAGATACGATTTGCACACCTGAAGTGCCTATTTTATCAGGAAGATATGTTTGACATCTCTTTATCTCCTTACCTGTGGCAAATCTCCAATCAAGATTAAATCTCCACTGCAATAATGCCACTGCAGAACCTGTAATCTTAATATGGGTATCCCTCCAATATCCAAATTTCTTCGATAAGCCTATATATTCGTCTCCAACATTGAATCCTCCAATGAAACCTTCTTTTCCGTCAATAATACATATTTTTCTATGGTTTCTATAATTTATTCTAAGGCTTATATAAGGTATCAGTGCGCGAAAGAATACTGCTACCTCCGCACCGCAATCCCGTAATTTTTTTATATATTTTCTAGAAAAGTTCCTTCCTCCCATGCCATCTATAAGCAGCTTAACTTCTACTCCCTCAGAAGCCTTCTTACATAACAGGTCAATTATTTTTTTCCCTAAATTGTCAGACTTAAAAATGTAGTATTGCAAGTAAATAAATTCCTTTGCATTTTCTATACTCTTCATTAGGCTTTCAAATTTATCTAATCCGTCAAAATACAGCTCTATATTGTTGTCCTGAGTAAAAAAGGATTCTGAACTAATTAAATTCATGGTTATCAAGTCTTCATATTTGGCATAGTTAGGGTCCTTAAACAGATATTGATTTTTTTTAATCTGCTCCTCCTGAAGGGCTGCCATATTCTTAAAGCAGTGGTCTACTTCTTCCTTTAGGTCAAAAAGCTTTTTCTTGCTTAAATCTTGGCCTATAAACAAATACAGAAGAAACCCTATACCTGGCAGAAAGGTAAGTACCATTATCCATAGCCAGGTAGATGTCGGATTTCTTCTTTCAAAAAATACAAGTAAAATAGCAAATATTATGTTAATCCAAAATAGGTTTTTAAATATCCAAACAAATGATTTTATAACAATCTCCATTTCTTCCCCCTGAAAGCTAATTTTTCTTATTGGCTTTATATCTCTTAGTACTATCTAATATCTTTTTTCTCAACCTTATGCTTTGAGGTGTTATTTCAACCAGTTCATCGTCTTCTATAAATTCCAATGCTTCTTCAAGGGACATAATCTTTGGTGGCGATAACCTTAAGGCTTCATCTGAACCTGCAGCTCTCATATTTGTTTGATGCTTTTTCCTGCACACATTAACTTCTAAGTCAAATCCTTTGGGATTTGCCCCAACAATCATTCCAGCATATACTTCCACACCGGGTTCTACAAACAATATACCCCTATCCTGTGCAGAATATAAGCCATAAGCTGTTGTTATTCCTGTTTCAAAGGATATTATTGAACCTACCTGCCTCTTAGGTATTTCTCCTTTAAATGGCGCATAACCATCAAATATTGCATTCATTATCCCATTGCCCTTTGTATCTGTTAAAAATTCTTGCCTATATCCTATTAGCCCCCTTGAAGGTACAGAAAATTCAAGCCTTGCATAGCCTTCATTAGATTCAGTCATATTAATTAGTTCGCCTTTTCTTCTTCCTAATTTTTCTATAACTGTTCCCATATATTCACTTGGCACATCGATTATTACTTTTTCCATTGGTTCCAGTTTTACACCATTTTCTTCTTTAAATATAACTTTAGGTTTAGAAACTTGGAACTCATATCCTTCCCTGCGCATTTTTTCTATCAATACTGATAGGTGAAGTTCTCCTCTTCCAGATACTTTAAATGAATCAGTAGACTCAGTTTCTTCTACTCTTAAGCTTACATCTGTTTGAAGTTCCTTAAATAGCCTTTCCCTTAGCTGCCTGCTTGTGACAAATTTCCCTTCTCTACCTGCAAATGGGCTGTCATTTACTGAAAAGGTCATGGTAATAGTTGGTTCAGATATTTTTACGAATGGTAGAGGTTCAGGATGGTCCACATCACAAATTGTATCTCCTATATGAATATTTTCAATGCCAGTTACTGCTATAATGCTTCCAACTGTAGCATATTCAACTTCTTTCCTATTAAGACCTTCAAATTCATATAATTTTGATATCTTTACCTTGTCAAATTTATCTTTATCATTCATGTTGACAATTACAGCTTCCTGATTTTCATTTATTTTCCCTCTTTCTACTTTTCCTATTCCTATTCTTCCAACATAGTCATTATAATCAATTGTAGAAATGAGGACTTGCAAAGGAGCATCTGCATCTCCTTCAGGTGCAGGAATGTAATCTATTATGGTTTTAAAAAGCGGATCCATATTTTTACCTTCAATATTATAATCTAAAGTTGCTGTTCCCTTTTTGGCAGAAGTAAACACAAAGGGACTGTCAAGGTGCTTTTCACTGGCACCTAATTCAATAAATAAATCTAAAACTTCATCTATAACTTCTTCAGGCCTTGCATCTGGTCTATCAATTTTGTTTATACATACTATAGCAGGCAAATCTAATTCAAAGGCTTTTTTCAATACAAACTTAGTTTGTGGCATTGGCCCTTCAAAGGCATCAACTACTAAGATTACACCATTTACCATTTTTAGAACCCGTTCAACTTCTCCTCCAAAATCTGCATGGCCTGGGGTATCTACAATATTTATTTTTACGCCATTATAATAAACAGCAGTGTTTTTAGCTAAAATGGTAATGCCCCTTTCCCTTTCAATATCATTGGAGTCCATTACCCTTTCCTCTACTACCTGATTTTCTCTAAAAACTCCAGACTGTTTTAAAAGACTGTCAACTAAAGTAGTTTTCCCATGGTCTACATGGGCAATAATTGCAATATTTCTTACATCATCTCTAGTTATCTTCATATAAATTCCCTTCCATTCTAGTTTCAGAATTATTATCTAATTTCAAACAAAATCCATTTTACCACAACTATATGGAAAGTCAAAATATAATTTACATATAAATAATATCCATATAAAAAGCCTCGAATCAAATCGAGGCCTTTAGCTTAATTGAATATATAGTTGAAAATTATATTTGCTGCATCTTCTCTCTTTAGTTCATACTTAGGCCTAATATATCCTGAACCATCTCCAATAATTATCTTTAATCCATATGCAAGATTGATGTATCCCTTTAGCCCTTTAGAAATATCATTGCTGTCTAGGAAAATATCCTTGTAAATGTCTTCAAGTTCTGCTACTTTATCTAGTCTCATAACTCTTATGATGTATTTAACGGCCTCTTCTTTTGTAATAGGTTTTTCTGGATTCTTTTCTTCTTCCTTAATATATCCACTCATTATAAATTCCTTATATATCTCTTCAGTAGATAAATCCTCTAACCTGTATTGATTCAAGGTCTGCCACAATAGATATATAAAATCAGCTTGGGTAATCTTTTCCTTTGGCTTAAATTCTTCTTCTTTGAATCCAATGCCATATTTCGCTAGGGTTTCAATCTTTTCCTTTGCATAGGAATCATCTATATCTATATAGCTGAAAGTTGTTCTTTCCTTATATAGTTTCCCTGAATAATCTAGTATTTCACCAGTTGAAGCAGATATAATTGCTGGTTTATCTGAATTCAATGAATAAACAAGTTTTATTACTCCCTTTGGTCTTACTGGGTCGCTATAATCATAAGTTCTTACATAGTTTAATTCAAAGCCAATTTTATCCCATAAAATTTCGTAGGCATTATCTAATGATATTATATTATCTACAGTTGGAAAATCTCCTTTATACCAGCTTATGGAATACGAATATACTTCTTTACCTACAGCATCTACATTTACATAAATCCTGTCATTTTCTACATAAATGCCATTTGTCTTTCTGATAAATTGGAAACTATAGGTTAATTGATTATCTTCTTTGTTGTCATCTTCAATCAATTCAATTTCTTTGAACTTATCTGGTTGAAGGGCCTTAATATATTCTTCTGCTATTTCCAATGCTTTTTGCCTGTTAATTTTAGGCTTTTCATTTTCATTGTATTGTAGATTCTTATAAAAGCTAACTAATTCTCCTGTTTTAGCATCTAAAGATACATCAACATAAGTATAGTAGTTATCTTTTATCAATTTTTGAAAATATAAATTCCAAATGTAATCATCGGGATTTTTATATGATTTATACAAACTCTTACTGTACAACTCAAATCCATCATCAAGCTTTAACCTTTCTCTTCCTATCTTTTCTATGGTTTTTTCATCTAAAAGCCCAGCAAGCTTTTCAACAGAACTTAATTCAACCTGTGTCAAACTGCCATCCGCTGTTTCTTTAGCTCCATAGTAAATGCCATAACTACTTAACTGTACTTTTTCTCCTGTAAATGCATCTATGCCCTTATCTGTATAAAAAGGTGCATAGGCTAAAAAGTAGGATTCTTCTTTAGAATCATATAATGGATAGTATCCTTTGGTTTTATAAGTGAGCTTTAATCCAATGGTATCTTTATAAATTTCCTTTGCCTTTTCCAAGGAAATAATTTCTTTTGGCTTTGGGAATTCTATATCCCAATCCCAATTAACATAGTATAGAGTAACTTCCCCAGTGTATTTATTTACATTTACTGTTACATAGTTTTCTTTAAAAGGAATATCATTTTCATACCTTATATAATTGAAGTAGTAGTTTATATCTCCAGTACTCATATTTGTGTTGCTTGGAACAAGTTTAATGGACTTTGCTATATCTTTTGCTACCATTGAAATAAAGTCCATGGCTATTTTTTCAGCTTCACTTTCAGAGATATTTGGAAGTTTTTTCTCAGGTTCCTTATACACTGAAGGATAAGTGCTGTAAGATATAATATTCCCGTTATTATCAATACTTATACTGATATTATCTAGTTTCCCTTTTGAATCCGACCAGTTTAAATAAAAATAAGTCTTTCCATCATAGGAACTTATACTTGAATCAAACTTGTCGTATTCATCTGAAATATTGAACAAATCCTTAGCCTTTAAAATCATCTCTTCCAATTTTTTGTCATATCCGTTTTCTCCATAGGCCACTGCAGGAATCAACCCAGTCAATAATACAGCAACAACCAACAACAGTACAAATATTCTTTTCAATTTTAGCCCCCCAATATAATAATTTTCACTGCTAATATTTAATTCATTATTAAACTTTTCATCCTAAATCAGCTAATAACCTTAACTGCCACAACTTTGTTTTTCTCAATATAAAACTCATCGGATAAGCCATTAACTATAACTAATCCTCTTCCACAGCATTTTAAATCATTGGGATTATAGGATTTTAAATCATAGTCTATACCTTGTCCTTCATCTTGTACTTGAATAGTTATCTTATTACCCTTAATCTCTAAATCTAACTTTACACATTTTGTACTAATACAATTATTTCCATGTAATACACCATTTATAATGAGTTCATTTAATATTAGTTTAATGTCAAACATAATGTCATTATCATCTATAAGCTTTTCTAGTTTCTTTAATACATCCTCTACAAAGTTTTTTATCATCTCTAAATCCGAGCATACGATGCCGCTATACTTGAATTCCAACTCTATCACTTCCACCCAATATATTCTGAATGTTATTATAATTTTACCCCATATTTATATCATCTAATCCTATTGTACTTATTAATAAGTTTTTTTCAATATATATTATAATATATTATAGATAACTTTACTGTTTATTTTATGCTTTTCTTGGGTAATAATAAAAAAGATTTAAAATGAAAGGGGTATGTTTTATGGAAAAATGGGTATGTGATTTATGTGGTTATGTTTATGATCCTAGCGTAGGAGATCCAGATAATGGAATTGCTCCAGGCACTCCTTTTGAAGATTTGCCCGATGATTGGGTATGCCCAATATGCGGAGCAACTAAAGATCAATTTTCAAAAGAAGAATAAAATATGTACTTATTATAAGACCAGTAGCTGAAGCTACTGGTCTTTAGTTTTTTCTAAAACATCTCTAAATAAGCTCCAAATTTTATCTTTATTCATCTTATTTTTAGAAGAATAAGGAATAATATTGTTCATATCTTCAATACCCAATTTAGCCTTTATAATGCTTAACTGCTTTTGTATTTGCCCTTTCGAAATCTTATCGCTTTTTGTAGCTATAACGATACCTCTATATCCATAAGACTTTATCCAGTTGTACATCAACAAATCATCGTCAGTTGGCTCATGTCGAATATCTACTAACAAAACTACCTCTTTTAGATTTTCCCTGTTATTCAAATATGATTCAATTATTTGTCCCCATTTCACTTTTTCTTCCTTGGAGACAGCAGCATATCCATAGCCTGGCAAATCGACAAATCTGAAGTTATTATTTATATTATAGAAATTTATAGTCCTCGTTTTACCCGGTTTATTTGAAGTCCTGGCAAGATTATTTCTGTTAACCATCGAATTGATAAAGGATGATTTTCCTACATTTGACCTGCCAGCAAAGGCTATTTCTGGCAGTTTGTCCATTGGATACTGTTTTGGTTCAACTGCAACCTTTTGTAATTCTGCCTTAACTATTTTCATCTGCATCAGTCCTTTTTGCTAAAGCGTGTTCTAAAACTTCATCCATGCTTTTTACTAATACAAATGTAATCTTCTTTCTTATCCTATCAGGTATTTCATCTAAATCCTTTTTATTCTCAACTGGCAACAACACTTTTTTAATGCCCATTCTGTATGCTGCAAGGACTTTTTCCTTAATTCCTCCAACAGGCAAAACTCTACCTCTTAAAGTAATTTCTCCTGTCATGGCCACATCCCTTTTAATAGGAGTATCTGTTAATGCTGAAACTACTGCTGTTGCAATGGCTATTCCTGCTGATGGCCCATCTTTTGGTATTGCGCCTTCAGGTACATGTATGTGGATGTCCATATCCTTGTAGAATTCTGATTCTATTCCTAACTTTTCAGCATTGGCCCTAATATAGCTAATACCTGCCATAGCTGATTCTTTCATTACATCTCCTAGCTTTCCTGTTAATTGAGTCTTGCCTGTACCTTTCATGATGTTTACTTCTATAAATAGTGTTTCTCCACCAACAGGAGTCCAAGCAAGCCCCGTTGCAACGCCAACTTTGTCTTCTTCTTCCATTAGATCGAACCTATACTTTTCTGGACCTAAATAATTTGCTATATTTCCTCTATTAATCCTTACTACATCCACATTTTCTTCTATTATTTTTTTAGCTGCCTTTCTGCATAAGTTAGCAATATTCCTTTCTAAATCTCTTACTCCAGCTTCTCTAGTGTAGTAATCTATAATAGCTTTTATTGCAGAATCAGATATCATTACCTTATCTTTACTTAGACCATGTTCTTTTAGCTGTTTTGGAACTAAATGCCTTAAAGCTATCTGCATTTTTTCCTCATCAGTATATCCAGGAATCCTAATGACTTCCATTCTGTCCAATAGTGGTTGAGGAATTGTAGCAGTCGTATTAGCTGTTGTTATGAACAATACCTTAGACAAATCAAAGGGCACATCTAGGTAGTGGTCAGTAAAAGTAGAATTTTGTTCTGGGTCTAGGACTTCCAATAGAGCTGCAGCAGGGTCTCCCCTATAATCTGAGCTTAATTTGTCAATTTCGTCAAGTAAGAAAACTGGATTTTTAGATTTAGCTTTTCTAATAGAATTTATTATGCTTCCTGGCAAAGCACCTATATAGGTCCTTCTATGGCCTCTAATTTCTGCTTCATCTCTTACACCACCAAGAGACATTCTAACGAAATTCCTATTAATAGCTCTTGCTATGGATTTTGCAATGGAAGTCTTTCCAACTCCTGGTGGCCCTACTAGGCATAATATTGGACCTTTCATGCTCTTAGTAAGCTTCCTAATTGCTATAAATTCTAATATTCTTTCCTTGACATCATCTAATCCATAATGGTCCTCATTTAATATTTCTCTAGCCTTCTTTAGGTCTATTTTATCCTTTGTTTCCTTATCCCAAGGTAAATCAACTATTATATCTAAATAGGTCTTAATAACCCCTGCATCTGGAGAATGGGGTGATAACTTAGACAGTTTGTCAATTTCCTTTTTTACCTTCTCTTTAACTTCCTTGGGCATTTTTATTTTTTCAATCTTTTCTTCATAGGCCTCTACTTCAGCCATGATGTCGTCGTCTTGCCCTAGTTCCTTTTGAATAGCCTTAATTTGTTCCCTTAAATAGTATTCCTTCTGAATTTGGCTTATTTGCTTCCTAACCCTTTGATTTATTTTTTCTTCTATTTTAAGGACTTCTATTTCTTCCTGCAACAATTTATGAAGTAATTCCAACCTATCATAAGGATCAAATGTTTCTAATATTTTTTGATCATCTTCTAATTTCAATTGAATATATGAAGCTATGACATCAGCTAACCTCCCTGGATCATCTATATCTGAAACAGTAATCATCACATCTGAAGAAATCCTGTCATTATATGAAAGGTATTCCTCAAAATCATTCAATACAAGCCTCATTGCAGCTTCCATATTAACGTCTTTTACTACTTTCTTTTCATCATATACTAGCTCTTCTATATTTACTAGAAAATATGGCTCTTCTTGTACTACTTCAGTTATCCTACCTCTATTGATACCTTCAATTAAAACCCTTATGCTGCCACCTGGAAGTTTAAGCATCTGTTTAATCTTTGCTACTGTTCCTATGTGATAAAAATCATCAACAGTAGGATCGTTTATTTTTGCATCCTTTTGAGAACATAAAAATATGGTGGCATCATTCATCATTGCTTTTTCCAAAGCATTTATTGACTTTTCTCTTCCTACGTCAAAATGAACAACCATATGAGGAAATATGGAAATTCCTCTTAAAGGTATCAGTGGTAGAGTCTTATTAACACTGGTAAATTGGCTCATACGTTTTCCTCCTGAAAATATTATTCCCTAAATACAAGGAAAAGCCCACAGATGTGAGCTTATGAAGCAGATTCGCTATTTCCCCTTTTTCTTGACTTGCCTTGTATTTTTCTATCGGAAAGCACTAAAGTAGGGCCTACCCCCTCTTCCACTGTTTCCTTAGTAATAATACACTTCTTGATGTCGTCCCTAGATGGGATTTCAAACATTATATCCAACATTATTTCTTCTATAATGCTTCTTAATCCTCTAGCCCCTGTCTTTCTCTTTATGGCTTTATTTGCTATTGCACGCAATGCTTCTTCTTCAAATTCCAATTCTACTCCATCCATTGCAAATAGTTCTTTATATTGTTTTACAAGGGCATTCTTAGGTTCAGTTAATATCTTTATCAATGAATCTTCATCTAGTTCTTCCAGTGTTACAATTACTGGCAATCTTCCAACGAACTCTGGTATAAGCCCGTATTTTAGTAAATCTTCGGGTTGTATATGCTTCAATATTTCTCCGACTTTCATATCCTTTTTGGATGTTATTTCAGCACCAAAGCCCATGGCTTTTTTGCCAATTCGGTTTTGGATTATCTTTTCCAAACCATCAAAAGCACCGCCAACAATAAACAATATATTTGTTGTATCTACTTGTATAAATTCTTGATGTGGGTGCTTTCTTCCCCCTTGAGGAGGCACATTGGCAACAGTCCCTTCTAGGATTTTTAGAAGGGCTTGTTGTACTCCTTCTCCACTTACATCTCTTGTAATAGATGGATTTTCTGACTTTCTAGCAATCTTATCTATTTCATCTATATATACTATACCCTTTTCTGCTCTTTCAATGTCATAATCAGCAGCTTGTATAAGCTTTAACAAAATATTTTCTACGTCTTCACCTACGTATCCTGCTTCTGTTAAACTTGTAGCGTCTGCAATAGCAAAGGGTACATTTAGAATCTTTGCAAGAGTTTGTGCTAGCAATGTCTTGCCAGAACCAGTTGGTCCTAGCATAATGATGTTGCTCTTTTGTAACTCTACATCCTCGTTTTTCTTTGGTTTTTTATTTATTCTCTTGTAGTGGTTATAAACAGCTACTGCTAATGCTTTCTTTGCTCTATCTTGCTTTATAACATATTCGTCTAAAATTTCTTTGATTTCAGCTGGCTTTGGCAAATCCTGTAAATCGTATTCAGATGTATCTAAAAACTCTTCTTCAATTATTTCTTGGCACAACTCAATACATTCATTACATATATATACATTTGGACCTGCTATTAGCCTTTTTACTTGTTCCTGTGGCTTTCCACAAAAAGAGCAACGTAACTGTCTTTCATCATATTTTGCCACGGTGACACCTCACTTAACTATTTTTTTCTTGTTATGACTTCATCAATTATGCCATATTTTTTCGCTTCTTCAGCAGTCATATAATAATCTCTATCTGTATCTTTAGCAACCTTTTCATAAGGTTGACCTGTTCTTTCAGCTAAAATTCTATTAATCCTTTCTCTAAGCTCAATTATCTTTTCAGCTTGTATTCTAATGTCTTCAGCTTGACCTCTAGCCCCTCCAATAGGTTGATGGATCATAATATCTGCATTAGGTAGAGCAAACCTCTTTCCTTTAGCTCCTGCTGCAAGTAAAAATGCACCCATGCTTGCAGCTAAACCTACGCAGATAGTTGATACATCTGGTTTTATATATTGCATAGTATCATAAATCGCAAATCCTGCGCTAACTGATCCACCAGGGCTGTTTATATATAATTGAATGTCTTTATCGGGATCTTCTGACTCTAAAAACAAAAGTTGTGCTACTACCAAGTTAGCAGTTGCATCATCAATTTCTCCACCTATGAAAATTATCCTTTCCTTTAAAAGCCTTGAATAAATATCGTAAGACCTTTCGCCACGGCCTGTCTGTTCAATTACAATTGGAACTAAAGCCATTAAAATCCCTCCTATTTAAACTTTGCATATCCCTTCAACAATTCAATAACCTTTTCATTTAGAATAGGAGTATGCATGAATGATAAATCGCCTTGTTTCATTCTCTTGATGAACTCTTCTTTATTTTCTTGACCATAGCTTTCTGCCATTTTTTCTAATTCTTTATCAATATCTTCTTCTGTAACTTCTATATTTTCAGCCTTTGCTATAGCTTCTAGAACTAAATCTCCTTTAACCCTTTTTGCAGCCATTGGCTTTAGCTGAATCTTTAAATCATCCACTGTTGTATTTGTAAAGCTCAAGTATTGGTCTAGTGTTAGGCCTTGCATTCTTAATCTATATTCAAATTCCTTTAATTCATTTTCAACTTGATTTTCTATCATAACATCTGGAATGTCTACTTCGCAAATTTCCATTACTTTATCTAATAGGTTGTTTTCATTATCGATTTCTTCCCTATACTTAAATTCCTTTTCTAGCCTTTCCCTAATGCTTTGCTTGTATTCTTCTAATGTATCAAATTCTGATACATCTTTAGCAAATTCATCATCTAATACAGGCAACTCTTTTTCTTTTATTTCATGAATCTTTACCTTAAAAGTAGCTTCTTTTCCTTCTAAATCTTCAGCATGATAGTCTTCTGGGAAAGTAACAACGATTTCTACTTCTTCACCTTTATTTTTACCCACTAATTGTTCTTCAAAACCAGGAATAAATTGTCCTGAACCAATTTCAAGGATTTGACCTTCAGCTGAACCGCCTGGGAACTCTTTTCCATCTATAAAGCCTTTATAATCAATAGTCAAAATGTCGCCTTCTTTAACTGGTCTGTCCCCAGCATCTATAATCCTTGCATTTCTTTCTTGAACCATCTTCAATTCTTGTTCCACATGCTCATCTGTTACATTATACTCTACTTTTTCAATTTCTATACTCTTGTAATCCCCAAGCTTAACTTCTGGTTTTACAAAGACTTCAAACTTAGCAACAATTGGTTGGCCTTTTTTAATTTCATCTATATCTACTTCTGGTGCAGCAACTGGTTCAAGCTTTAATTCTTCTACAGCTTCTTCATATGCATCAGGTAGAAGTAAGTTGATAGCGTCTTCGTAGAAAATTTCTTCACCATAATTTAATTCAATGATTTTCCTTGGTGCTTTTCCCTTTCTGAAACCAGGAATATTAAATCTATGTTTGTTTTTTAGATAAGCTTTTTGTAATGCATCCTCAAAACTTTCTGCTGGTATCTCAACAGTGAAATGTGCCTTATTATTTTCCTTCTTTTCTAGTAAAGCCTTCATTTATTTTCCTCCTCAAGTATATTCATCCATTTTTTAACTTTCCTATTATATCATAAAATTATAACATAAAAAATAACAATGTCCAAGATTATAATAACATATTAAAAAAACCAATGGTACAAATCCCACTGGTTTTCAGTAGTGCGGGAGAGAGGACTTGAACCCCCACGCCAATGGCACTAGATCCTAAGTCTAGCGCGTCTGCCAATTCCGCCACTCCCGCATGAAAGGTAATTAATTTTTGCCTACCTTTCAATTATAACATGTTATTTGTACTTGTCAATAATTTTTAATATATTTTTTTAATTATTCCCCCACCAACAACTACATCGCCATCATAAAAAACTACAGATTGGCCTTTTGTAATTGCCCTTTGGGGTTCTTCAAACTCAACAATCACCCCATCATCATAAGGGGTAATTAAAGCTTTAGCTTCCTTCATAGTAGACCTGATTTTTGCTGTAACTTCCATACTGCTTTGAAGCTTATCAAATGGAATAAAATTCACCTCATCTGCATATAATTTAGTTTTGAAAATATCCTTTTCATCACCTAGAACAATTTCATTTCTTTCTGGGATTATTTCCTTGACAAACACCCTTTTGCCAAGTGAAATGCCAAGACCTTTTCTCTGACCAATAGTATAATATACTATGCCATTATGTTTGCCTAAAACATTACCCTTTTCATCCACAAAATTGCCTTGTCTAACTTTTTCTGGAACTCTCTTTTTTATAAAGCTGCCATGGTCATCGTCTGGAATAAAGCATATTTCTTCGCTGTCTGGCTTGTCGTGTACTGGTAAATTTAATCTTTCAGCAATTTTTCTGACCTCATCTTTAGTATATTCCCCTAGGGGCATCAATGTGTGTTCAAGTTGATATTGAGTCATATTATATAAAAAATATGTCTGATCCTTCTTATTGTCCTTAGATCTTTTTAATAAATACCTGTTAAGGTTTATATCTCTTTCAATGGTCGCATAATGGCCAGTTGCCACATAATCTGCGCCTAAAGCTCTGGCTTTCTTTAAAAACTCATCAAATTTAATATACTTATTGCATGCTATGCAAGGATTTGGTGTTCTGCCATTTAGATACTCATCTACAAAATAATCGATTACTTTTCTTTCAAATACATCTCTAAAGTTCATCACATAATGCGGAATACCCAAATCCTGTGCAACCTTTCTTGCATCATATACGGAGGATATGGAGCAGCATCCTCCTTCTCTTTCATCATATATTTCATCATGGGGGACGACGCTCATAGTTATGCCTATTACATCATATCCATCTTCTTTTAAGATATAAGCTGTAACTGAGCTATCTACCCCTCCACTCATACCTACTACAACCTTTTTCTTCATTTGCATATCCCTTTCTAAAATACTAGTATTATGCCTCCTTCATTAGCATAGGCTGTACTCAATCCAGCCTGTTTAACTAAAATTATATCCTTAAAATTGTATCTTTGTTTTATTTCCTCTTTCAATTCTAAAGCTTTCTCCAAAGCGTTTGCATGGGAAATTGCTAGTACCTTTTCTTCTAATTTTTCGCCTTTCTCACCAATTAACTCTACTAGCCTCTTAAAGGCCTTTTTTGTTCCCCTTACACTTTCGACTAACTCAATATTTCCATCTCCATCGGAGCCCATTATAGGCTTTAGGTTCAAAACATTGGCTATTAGACCTTTTGTTTTTGAAATCCTGCCATTTTTGATTAGATTGTCTAGGCTTTCCAAGATGAAAAATGTCTTCATCTCCTTGATGTATTTTTCTACTTTCTCCACAATTTCTGAATGGCTAAATTTTTCTTCTATTAACTCGTGGATTTTTAAAGCAACTAGGGTTTCCCCCACACTTGCTGATTTTGAGTCAAATACATGGACGCGCTTATGTGGTTCATCTTTCTCTAATATGTTTTTCGTCAAAACAGCAGAATTATAGCTGCCACTTAGATTTTTTGATATAGTTATTACATAGATATTATCCACATCAGCATCTCTATATCTTTCGAGATAATCACCAGGAGAAGGACAAGATGTCTTTATTGGATTGGGACTTGCCTTCATTGCTTCAATTAATTTATTTGTATCCAAGTTTTCATCATCGATAAAACTCTTATCATCAACATCAATTTTAAATGGAACTAAGCTGATTTTCAGCTTTTTCTTTAGTTCCTCATTTAAATCACAACAGCTGTCAGCTAAAATTTTAAATTTCACTTAATCACCTCATATTATTTATCAATGCCAATTCTTTCTTCAATAAACATGGCCAAGTTCTTTGCAATTTCATATAGCCCTTTATCTTCCTTGGCTTCAATCATAATTCTTACTAATGGCTCTGTTCCTGAAGGCCTAATTACTACTCTGCCTTGCCCTTGGAACAATGATTCTACTTCCTTGATTTTATCCATTATTTCCTCATTTTCAGTATACTTATTCTTCATTTCATTTTTAACCCTAGCGTTAACTAGTACTTGGGGGAAGCTTGTCATCAACTTATTCAATTCAGACATAGATTTCCCAGTATGTCTCATAACTTCTAAAAGATGTAGGGCAGTTGCTAAACCATCTCCAGTAGTATTATAATCTAAAAATATGATATGTCCAGATTGTTCTCCACCAAGTACATAGCCATTTTTTAACATTTCTTCTATTATATATCTATCTCCTACTTTAGTCTTTACTATACTAATATCTTTTTCTTTAAGATATAAATCTAGTCCCATATTTGTCATTATGGTGCCAACTACTGTATTGTTCTTTAACTTGCCCTTTTCTTTAAGATAAGTTCCGCAAATAGCTAGTATATGATCTCCATCTACTATGTTTCCCATTTCATCTACTGCAATAAGCCTATCTCCGTCGCCATCGAAGGATAATCCAACATCAGCCTTTTCTTTAATTACTAGGTCCTGTATCATCTTTGGATTTGTAGAGCCACAATTGTCATTTATATTCATACCATTTGGCTCTGTGTTTATTACTACTAAGCTTCCACCTAATCTCCTAATTACTTCAGGACCAATCTTATATAATGCTCCATGGCCACAATCCATAGCTATTTTTACCCCAGTAAGGTCCAAATCAACCATGCTGATTAAATAATTAATATAATCTTCTCTCCCATTGTTTTCTACAACTACTCTGCCTATATTTTCACCTGTTGGCCTTATATCAATTTCTTTGTCATTAAGTACAATATCTTCAATCTGTTCTTCCACTTCATCAGGCAGTTTAAATCCTTGAGAATCAAAAAATTTAATTCCATTATATTCTCCAGGATTGTGAGATGCAGATATGACTACCCCAGCTAGGGCTTCATATTTTCTTGTAAGATATGCCACTGCAGGAGTTGGTATAATACCAACATCAATCACATCCAATCCCATAGAACATATACCTGCTGTTAAAGCAGCTTCCAACATATCGCCAGAAATTCTCGTATCCTTTCCTAATACAATCTTCCCTTTCTTCCCTTTAGCCAAAATATATGCACCAGCTCTGCCTATTTTAAATGCTAACTCTGGAGATAAGTCTTTATTTGCAATTCCTCTTACTCCATCAGTTCCAAATAATTTGCCCATTATAAATCCCCCTTTACAAATTTAACTATCATTATTAACTGTTTTGAAATTCTCTTTTACTATCTCAATTAGCTTTTCTCTTTCATTTAACTCTGAGTTCTCTATAACCTTCTTCAATAGATAATTTAGAATTTCACCTATAATCCTCCCCTGACTAAAACCTAAGTTAATTAAATCGTCACCATTTATTGCTAGGTGTTTCACAGAGTATGGTTCCTTATTCTCGATTATCTTCTTTATTTTTTCCTCTCTTTCAATTAAGTCATCAATATTGGCATCCCTATTAGAGCAAAGCCTATCTGCTTTTTGCAATTTAAGGAGTGTAAAAATTTCTTCTTCTCCCATTGCTGCAAGGAGTTTTTTTATCCCCTTTTCTTTTAGGTTTTCATGTTGAGTCATGTGCCTGTCTATCAATAATGATACTTTGTATATGATATCATTAGAAGCTTTTAGGCGTTTCAATATGTCTTTGGCCATTTGGGCTCCTAACTTATCGTGACCGTAAAAATGTCCAACACCTTTTTCATCAATAGTTAAGGTATGGGGCTTTCCTATATCATGAAATAATGCAGCAAGCCTTAAATGCAGTATTGGCTCTACAGCATCTATTACGCACATGGTGTGCTCAAAAACATCCATTTCATGGTGTGGATTATGCTGATTAAATCCTACAGCATCCAATAATTCAGGCAAGAAAACCTCCAACGCTCCAATATCTTTTAGTAACCTAATACCTATTGATGGCTTTTCAGATAACATTATTTTAAAGAACTCTTCCTGTATCCTTTCCATGCTAATATTGGAAAGGTATTTACTGTATAACTTGCAAGCATTAAAAGTATTTTCTTCTATGGAAAATCCCAACTGAGTTGCAAACCTTACAGCCCTAATTATCCTTAAATAATCTTCCTTAAATCTCTTTTCAGGGTCACCTACGGTTCTAATAATTTTTTTCTTTAAGTCCTCAACACCATCAAAATAATCTATGATTCCTGTATTCTTATTATATGCCAACGAGTTAATTGTGAAATCCCTTCTAGATACATCATCTTTCAAGTTTTTTGAGAAAAAAACTTCCTCAGGCCTTCTGCCATCAACATATTCTCCATCTTGCCTAAATGTCGTTACTTCTATATTGCCTTCCCTTTGTACTACTACAACTGTGCCAAATTTCTTCCCAACCTCTATTGTTTTATAGTCTTTAAATACTTCTTCTATTTCTTCAGGCAAAGCATCAGTTGCAACATCATAATCAGATGGAGTTCTACCTAAAAGCATATCCCTTACGGAACCGCCTACTATATATGCGCTAAATCCATTTGCTTCTAACCTTTCTATTACCCTTTCCACATAAGCAGGAATTACAAATTCCATAAAATCACTCCATTTTTTTATCTTATTTAAGTATAACATAGTATTCCGAAGAGACAAGCTTTTTTATACAAAAAGGGCTTTGGACAAACTCCAAAGCCCTTTTAATCAACAAATTTCTTAAAAAGAATACTTGCATTATGTCCGCCAAAACCAAAGGAGTTGGATAGAGCATAATTTATATCCCTTTTTACTGCCTTGTTAGGTGTATAGTTCAAATCACATTCTTCATCAGGATATTCATAGTTTATTGTTGGTGGAACAGTGCCTTCTTTAATGGCAAGCACTGTGGCCATGGCTTCTACTGCACCTGCAGCCCCTAATAAATGCCCTGTCATGGATTTAGTAGAGCTGATGTTAATGTTCTTAGCATGGTCTTTAAACACAATTTTTATTGCCAAGGTTTCTAATTTATCATTGAAATATGTTGAAGTACCATGGGCATTTATATAATCTACCCAGCTATATTCTGCTGCTGCCTCTTCTAACGCTAATCTCATGGCCTTTGCTGCGCCTTTTGCTTCTGGGTCAGGCTGAGTAATATGGAATGCATCAGTGGTTGAGCCATAACCAACTATTTCTCCATAGATTTCTGCACCTCTATTTAAAGCATGGCTTAATTCCTCTAAGATAAGTATTCCAGCCCCTTCCCCCATAACAAAGCCATCCCTCTGTTTATCAAAAGGGCGTGATGCCTTTTGAGGCTCATCATTTCTTGTAGAAAGGGCTTTCATTGAGCAAAAACCTGCAACAGAAAGGGGAGTAATAGATGACTCTGCCCCACCTGTAATTACCATATCTACATATCCATTCTTAATCATCCTGAAGGCTTCCCCTATGGCATGTGTACTTGAAGCACATGCAGTTGTTACAGTCATAGTAGGACCTTTAAAGCCAAATGTCATGGATATTTGCCCTGGTGCCATATTGGAAATCATCATAGGTATAAATACTGGACTTACCCTGTTAGGGCCTTTTTCTATTAGCTTTAAAAACTCCCCTTCTAGAGTTTCAATTCCTCCAATACCCACACCTAAGATGACTCCCACTTTTTCCATTTTGAGTTTATTTAAGTCCACATTGCCATCTTCTAGGGCAAGCCTTGTACCTGCTATGGCATACTGCGTAAATCTATCCATCCTTCTTACTTCTTTTTTGTTAATGAAATCCAGCGGATCAAAATTTCTTACTTCTGCTGCGATTTTAGTATCAAAATCAGCTGTATCAAATCTTGTAATATATCCAACCCCTGATTTTCCTTCTATCAAGGACTTCCAATATTTCCCTTTGCCTATGCCTATAGGTGTTACTGGGCCTAATCCTGTTATTACGACTCTTTTCATATATCTACCTCCGTATCCTTCACCAAGCAAGGCATTAAGCTATTGACTCTTCAATAAATCTTACTATATCGCCAATATTCTTAAACTTTTCTGCATCCTCATCGGGAATAGTTATTCCATATTCATCTTCTAAAGCCATTATTATTTCTACAGCATCTAGTGAATCAGCTTCTAAATCCTTCATAATTGAAGTTTCCATTGTAATGCTATCAATATCTTCTATTCCCAATTGTTCAGCAATAATTTCTCTTACTCTTTCAAAAACCATATTCACTACCTCCCAATAATTTTTTTATATTTTTGTTGATTTTTAGATGATTAATTTATTTTTCATTTTATGTTCCTTACATAAACATTCCGCCATTAACATTTATAACTTGACCTGTTATATAGTCTGACTTGCTGCTTGCCAAAAATACTACTGTATTTGCTATGTCCTTTGGCTTGCCAAATGTTCCTAATGGGATTGATTTTAACATTGCATTTTTAATATCTTCATTTAGTACCTCTGTCATATCTGTTTCAATGAATCCTGGTGCTATTGCATTTACCCTGATGCCACGGCTTGCCAATTCCCTTGCTATTGATTTTGTAAATCCAATGATTCCTGCCTTTGATGCACTGTAGTTTCCCTGACCAATATTCCCTGTTATGCCTACTACAGATGTAATATTTATTATTTTCCCATATCTTTTCTTCATCATCATTCTAGCTACTGCTTTAGTACATAAAAAGGTGCCTTTTAAATTGACATTCATTACTTCATCCCATTCTTCTTCCTTCATCCTAATAAGCAAATTATCCTTTGTAATTCCTGCATTATTTACAAGAATATCCACTGAATTAAATTCTTCTTCAACCTTTTCAATCATCCTTTGTACATCTGATTCCTTTGATACATCTGCTTTAATTGCTAGTGCCTTTACTCCCATTGATTTAATCTCATCTATTACTTCATTTGCCTTTTCTTCATTATTTACATACGTAATTACAACATTTGCACCATTTCGAGCTAGTTCCAGTGCTATTTCTCTGCCAATGCCCCTTGAACCTCCAGTAACTAAAGCAACTTTATTCTCTAATTCCATTATTCATCACCACTTTTCTTCAATTTAAAGTATTCTACTGTTTCTTTAAATGAATTTATGTCGCTTACATTCAATGTAGTAACTTCTTTTCCCATGGCTTTACCAATCCTTTTTACGAACCCTGTTAGTGATTTTCCTGGCCCTATTTCAACAAAGATGTTTACGCCATCATTTATCATATACTCCACTGACTGCTGCCATAATACTGAACTGCTTACTTGGTCTACTAGCTTAGGCTTTATTTCTTCTTTAGTAAGTATTGGCTTGCCATCTACATTGCTTATTAACTTCTTTTTAGATTCCATCACTTCTACTTTAGATAACTCCTGCTTTAATTTTTCTCCAGCTGATACCAGCAGAGATGAATGAAATGGTGCAGATACTGGCAACTGTATTGCCTTTCTTGCCCCTTGCTTTATTGCTTCTTCACAAGCAATCTTTAATCCCTTAAGCTCTCCTGATAATACTATCTGTTCTGGGCTGTTGTAATTTGCAACTTCTACAACTCCATAATTCTTTGTTGCTTCAAGAACTAGAGGGATTTTTTCTCTTTGGAGCCCAATAATTGCAGCCATTCCTCCAACGCCTAAGGGGACTGCTTCCTGCATGAATTTCCCTCTTTTTCTAACTAATCGTACCGCATCGCAGAAGCTTAAGGACTGGCTCATCACTAAGGAAGTATATTCTCCAAGGCTCAATCCTGCAGTATAGTCGCAATCTAAACCTTCACTTTCTAAAGCCCTTAAGATAGCGATACAAGTAGCTAATATGGCTGGTTGGGTATTTTCTGTCTTCAATAATTCTTCTTTGCTTCCTCCAAAACAGATGCTTTTTAAATCCATTTCTAGGACTTCACTTGCTTCATCAAATACTTTTTTTGAAACTCTGAAATTGTCATAGAAGTCTTTTCCCATGCCTACATATTGGGAACCTTGCCCGGGAAATATGAAAGCAATTTTATCCCTTCTACTCATTTTCTGCACACCTTCCTGCAACGCTTTCAAGATGCCTTAGATTATCTATTGCTTCCTGTATTATTCCCTCAATTATTTCCTTGCAAGGTTTTACATCTTTTATCAAGGCAGATATTTGCCCTGCCATCAATGAGCCTTCTTCAACATCCCCCTTTTCTACAGCCAGCCTTAACCTACCTGCACCTAATGCTTCCAGTTCCTCAAAAGATGCGCCATTTTTCTCCAATTCTAAATAATGCCTTGTAAATTTGTTTTTCAAAGCCCTTACTGGATACCCTATGCTTCTTCCTGTTACAGATGCATCTCTATCTTTAGCTTTAACAATGGCTTCTTTGTAATTAGGATGAACCCTGCATTCTGTGGAACATACAAATCTAGTTCCCATCTGCACGCCTTCTGCGCCTAAGCTAAGGGCTGCTAAAAAACCTCTTCCATCAGCTATTCCTCCTGCAGCAATAACTGGTATCTTTACTGCATCAACTACTTGAGGTACCAAAGCCATAGTAGTGATTTCTCCTATATGCCCTCCTGCTTCTGTTCCTTCAACAATTAACGCATCTACACCTTCCCGTTCCAATCTTTTAGCTAAGGACACTGTAGGTACAACAGGTATGACTTTCACATTATGCTTTTTTAACTTTTCAATATATTTCCCTGGACTTCCTGCGCCTGTCGTAACTACAGGTACTCCTTCACTACATATTATACCTACAATATCCTCAGCATTTGGAGAAAGCAGCATGACATTTACTCCAAAGGGTTTGTCAGTAAGTTTCCTTAATTTCCTTATCTCATCTCTAATAACTTCTCCAGGAGCGTTCCCTGCCCCAATTATTCCTAGCCCGCCTGCTTCTGACACTGCTGCAGCTAGTTCGTGGGTTGCTACCCAAGCCATTCCACCTTGAAGTATTGGATATTTAATGTTCAACAGTTCGGTTATTCTGGTATGAAACATTTATCTTCTTCCCTCCTATTCCATTTAATAATCATTGAAGCCCAAGTAAGACCAGCGCCAAATGCTACCAATAGCACATTGTCACCTTGCTTTATTTTTTTCTCATCAACTGCTTCTTTAAGGGCTACAGGAATAGAGGCTGAAGACATATTGCCATATCTGTTGAGATTTACGTAGATCTTACTTTGCTCCAATTTCAATTTCTTTGCTGCTGCCTCAATTATTCTTATATTTGCTTGATGAGGAATTAGAAAATCAATATCCTTTAGTTCTAAATTGGCTTTTTCAATTACACTTTGGGATGCCTTATCCATTACTCTTACTGCAAATTTAAATACTTCTCTTCCATCCATTTTTATAAAGTGCATCCTGTTCTTTACTGTAAATTCACTGGCTGGCAATCTAGAACCACCTGCTGGCTGTATTAAAAGAGAACCATTTGCGCCATCGGAACCAAGCTCATAAGCAAGAATACCCATCTTTTCTTCGCATCTTTCTAAAACGCATGCTCCTGCTCCATCTCCAAACAGCACACAGGTATTTCTATCCTGCCAATCAACTATTTTTGATAATGTTTCTGCTCCAATTACAAGAACTTTTTCATAAAATCCTGATTTAATAAACTGCTCAGCAATTACAAGTCCATATACAAATCCAGTACATCCAACGCTTATATCAAAAGCTGCTGCATTAATAGCTCCAATATTCTTTTGGACGATGCACGCAGTAGATGGAAAAGCATGGTCTGGAGTAACAGTTGCCACAATTATAAGGCCAATATCCTCTGCACTTAATTTTGCGTCCTCTAAAGCTCTTTTTGCTGCAATAGATGCCATATCTGAAGTAGCTAAATCTTGTTCAGCAATTCGCCTTTCTCTGATGCCTGTCCTCTCTACTATCCATTCATCTGATGTATCCACTATTTTGGCTAAATCATGATTTGTTACTACCTTTTCTGGAACATAACTTCCTATACCAGAAATGCCCACATAGATTTTCTCCATCTTCCACCTCCATATTTAGTTGTGCATATTTTTTATTATTTCATCACCTCCTCTGAATTATTAAATTTTGTTTGAAAATTAATAAGATTTAGATTATATTATTAAATGTGCTATGAAAAAAATTTCATATCAAAAAGTATATATGACTTAAAAAAAATAATCAATACAATTTATATTAGTAACAAGGGAGGAATTTTATGACAAATTCATTCAATATTCAACATATTATGGATATTATTCCCCACAGGTATCCATTTCTTCTAGTAGATAAAGTAATTGTTGAAGAATCAGGAGTTAAAGGTACAGGCTTTAAAAATGTTACCATAAACGAGCCATTTTTTCAGGGACATTTTCCAAACTATCCAGTAATGCCCGGTGTTTTAATAGTAGAAGCCATGGCCCAAGTTGGTGCTGTAATACTATTATCCTGCGATAAATACAAGGGAAAAACACCATTATTTGCAGGTATAAACAAGGTAAGGTTCAAAAGAAAAGTAATCCCAGGAGATACTTTAAAAATAGAAGTGGAACTTACTAAAATTAGAGGGGCTATAGGCATTGGGCAAGGTAAGGCTTACGTAGGTGATGAAGTTGCATGCGAAGGAGAATTCTTATTTGCACTGGAATAAATAAAGAGGCCCTTCCTAAGTTATAGATTCCTTCTAAACTTAGGAAAGGCCTTTTTATTATTTAACTGCTATTTCTTTTAATATGCTGTTTATCCTTTCTTCTTCTTTTATGATTCTGCCATTCTTTTCATCGTAGGCATATAGTGCACCACTGACCATCCTAGTCCTTAATTTGCCTCTAGCAGTATTGGAACCTATTAGATGTGGTGCATCTAGGATTCCTACTCTTACAGCTTCAGTTAATGTTTCTGGGTCAGCTAATGGGTCTTCTGCTTTTGGATTTAGTGATTTTATTGCATCTAATATAACCTTTGCATCCTTGATTAATTCATTCTTTCTTTCTTGAACGGTTTTATCTTTAGTCATATCTACTGTTCCAAGGAATTCATTCTTTATAACGCCTCTAACTATCATGGCAGATTCTATGATGTCTTCTGCCCTAGCTGCATGGTGAGCTTCACAGTATCCAACTACATGGTAAATATGTGGCTTAATTGCCATTGCGAGGTATGCTGACGCTGCCAATTGCCCTTTTGCTTGATATAGGTTGGTTGGAAAGCTTGCAAGCCCTGCTCTTGCTTGTCTGTATACCCTGAAGTTTTCATCAGCTAATCTTTCTACTAGTTCAATTTTTGCCAACATCTTAGCCAAGTCCTTTTCAGGTGAAATTGTGGCTGGTACATTGAACATGTACTGTGCAATATAATCTTTTACTCCCATTTTCTTCGCATTATATGCTGCCAAGTATGCAGCTGCAACACCGATTGCATCATGGGCATCCCTTAAGCTCCAGTGATGTGGATCGTTGACTTCAACAGGAATATTCCTTTCACCATGCCATTTCATTACTTGTTGATTTTCCTTTATGGCCTCTATTAATGGCCTTGTACTTCTCCTGTCTAGCTCGCTGTACCAGAACAATGGCACTGCACACCAAGCATTGTGTATTGTCCTTTGAAGAAGCTCAGCATATTTGATGATATTCCTTGTTCCACTGTAGCAGCGAAGCAATGGATAATTCCCTCTTTGAGCAGCTTCATATAGCTTAATAAAGTCTTCTTCTGTCCTTACTGGAACTCCTCCTGCACCATTCAACCTTTCATCCATTTTTTCTTGGTCAAAGAAGAATTCTTGAGCATTTTGGTCGGGTGCGATAGATATTACATCAATAACCTTTGCTTCCGCTACTTTCTTTATAGCTTCCACTGTTTCCTCTACAGATGGCAAGCCTAAATGATGTCTTAGTATAGGATAAGGGGATTTTGATTTTATTCTTGAAATCAAATCTCTAGGATATGATTCTTCAACAGAATAATCTTTTCCTTTTAAGTAAGCAATTACTTCATCTATGTCTTCGCTTCCATCAAAAATCTTAGAAAAGATACCCCATTTTTTGGCAACTGATGCAGTTGGTTCAGTGCCCCCAAATAGATAAGTTAGGTGCTGTAAGTTATTCTTTTCAATCTTTTCTTTTAATTCTTCTAGAATCTTATTCAATGGCTCTGGAGTAAGCCTATAGGATAATGCAACAATATCAGGATTTTTTTCCTTTATGATTTCAATTAATTCATCTACAGTTTTCCCAATGCCAATGAATTCTGTTTCATAGTTTTCATTTTGTGCCAAATTTAGAAAATTCATTATACCCGCAACATGGACGCAATTTCCCAAAGTCCCTGCAATTATCTTCTTCATTAAGCAACCACCTCCTCATCTTTCTTTTCAACTTTACCAGTTTGAGCAAACCTGTGCATTTCATAAACAGATAATCCTTTAAGACCTAATCTTTCAATAGTTCTTCCATCTTCATAGAAATCTTTTCCTGTCATAAGTGATGCCAAATTTATGATGGAATTAATAGCTGGAGTTTTTATACCTAATTCTTTTGCTATTGATGCCAATGGTATTAGGCTGTATGGAACATCTTCATAGATATACCTAATGTGTAATCCCTTTGGTGCTTGTAACCCTTTGTATGCCTTGCAATTTTGCACAGTTTCATATAAGTTTCTGCCATTGGCACCATAAGTCTCATTTAGCCAATCTTTGGCAGATAATACTTCTACTTGAAGAACTCTACCAATTTCCATTCTTTCATTATCCATTTTTTCTAGGAAACTACCAATAGATGGGGTGATACCCTCAATATAGTACTCGAAAGGACAGCCTCTTTCGATATGACCACTATTTAATAAGGTGGGGGCAGGATGGAAAATCGCTCCATAATTATTTATACTTGTTTCCAAAACATCTCTCGCAGGAATAAATTGTGGATACGCAGATTTCAAAAGATTTATAACATAATCGGTCTTTTCAGATGGGATAGAAGCTAATTTAACTTCATTTTTGACCTGAAAGATATGAGCACTGTTGCTTGAAGTTGTTCTACAAGCGTATATGAAAGTCTGTGCTTCTGCAACTATTATATCCTTATCTGGGCTGTGTCTCCTTATGGTTTCATAGACCTCCAGTGCTCCTCCAGTACGCCCTGGATTAAGTACTATTACCTGACCATCAGTTAAATATGGTGCCATAGCAACTGCCAAAGGATAATGTCCCATTGCTGGAACCGTAACCATTATCACATCTGCACCTTCTATGGCATCCTGAATTGCATTGGTCACTTTATTTAAAATCCCTACTCCTTCCACTTCTCCCGTTAGGGTAATCGTGGGATTTTTAATAAGCGGTAGTATATGTTCAAAAGTTCTATTATATAAATTAACCTTATAACCAATCATCGACAAATAACCAGCCATTGCCATACCGCCATTACCAGCACCTAATACAGCAAACGTCAAATCCTTCTTCATTCAATCTCCCCTTTCCCATATATTTATTTGTAAATTTTATGTCAACTTGTTCCAACGTATAAAAAAAACTATGGGCATCCATAGTTTATTACAAATACACTTGCCCCCTTTAGAAGCTTACGAGGTTAGCTGTCGGGTTCGGGCAAAAGGGATATGCCCTACCTATAAAAGGATTCACCCCAATGATTGGTTCCCCCGCTTCTTTATAATAATTCTTTAATTAGAATTACTATAAAGAATTCAGCTTATTCCATATAAAGTTTTCATTGGATATTATAACATAAAGTTCTATAATTTGCAAAATTTTTTTTGTGCAAAAATTATACAATAAGTGATAATATGTGTAATTTTGTAATAAATGTAAAAGCATAAAAACATCCCATTTTTCTCACAAAAAAACCCTGTCAATAAATATGATAAAAGATAGATACTCACACACCTATACATAAAGAGGTCTCTAACAACCTTCCAATATAAACCTCTTCACCATTAAAGTAGTCGCGATTGCAATATCTTTCTATATCTAAAACAATATGAGTAAGTATTGCATAATAATCATTTAATTGGTTATTTATATATTCTTGAGTATTTAATTTTCGATTGTTAACAAACATAAGTGAAAAATTAATATTATAAAAATCAATATTGTCAATTTATTTGAAGTATTTTTTTATTACACTTTCCTACATATTTATACACCATTTTTCAGATATCTTTAAACCAATACTGAATGGCTATTTTGAAACAAAGAGCAATTCATTTTACAAAATTGAAGTTAAAAATAAAAATGGAGTAAGATTCTTAATCCTACTCCATTTATTGGCAATAAACCTTGATTATAAAGCAACTTTTTGTTCTCTTATTAATTTTGCTCCTCTTTCAAAGGCTTCCTTATTTAATGGTATTAAGTTTAGCCTCTTTTCACCAAATACTTCTACGAATGCTTTATCGAATATGTTTTCTTTTTGTACTACATTGGTTGCTTCTATAAAAGCGCCTAGCATAACCATATTAGCTACCTTGATATTGCCTAATTCATTTGCAATTTCATTGGCAGGAATATAATAAACTTCTATGTCATCTCTAGTAGCCTTTCTATCTATAAGGGATGAATTTATAAATAGCTTTCCTCCTGGCATTACTGATTTTTCAAATTTATCTAAGGAAGGTTTATTCATGACGATAGCTGCTGTAGATTCTGTAACTACTGGAGAACCTACTGCATCAGTTGAGATTATAACGTTGCAGTTAGCAGTTCCTCCTCTCATTTCAGGCCCATAGGAAGGCAACCATGATACATTTTTATTTTCCATCATACCTGCATAGGTTAGAAGTTGGCCTATTGCCATTATCCCTTGACCACCAAAGCCAGCTATTACTATTCTTTCTTCCATTCTATTCAGCCTCCTCTGGTCGTTTGAAGTTTCCAAGAGGATAATATGGTATCATGTTATCCTCTAACCATTTCATAGCTTCAGGAGCTGTCATTCCCCAGTTAGTAGGACATGTAGACAATACTTCTACTATGCCGAATCCTTTGCCTTCCATTTGTACCTTGAAGCATTCAATTATGGCTTTTTTAGCCTTCCTTATGTTAGCTGGAGTATTAACTGCTACTCTTTCAACAAATTTTGCACCATCAATTGTTGCTAGCATTTCACTTATTCTAATTGGTTTACCGCAGTGTTCTTCACTTCTACCATTAGGTGAAGTTGTAGTTCTTTGTCCAACTAGAGTAGTAGGTGCCATTTGCCCGCCAGTCATACCATAGATAGCATTATTTACAAATATAGTTGATATCTTTTCTCCTCTGTGAGCAGCATGAACTATTTCTGCAGTACCTATACTTGCCAAATCGCCATCGCCTTGATAAGTAAATACAAATTTATCAGGATGAACTCTCTTTATACCAGTTGCAACAGCTGGTGCTCTACCGTGAGCAGCTTCATGCATGTCGCAGTTGAAATAATTATATGCAAATACTGCACATCCTACAGGTGCAACTCCTATGGCTTTATCTAATAGCCCTAGTTCTTCCAAAGCTTCCCCAACTAACCTGTGGATAATACCGTGGGTGCATCCTGGACAATAGTGGGTTTGCACATCTGTTAGTCCCTTAGTCCTTTGAAATACTATAGCCATTATCTTTCACCTCCACATATTTCCTTAACCTTTTCAATTATGGCTTCTGGTGTAGGAACCATTCCTCCAGTCCTTCCGTAGAAGTATACTGGGAATCTACCTTCTACTGCTATCTTAACATCATCCACCATTTGTCCAGAATTCATTTCTACAGTAAGAATTCCTTTGCAGTTTGGATTTATTTTCTTAAATTCATCATAAGGATAAGGCCACAATGTAATTGGTCTAATCATTCCAACCTTATATCCTTCTTTTTCAAGTTTTGCTATAGCTGTTTTAGCAATTCTTGCAACTGTACCAAATGCAGATATAACAACATCAGCATCTTCAATATTATAAGATTCAACTTTTACTTCGTTTTCCCTAATCTTCTTATATTTTTCTTGAAGCTTCTTATTGTGAACTTCCAAATCTTCTGCTGCAATGTACAAGGAGTTTATGATATTTGGTTTTCTCTTACCACCAGTACCTGTTGTTGCCCAATCTTTAGGAGGTAATTCCCTTTTCTTTGGAGGTCTAAATTCAACAGGTTCCATCATTTGTCCAAGCATTCCATCGCCTAGAATCATTACAGGGTTTCTATATTGGTCTGCAACATCAAAACCTTCAATAATCAAATCTACCATTTCTTGTATATTAGATGGAGCATATACAACTAATCTGTAGTCTCCATTTCCGCCACCTCTTGTAGCTTGGAAATAATCGGTTTGTGATGGTTGAATACTTCCTAGACCTGGGCCACCTCTCATTATATTAACTATTAGGCATGGCAATTCTGCACCAGCCAAATATGATATACCTTCTTGTTTTAGAGATATTCCAGGGCTTGAAGAAGATGTCATAACCCTTGCTCCTGCCCCAGCAGCACCATAAACCATATTAATTGCTGCTACTTCAGATTCTGCTTGTAAATATACACCGCCTACTTTTGGTAATTCTCTAGCCATATATTCAGGTAATTCTGATTGAGGAGTTATAGGATAACCAAAAAAGTACCTACAACCAGCTTCAATAGCTGCAGCTCCTATAGCTTCATTACCTTTCATAAGTACTTTTGCCATTGTTAACCCTCCTTACAGTTTAATTAAAATCTTTCAACCGTAATAACTATATCAGGGCAAATTGTTGCACAGTTTGCACAACCGATACATTTATCTATATCGGTTACTGTTGCTGGATTATAGCCTTTTGCATTAATCCTTGTCCTATCCATAGCAATTATATGGACTGGGCAAACAGTTGTACAAAGCTCACAACCTTTGCATCTGTCAACATCGAAAGTTACTCTACCCTTTGCCATATTAACCCTCCTTAATTAATAAGTTAAAAGCTTATAACATCCATTCATCCCTTAAGTAGAGCTTTATTGGGAATATTTCTCCTTCTAAATCCTTGGGAAGTTCTGGGACTAAATGTTCCAACACTGCAACATATTTTATTGGCAAGCCAGTTTTTTCCTTTAGCTTTAAAGCCAATTCTTGTCCTCTTAATACATCTTCCACAGTTGTGGATTTTAACATATGAGTATTGTTTACAATTCCTGTGAACTTGGCCCTTGATGTGTCCTGTATCTTAATCATGTACTCATAAGCCTTTTCCACAGTATGAGTTTCAGGCCTATTGGCATTTAAAACATAAAACATATCATACTTACCTTCTTTAAAGTAGTCCACATATCTTCCTAAGGCCCTAGCCCCTACTGGATCTCCACCTACATCTATTACAAAATCGTAGCTTTCATCCTGCAAAGGAGCGTATACTTCTGCTGAAATCGATGGAACATCTAAAGCTGGAGCTTCTATTTGGCCAGCTATTACTCTAATTCCTAATCTTTCCAGTTCATCAGCTTTTTCCCTTGACCTAAAGTATACATTTACGACATCCAAATCTGCTAGTGCAACTTTTTTCCCCATTTCAGCCAACTTCACAGCATAATTTATACTAAATTCAGATTTGCCACTACCATAATGACCAGATATTATCCTTATCCTCTTGTCTTTCAACATAATTTTACCATCCTATTACTTATATATTTTAGCTTTTTCTTCGCCCCTTAGGACCCTAAGTCCTCCTTGGGCCAATGCAGTAAGTTCATCTTCTCCTGGATAAACAGTTACGGGAGCAATGAAATTAACCCTTTCTTCTATCCAGGAAACAAATTCCTTGTCATAAGCAATTCCGCCTGTAATTAAAATTCCATCGACTTTCCCCTTTAGCACTGCAGCACAGGCTCCTATTTCCTTTGCTACTTGATATGCCATTGCATAATAGATTAATTCAGCATATTTATCTCCTTCGTGCATTCGCTTAGATACTTCTCTTGCATCATTGGTACCTAAGTATGAAACTATGCCACCTTTTCCTACTATCATTTTCCTTATTTCTTCCTTGGTGTATTTCCCAGAGAAGCATAAATCAATTACTTGTCCAACTGGAAGGCCACCTGCTCTTTCTGGTGAGAATGGCCCTTCGCCATCTAGTGCATTGGCTACATCTATAACTCTTCCTTTTTCATGGGCTCCAACTGAGATTCCTCCGCCTAAATGGGCTACTATAAGATTTAAATCTTCATATCTCTTACCTAAGCTTTTAGCATGCCTTCGTGCTACAGCCTTTTGATTTAATGCGTGGAAAATAGATACTCTTTCTGTCCCTTTAAGGCCAGTAATCCTAGCTACATCTTGTAATTCATCTACAACTACGGGATCTACGATAAATGATGGTATGTTCAAGCCCTTTGCTATTTCATTTGCGATTATGGCACCTAAATTTGATGCATGTTCTCCCCTAGCTCCTTGTCTTAAATCTTCAAGCATGGCTTCATTTATTTCATAAGTTCCACCTTCTATAGGTTTTAGAAGCCCTCCTCTGCCTACTACAGCATCCAAAGATTCAAGAGGAATGTTGTTTTCTTTTAAGGCATTTAAAATTATTTCTTTTCTAAATTCATATTGGTCGTAGATTCTTTTATATGAATTGATTTCTTCTGCAGAATGCCTAAGTGTTTGTTCTAAAATTACATTTTCATCATCAAAAACTGCAATTTTTGTTGATGTTGACCCTGGATTAATAACTAATAACCTACTCATAAAACCCTCCTATTTTGATGCTAGTAAAACTGCTAATGCTATGGAATTTAATTTAGCTTCATCATTATCTGCCCTTGAAGTTAAAACGATAGGTGATTTAGCACCAATTATAACTCCAGCAGACTTTGCATTGCCTAAGAATGTCAATGATTTATATAGTACATTGCCAGCTTCAATATCAGGTACAAGCAATATGTCAGCATCTCCTGCAACTTCGCTGGTTATTCCCTTAATTTTTGCTGATTCCTTAGATACAGCATTGTCTAAAGCAAAAGGACCATCTACTATGCAATCTTTAATTTCTCCTCTTTGATTCATTTCCGCTAATTCTTTAGCATGAACAGTTGCTTCCATCTTAGGTGATACCTTTTCCTTCGCAGCTAATACTGCTACCTTTGGATTTTCAATCCCCAATGCTTTAGCCAACTCTACAGCATTTTCAATAATTTCCTTCTTTTGATTTAGGTCAGGTGCTATATTCATGGCTGCATCAGTCACCATAAACATCTTGTGATAAGTACCCACACTGAAAACAGCTACATGTGAAATTACTTTACCTGTTCTTAAGCCAATTTCCTTGTCTAAGACTTGCTTCATGATGATAGATGTATCTACAAGCCCTTTCATCAAAATGTCAGCTTTCCCGCTGCTTACAAGGCTTGTTGCAATTCTGGATGCTTGTTCCTTATCTTTTTCGTCGATGATTTCAATGTTTTCTAGGTTTAAACCTATTTCTTTGGCCAATTCTAATATCTTGTCCTTATCGCCTACTAAAATTGGCTCAATAATACTACGCTCAACAGCATTTTTTACTGCAATTAATACCTCCAAATCATGGGCACAGGCTACAGCGATTTTTTTGGGACCTTTTTGTTTTGCCAATTCTAATACATCGTTAAATGATTTAGCCATTTTATTTCACCTCTTTTATGTTTCTAATTCTTCTTTAATAATATGATATTTCAGTGAAATTAATCACTTATAAGTCGAATGTCAATAGGTTGAGGACTAACATTTTCTACTGTAACTCCCCATGGCAAGTCAAATTGCAAATATACCTCATGCTCGCCTCCTTTTAATAAATTTAAATCTATATAAACATTAAAATCATCTTTTGTCATTTCTTCCATTAGCTGCTTGCTTCCTTTCAAGGTAACTAATATTGTCTTCGATAAATCCTCATCAGAAATTTTATAATCTTCATCTAGGTTTCTAACAGATACTTCTCTTAAAGAGAATTCAAAAGTCTTTACTGATACTTCTTCAATTGTAACTGAAACCATTATTTTTTCATTGGGATTGACTAAAGATACATTTGGTGGTAAATCCAACTCAACTTCCATTGTTGGATTTTCTAATAATGCATTAATATCTATAGGCTTTGTTTGAATAGAAGTTAAATGTACGATACTGTTGTCGCCTTTTAAAGCAATTCTGCTTGGATTAATAGTAACATTTGTAATTTCATAATTTTCTGGTAGATGATTTTCTGTCTGCAATTCAATTGGTACTATAACTTTTCTATAAATAGGAATATTTACATCTACTACTGTTGGTTCATAGCTTACACCACTAACTACTTCACCATCTTCATCCACTAACTGAATAGGCAATGTCACATCTGGGCTGCTTTCCTTTCTTCCACTTAAGTCAACTTCTACAATTGCTTCAGCTACTTCATTTACCCAAGATTTAGGCCCGGATATTAATACACTTTCAGGTTTTGTTGTCATGACTCCTAAAACATAATCAGGACCCAACTCTCCAACAGTTTTTATGGTCACAGTTTTTTGCTTGCTTATTAACTTGTCAAATTTAAATAGTATTTCTGACGGTTCAATTCTTTCTACTGAAATATTGCTTGAATCCTCTAAAACCACTTGAACTGGAACTTTGATTTGCCCTTCTCCATACCCACTTAAATCAACAAAGGCTTTAATCTTTTTAGAATCAAAATTTGCCATATCAAATTTTCTGCCCTTTACTCTAACTGTAACAGTAGCTTCCTTTGGTTCCATAAGGACTAAGCCCTGTCTTTCAAGGGTTTCTAAATTGTTGAATACAACAGGGATATTGCGAATTGTATCAGTTCTATCTGGATTTACTTCACTCATTACATAGCTCCACAACGCAAAAGCTATAATAAGAGCAAAGATTTTTAAAGTCAAATCATTTTTCTCCTTGCTCATTTTCATTTTTTCTCCTCCATTTAGCTAGCAAATTCTGAGGTGCATCCTTGGGCTCATACATATCCATTAGTATCTGCCTAAGTGTCTTTGTGTCAAGATGCCTTGCCAATGTGCCATTTTCAGCAATAGAAATAGAACCTGTTTCCTCAGAAACTACAATTGCTAGGCAGTCAGACCTTTCAGAAATGCCTAATGCAGCCCTATGCCTTGTACCAAGTTCCTTGCTGATGTTCATATTATCTGTTAAAGGCAAAAAGCATGCAGCAGCTTTTATTCTATCATCTTTAATTATTACTGCTCCGTCGTGTAATGGGGTATTGGGAATAAAGATATTGATGAGCAGGTCGCTGGAAACTAAGCCATTAATCATAGTGCCGGTTTGAGCCACTTCATTTAGGCCAGTTTCCCTTTCCAATACAATTAAAGCTCCTATTCTTTGCCTAGACAGGGAAGCACAAGCTTCGACAATTTCGTCTACTGTTTTAGAGATGTTTTCGCCTTTAATTTCAAGAAATGATTTAGTAAAAAAACTAGACCTACCTATGTATTCCAATCCTCGACGAAGTTCAGGTTGAAACACAATAAGAATGGCAATTACTCCAACTGTCATGGTATTTCTCAATATCCAGTTAATAGTATATAACTCAAGCCATCCTTCACCGCTTATTTTCTCAAAAACAAAAATAGCAAAAATACCTTTTATCAACTGTTCCGCTCTAGTTTCTCTTATCAATGTAAATACCTTGTAAAGAACCACTGCTACAATAATAATATCGATTATATCTCTAATTCTCATGTTGGAAAATAATCCTCTAATAAATTCCAAGGTCAACCACACCTTTAATTATTTTTCTACCTATAATTATATAATAATTATGCTAAATATGAATATATTAATTTAATTATTTAATTCTGAAATAGTCGAAAATTGCTGCATTTTGTCCATAGTATCATAATATGACCTTTCAATTCTTTCTCTTAAAATGCCCTCATCTCCAATATCAATTTCGCCATTTAAGTAATCCTTTATAGGCAAAATCTCATAGACAAGCTTTAAATTATCTCTGTATTTATAAACCCATGTTGGAATATAATGTATATTTTTAATGACTGTTACATTATTTGTAACATCTTTTTCTATTTCAAGTTGAACCATAATCCCATCTTCTGTATAACGATTTCCTACGGTTTCTTGTCTTTGATTAGAGAGAAAATTCCCCATAGAGTAAATGATAAATCTATCTTTACCATCTTTATTTATTATTTGTGAACGCTGCACTACATGGGGATGGCTTCCAAATATAACATCTGCACCCCAGTCTATTATTTTTTCAGCTAATTCAATTTGATGCTGAGAAGGTTCCCGATGATATTCATTGCCCCAATGGATAACTACTACTATTAAGTCAACTTCATTTGCCTTAGCTTCATCAATATGGGATTTAATCCTATCTTCATCAATTAAATTTACCATATATCCCAATTCTTCTTCTGTTAATAATGAATCCAATCCATTAAGGCCATAAGTATACGACAGAAATGCGATTCTTATATCATCTATTTCTTCTATCAAAATCTTATTTTCTTCCTTATACGTACCAATATTTTTCATTCCATGCTTGTAAACATTGTCTATGGTATTTATCAAGCCCTTTTTCCCTTGATCCAAGCAGTGATTATTTGATGTTGATAAGATATCAAATCCTGCATCCTTTAGGGCAAATAAAACAGCTTCTGGAGAATTGAACCTTGGGAATCCAGAGTATCCAAATTCTTCTCCTGCAATTACTGTTTCAAGGTTTCCAATGGCAATATCTGCTGATTCAATATATTTCTTCACATGTTTAAATACTGGAGTAAAATCATATTCATTAGTTTCTTTGTTAAAAGCAGCTTTAAACTGGGGCGAATGAAACATTATATCTCCTACAGCTAAAATCTTTATATTGGATATCTTTGGCTCTTCGGGAATCTCTTCTTCCTCTTGAGTATCCCCTACATCATTATCTTCTTCGTCTAAATTGACAACAGCTTCTCCTCCTCTATCTATGCCCCTATAGTACTCAAAAAAAATAGCACTTATAAATCCAATTATAAAAAATGATAAAATAAGAATTATTATTACACTGAACTTTCTTTTCATGGATATCTCCTTAAAAAAATAAATGGTAGATTGATTCTACCATTTATTTTATAATTTGTCACCATATTATACAATAGAAGCTTATTTTTCTTTCTTCAAACCTATAACTCTATTTCTGGAATCATACATAAAATTTGCCAATCTTCGTTGATTTAATACCCACAAGAATATTACGTATGGGATGAAAATTAATGTCAGTTCTGGTATGCCCGCCATTAGAATAAAGTCAAACAATCCATGCATGATAACTGGCATAGTCAACGATTTTCTCATGTTTTTTCTCTTTCTATCTATATCAGTATCAAATTTTGAAAGCGACAAGTAATATCCCATCGTTATCCCAAAAACACCATGGGCAGGCACTGAAAATATGCCCCTATATAGCCCAATAAAAGGATTATTTGTATACCTAAAAGCAACATAAATGATGTTCTCCACTGTAGCAAAGCCCATGGTAACAAATACGGAATAAACTATTCCATCCAGCTTTTCATTGAAGAACTTCGTTCTATAAGGATATCTTAAGACAGCTAGCCTTTTAAAATATTCCTCCGTCAATGCTGCTACTATAAAGGCATTGTAAAATGCTCCCAAAACTCCTGGAAATATGTTAAATGAAACAAGTATTTCCTCAACTATAATAGATGGAATAACTGTAAGGGCGCCTAATATATATGTTAAAAGGAGAATTCTAAATGGCTCTCTGTCGTGTCTGTCACTTAGATAAATTCCAAATATTATTATGGCAGCTGGAATTATGGCGATAATGACTAATCTTGGTTCCAATTCATTACCTCCTTTTTCTAAATATATTCTGCCAAAAAATAAAAAAATAAACCCTAAAAAAGGGTTTACAATATTTAGCTTCCTTTCAATCTTTTTGCATGTATTTTTGAATAACTACAAATAAGCCTAAAGCAATGAAAATATCTCCAATGCTTATAATTTTTGGTAATGGATAAGGTTTGGGAATTGGAATTATGTCCCCAAGTATACCCATCTTTGTAGCTTCATTTTCTAGAACATGAGTCAGTATTCTGCCTTCTTTTAACAATTTTAACTCACTGTATAAACTTGAAAATTTTAGAGCATCAATAGATACTGGCATCTTGCCTTTATTTAAGGCTATTGGCATAAAGTTTAATATTGTACCAAGTAGTACCAACCTAAATCCTTTTTCATTATAATTCATCACAAGGCCTAATATTAATAATAGGTAAGACAGTACATGAATATAGGGAAAATATCTTTCCAATATACTGCTTAATTGCCAATTAAATCTGGTAATGATGATTAAGGATAAAATTTCAATAATGAAAGATATGATAAATATATAAGACTTATTAATATTTAGCTTTGCCAAATTTTTAATGCTGCCTCTTCGTAGTTTCCCTATTATGAATGATAATATAATTGTTTCAACTATCAAATAAACACCCCATTAAACTTTATGTAATAATAAAATTATACTGCTAGATATGAAACATATCTAGCAGTATAATGATTAATATTCTATGAATACATCTTTTTTAGCACCGCAAAGTGGGCACTTGTCTTCATCACCATCTATAGTGACATATCCGCAAACTGGACAAAGTTTAACAGTCTTAGCTTCTAAATCCTTTCCAGCATCTACTGCTTCTTTTGCTTTTGTAAATAATTTAGCATGAACTTTTTCTGCTTCAATAGCATATTTATAAGCTCTTATTGCTTCTTGTTCATTTTGCATTTCAGCAACAGCTATGTATGCTGGATACATTTGAGTAGCTTCATGAACTTCTCCATTAATAGCTCCTTGTAGGTTTTCAGAAGTTGAAGTATATCCAAATACTGCACCTGAAGTTACTGAGAAATCACCTACTACATCCTTTAATGCTTTGAAATGATATGTTGCATGTACTTGTTCAGCATCAGATGTTGCCCTAAACAATCTAGCAACATTTGGGAAACCATCTTTTTCAGCTTTTTCAGCCCATATTCTATATCTCATATGAGCTTGAGATTCTCCACCAAAAGCAGATCTCAAGTTTTCAGCAGTCATTGCGTTCATCATAAATCCCCCTTTCATAATAAAACTTGGACACATTTGTATCCTTTACATTATTTTATCAACTGAACACGATAAAATCAACCGTTGAATCTATAGCTTTTTTTGATTATTTCAATAATAAATCTTATTTTATCATCTTAATTGCTCTAAATATCATTGTAATAACCTGTTCTCTTGTTGCCACTTCCTTGGGATTTGTCCCATCTGTAATACCATTTTCTATAGCCCACTGCCAAGCTTCTTTTGCCCAAGGAGAAGGTTCATTAATGAGCTTTGCTTCTTTAATTAAAGTTTCTTTATCTAAAGATGTTCCAGGGCAAGTTTTCGTAGTATTTGGATTGTCTCGATGAAAAATAATAGTATGTTCTCCATATTTATCTATAAAATATTTTATTAACTTTAGTATTTCTTCCTTTTGCCTTCCCTCCAACTTATCATATCCTTGGCTATTAAACTCTCCTGTACCTGGCAAGTCAAAATTACCTACCATTTCAACAGCTAGGGCACCAGTATTCCACCCTGATATGGATGCAGGAGTTTTATTAAAAGGCCTTCCAGTAAGCCATTTCCCATCTGGAAATAAAGTTAAATGCTGCCCAATATCTTCCCAGCCATTGACTACTGTATGATAGTAATACATTCCTTCTTGAAGCTGCATATGGTTTTGTCCATTAAAAGCACTGTGAGCAGGCTTCCAAGTATGATGGATGTGTAGCTGAGTAAACTTATAATTTTCCAATTCATTTATTAATTCTTCAATAGTAAGAAACCTAAATCTTTCCATTTAACCACTCCTATGATTTTAATTTAACTATTATATTCAAATACTATATATCTTGTTTATTTATATTTTACTACTGCAATTTTCATAAGTTAAAATTTATATTTTTTCAAAAAATAAAAAAGGTTATTTCATAACAACCTTTTGTTATAAAATAAACTTTTATGATTTAAATTATTTTAGATTAAATCTTAATGTCAAGTACAATGAAAAAATGTAACCAGTAGTAGATATTATTCCTTATAGGTAGCATAAAAACTAATTAGGTTATAAACCTTATGAAGCATAATGCACAATTTCAGTTCCTTATAGGTAGAATCCAAACATAAAAATTAAGACTGAAAAATTCGTAGAAAGAGGAGAGTTTCAATTCCTTATAGGTAGAATCCAAACAATCCACCTTTTGGCTATAAATCAATCAAAATTGAGTTTCAATTCCTTATAGGTAGAATCCAAACGGAAGAAGCAGGAGCTAATCTAGTGGACGCAATTGGGTTTCAATTCCTTATAGGTAGAATCCAAACACTCTATAATAGCTGAACAATTAGCATCTGTTGGAGGTTTCAATTCCTTATAGGTAGAATCCAAACCCAGTACATGCAGCTTATTTGCTTATTTTTTATTTTATCAGATGCGTCTAAATATTTCAACGATTTCTGTTAAATGTTGAAATTTAGTATTTTAATTTGTCGTCAATCTCCAAGGGTTTTTGTGCTATTGAAGGTCGACGACAAAAATAGAAACAGGTCGCGGATTAGCTATTCATAAGTTATCCTTGCCTTTTCTTCAGCTGCTATATCTTCTTGCAAACTGGACATGGTGGACACGACAGCGTGGCAGAATGTACCTATTATCTCCCATTGACCTAGCTATAGTTAGGTGAAAATGGTCCACTCCCCTCCCCCCCACTCTTAGGTTAGAGATTTCACTGTCAGGTAACTGCGTCTTCTGATGGAAGGATTTTCTATTTACCTACACAATGGATTTTAAGAAATATCTATCATGGTCTTTTCCTAAAATTAATTTAGAATCAGAAAATTATCTGCAGAAATTTGATAAATCAAGATTTTTCGGGAGTAATGGGTATATTTTTTGTATAATGATGACATGGAATAGTAAAATTCTTTGGGGCTGCCTACAGATGACTGAAATAGTGACTAAGCTACAGAAAATAATGTATGACTAATCAAATGAGAAACGAAAGTATGTGCTGGGAATATACTCTGACCAGTTGCCTTTGTTCAACCAAGAGTCTTGAACCCGAAGCTATCAAGGTTTCAGTTGTTAGGTACACCAAAGTATCGAATGATAATCTTAGAGCATTATTGCCAATTGAGTCAAATAATGAAAAAGCTCGCAATGGCTTCGAACATGTAAAAGTGTGCAAATGAATCTAATAGAAATTCAAAGGAACAGACGGTAATTCAGTGAATTCAATATTTACCAGATGCATAAGGAACAATACATTTCCGACCTGTGTGCTTTGTTCAAGAATCAAATTGAACTGAGGAGGGGAGTAATGTTAAGTTTGTTGGATTCTGTAATCAGCTTGAATTCTGTTATATGGTTGTTTTTAATTGCTTTCATCATCCATGATTTAGAAGAAATTATTTTCGTGGAATCTTGGATGAAGAAAAACTATAATTATATCCAACAAAAAACACCGTCTCTATTTAAAAAAAGTATCGAATCATTAAATAGTATCCGATCAGACCGATTTGCTTTCGCAGTATTTTTATTACTCATTGTTTTTATTCCTGCAACTTGGTTAGCAGCTGAAAAACAGTATTATTTATTTTTTGTCGGATTTAATTTAGCACTGCTCGTTCATGTTTTTGCACATTTAGGGCATAGTCTTTTTCTTATGAGATATACACCTGGAGTTCTTACAGCCTTATTTCTCATTCTGCCTTATTCCATTTATTTGCTATATCGCTTGTTTTCAGCTAAACTTATTGATTTGGACTTATTATTCATAAGTCTACCTGTAGGTATTTTTTTAATTCCCATAGTTTTGGTTGGACATTGGCTGTCCAGATTGGTTTTTAGATTCAACAGAGAAGGATTAAGAGAATATTTGTAATTCTTGATTACAGTATTATAATAGGTTACTCCTTAATTTATATGGAACAGTAAGACACACTAGTGGTACTTGATTAATAAGAAAGGGAATTAAATCAAAAACAATAATTATAAGAAATGTAAGAAATAAATGTCAAAAAACATTAAAATGTATCTCATTTTTTATTAACTCTGTTAACAACTACCTAACACAATAATATTTGTCCAATTTACCACCTAAAACAAAACGCAACATAAAAGAATCGGGAAAACCCCGATTCTCTTTCTATATTGAAGACTATTTTTCTTTTTTATTCATCATAAATGCCTAATAAAATTTCTTGCTATCAATATATTCTTGAACTATCCTCAATGTTTCTCCAAATCTTTGAAAATGGACAATCTCTCTTTCCCTCAAAAACCTTAAAGTATCTGTTACCCCTGGATCATCGCTTATGCGGATGAGCCATTCATAAGTTGCCCTTGCCTTTTCTTCAGCTGCCATATTTTCTTGTAAATCAGCAATTGGGTCATCCTTTGAGTTAATATATTTTGCTTCCCATGGTACTCCTGCAGCATCGTGTGGAAATGGACTCTTGCCATGATTTACGTAATGTGCTTCGAAAGGTGTTCCCTTTATTTGCTCAGGTTTTGCATCTTTCACAAGCTTCCATACCAATGTACCTATAATCTCCCAATGAGCAAGCTCTTCTGTGCCTATGTCTGTTAGAATTGCTTTTCCTTGATTAGTTGGCATAGTCCATCTTTGAGTTAAATATCTAATGCCAGCAGACAATTCTCCATCTGCTCCGCCAAATTGTTCTATTATCATTGCAGCCAAAGCAGGATTTGTTGAATATACTCTTACTGGATATTGCAGCTTCTTCTCATAAAACCACATATTAATCCTCCTTTAGAAATTATTAAAATCTACTTCCCAAGGCCAAGGTCCATCAATATAACCCCAAGGAAGTCTGCTCATGTCCCTATTTGTTAACGGGCCATATCTTGCTTGGTACATTTCTTTCAATTCTTGATATCTTTGCGAAGCATTATTGTGTAATCTCAATGCCCTTTCATCATCAGGATGAGTATCTAAATACAAAGCAGTTTCATCTAATACAAAGGAAACTTCCATTATCTCCATTAATAATTCGATTTGTGCCCTATCCATCATATTTCCAACTCCTCTCCCAATCACTAACACCTGTATTGAATTTTGAATTTACCAATTCAGGGAATAGAGTTCCTGCTTTTAGGGCTTCCCTTGGGCTGAATACTTGATTCATTGTTTGAAATGGAACACATGCCCTAGCTAGGCTTCCTGGGCAGCATGGTCTATTGTTTTCACCATAGTCTCTATCCATATTCCTCTCCCCCTAACGAATTTACTCATTACATATTACGCAAAAAAACAATTTGTGTTACAACAATACAGGTGTGAGCAAATTTCCAGGGAAATACTTTTTTTGACAATTAATCTTTTGATTTTTTACATTGATAATTTTGGAAATATTGGAAACAGAATTATTAACTTCATAATATTGCATGATTATTAATTTTTTTAATACACATACTACTACTACACCAAAGTTTTACAAAATTATTTATGAAAGGAGACTAAATGAATGGCAAATAACAAGACAGGAAATAACAGAATTCTTGTACCAGAAGCTCGTCAAGCTTTAAATCAAATGAAGTTAGAAATAGCTTCTGAACTAGGAATGGCAAATTATGATTCAATGGATAAAGGAAACTTACCATCAAGACAAAATGGTTATGTTGGTGGATACATCACAAAGAACCTAGTAAGAATGGCTCAACAAAATTTAAGCGGTAACACTAGCCCAACTAACACAACTAGATAGTAAAAATGCTAAAAAAGATAGGCTTTGCCTATCTTTTTTAGCACATTTTTAGCATCTATTCCATTAGAATAATGTCTAATTTTTCATATATTTCCGCAGTTATTTTATCTGTTAATGGAATATTATTGTCTTTTAAAAACTTAATCAGGGCAGATTTCATGGTTTCTCCATAAATTCCATCTAAACTGCCTTGGTAATATCCCTTTTGTTTTAGCCTTTTTTGGACTTCAAGTACATCAGAACCTCTGTCTCCAGGCTTTAAAACTCTAAATCCTTGGCCAAATGGCCCATAAAGCCCATTTACGATTACTACAGTAGTATTATATCCGACTAATGAATATAATTCTTCAACGTCCTTATTTCTCATTCTAATACAACCTGCTGATAAGTTGCCACCTATTGATTCTGGCCTATTGGTTCCATGGATTCCATATTTACCCCAGGGTACATTTAGTCCCAGCCATCTAGTGCCAAAACCTTCACCCCATTGGGCTTTTTCAACTATTTTAAAAGTACCTAAGGGGGTCGGTGATGATGGTTTCCCTGTAGCTATTGGATAAGTTTTTATGACTTTTTCATTTTCTCTATCTATTAACATTAACTTCTTATTATGTACTTCTACTAGAATAACATAATTACCAGAACTGTTTTTAAGGTATACATCTTCAGATTTTATTTTATTTTTCATTGAAATTTTATTTGTTAAATTTCCTAATATCAAAAAAACCATAACCAAGGTAATTATCAATACAGACATATATAACTTCTTCTTCATTAAATCCCCCCTTGCATTAATAATATGCTTATTCAAATGGATAATTACATTAAAAATAAAAAAGTACCTGAAGCTAAATGCCTCAGGTACTTTTTTGTATCTTATAAATCAGGATTATATACCTGATAGATACTATAAATTGAAATATTTTCTTTACATAGAAGTTTCACGATATTGGGAATATCTTGGGTCGCAATATTAAGCTCTACTCCATTATATTTTAATACAATATCTTTTAAGTCAATTTTTCCCTCATTATGTAATACATCTACTACTTTATTTTCTATTTTTGAAATATTCATTCCACCAAGCAAAAAGAAAACCTTCTTTTTTTCATTTGAATAGTCTTGCGGGCTTATCTTGTTTATCAGCAAAATATCATTCATAATATTTACTCCTTTTCTTTTATTGATTGTCCTTTATTTTTATAATTATTACCCATATTTAATACAAACTAACTAAAAAATTATCATTTATTACTTTGTTAAAATCTCTTAACAACTTGTAGAGTAAGTTTGATAAATAAACTATGGTATAATATAACTAACTTTCAAATAGAAAGGTGATGTAATGGAGAAATATTTAGAACCTTTAAGCAGGACCATATTATTTAAAGATGTCCCTAAAGAAGAAATAATATCTCTAATCTCTAATATACCCTATAGCATAAAAAAATTCAAAAAAAATGATGTAATTGCCATAGAAGGTGAAGATTGCAACAGTTTGTGCATAATCTTAGATGGAAATGTGGAAATCCATAAGCCATTCCCATCAGGAAAAGTTGTAACCATAAACTTCTTTGAAGCAGGAAATGTCTTTGGAGAAGCTTTGGTGTTTTCATCAAGGCATAAATATCCTGCAACTGTAATTGCTTCCACAGACTGTGAAATAATGTATATTGACAAGAACGACATAATCAACCTTATGAAAATGCATAATCAAGTATTGAATAATTTTGTAACAGTATTGTCTAATAGAATCTTAATGTTAAATGAAAGAATTACTAACCTTTCCTATGACAGCATTAGGAAAAAAATAGCTAATATGATTTTACTTGAATATAGTAAGCAAAAAAACAAATATCTAATCCTTCCATTTTGCCGAAAAAAAATGGCTGAACTGTTAAATATACCACGACCTTCCCTTTCTAGGGAACTTATGAAGATGAAAGAAGAAGGGATTATAGATTATCACAAAAATGTGTTGAAGATATTGGACATGAAATTATTAGAAGAGTGCCTTTTGAAATAATTGAATAATCATATAAAAAATATCTATAGCCCTATAAAAGCTATAGATATTTTTTATTTCTATATAAGATTTTGTAAATATATAATTTAGTTAGATTGATAAATTTTTTTCAATAAGGAGGTTATTGCATGTCGGACAAGCGAAAAATGTTTATCTTTGGCGGAATCATCGGACTAATTGGTGCAATTCTTGTAAAATTTGGAAACCCAGGAAATATGGGTATATGCATTGCATGTTTCTGGAGAGATATAGCTGGAGCCTTAGGTCTTCATAGAGCAGCTGCGGTACAATACATAAGGCCTGAAATCATCGGAATTATCCTTGGATCATTTGTAGTATCCTATTTAACAGGCGATTTTAAAGTAAGAAGTGGCTCTTCACCACTTATAAGATTCGTTTTCGGGTTTTTCCTAATGATTGGTGCATTAGTATTCTTAGGATGTCCATTAAGAATGCTTCTTAGAATCGGAAATGGGGATTTAAATGCAGTAGTAGGGCTTATTGGCTATATATTTGGAATTTTTATCGGAGTTCAATTTATTAAAAAAGGATACAGCCTAGGAAGAAGTACAGAACAGCCTAAAATTATGGGTTTCATATTCCCAGCCTTTGCAATTGTCCTTTTGATTTTCTTGATAGTTAAACCTGCCTTTATCCTATTCAGTGAAGAAGGTCCAGGTTCAATGGCAGCACCAGTTTTATTATCCTTAATATTAGGCTCTGTTGTTGGAATCATACTTCAAAGGACTAGGATTTGTACTGCAGGTGCTTTTAGAGACATGATACTAATAAAGGATACTCATTATCTATGGGGTATTATAGGAATTGTAGTATTCAACCTAATAGGAAACTTAGTGCTTAATTTTAATTCTTTTAAGATAGGCTTTACAGGTCAGCCAATTGCTCATTCAGACCATCTTTGGAACTTTTTAGGTATGACTTTGGTAGGGCTATGTGCAGTATTGCTTGGCGGATGCCCTATTAGGCAAACTATACTTGCAAGCCAAGGCGATGGAGACGCAGGAATTACTGTAATAGGATTAATTGCAGGAGCAGCCTTTGCTCACAACTTTGGTTTGGCTTCAAGTGCCCAAGGAACTACTTTAAATGGAAGAATAGCAGTAATAATTGGAATTATTGCTGTTTTAGCTATAGCATACTTTGTAGTCATGGGAACAGTTAAAAAGTCTGAAACTAAGGAGGTTGCTAAAAATGGCTAAGGTCATAGATGCTAGAGGAAGATCCTGCCCTGAACCAGTTATGATGACTAAAAATGCCATAGACAACAATGAAACTGATCTTGAAGTATTGGTTGATACTAAGGTGGCAGTTGAAAATATTACGAGATTTGTAAAAAATAAAGGCTTTAATATATCCGTTGAAGAAAACAACGGAGAATATAAGCTTATAATAAACAGGTGATTAAATGGATGATTATTATTGCGTAGTAACTTTTCATATTACCCAGCATGCATTAATTTTTGAAAAGGTTCTAAAAAACAAGGGCATTGATGTAAAATTAATGCCTGTTCCAAGGCAGGTAAGCTCAAGCTGCGGTACAGCAGCAAAGGTACCCTGCGAACTAGAGAAAGAAATAAAAAGCTTGTGTGATGAAAAAAACCTTCAAATTGAGGGGTTTTACAGGATATTAAATAAAAAGGGCAACAATTGGTTTAACAGACTACTTTCTAATAATAGGGGCAAATAATCTTTGCCCCTATTATTGTTAAAAAATAATCTTGATTTTTTTTAATTATCCTATATAATGATAATGTAGGCATTGTAGCAAAAACTGGAAGGAGGTCGTGTTAAATGATAAAGAAAAGAATCATAACTGAAAATAAAGAAAATTTAATATTACTAATAGTTAAGAAAACACGACCTTGGTATGTTATTTAATTTTTGCTGCTGGAATTATACCATAGGCGTGTTTGCCTGTGGTTTTTTGTATTTTTGAATAATGGAAATAATTATTTTAATACAAAATAACCATAGGTCTATTCCTATGGTTTTTTTAATAAGGAGGGAGAAAATGAAGAACTTAAAAAAATTAGTAAAATTCATGGAAGGCTATAGGCTCATTTATTTCCTGGGAATGCTGTCAATACTTATTTCACAACTATTCACTACTCTAACTCCCTTGGTGCTTCAAACTACAATAGACAGCATAATTGGCGACAAAGCCATTGAGTCCATATATTTCCAAAAGATTATCGAATTATTAGGAGGAAAAGAATATTTAAAAAACAATTTATGGGTTATAGGAATTATTATTGTTTCTATTGCCATTTTAAGAGGCTTGTTTATATTCTTAAGAAGTACTCTATCAAGCATAACTGCTGAAAATACTGCCAAGAGAATAAGAGATAATCTCTATGACCATATTCAAAGGCTTCCTTATGAATACCATGTAAAATCTGAAACAGGCGAGTTAGTGCAGAGATGTACTTCTGATGTAGACACCATAAGAAGGTTTTTGGCAATACAGCTAGTAGAAATCTCTGGTTCATTGTTTATGTTAATTTTTATAATCGCCATAATCTTCAGCATCAATATAAAGATGGCACTAATTTCGATTGTGATGTTGCCTTTTACATTTTCCTTTGCCCTTATATTTTTCACTAAAATTAAAAAGTCCTTTGAATCTGTCGATGAAGCTGAAGCAAGGATGACTACTGTCCTACAAGAAAACCTTACTGGTATAAGGGTAGTAAAGGCATTTGCAAGGCAAAGATTTGAAATAGAGAAGTTTGAAGAAAAAAACAATAATTTTATGAATCTCAACTATAAGTTAATAAATGAATTGGCTGTTTATTGGGGGATTTCTGATTTCTTCAGCATGGCACAAGTAGGAATTGTTGTTGTTTTTGGTGGAATTTTAACCTATAAAGGTGAAATCTCCCTAGGTTCCTATGTTGCATTTATAAGCTACATCAATATGCTAGTATGGCCAGTAAGGCAGTTGGGAAGATTGCTAACCGATATGGGAAAAGCCTTTGTTTCATTAAATAGAATTGAAGAAATACTTAATGAACCTATAGAAATATTATATGAAAACAACTTGAAACCTGAGATTAAGGGAAATATTGAATTTGATAATGTGTCATTCCAATACGAAGATAATAGGCCTGTTCTTAAAAATATTTCCTTCAAGGTTAGAGCTGGTGAAACCTTAGCCATTATTGGACCTACTGGTTCAGGTAAATCTTCCTTGGTTCATTTGCTTGCCAGATTATATGACTATAACGAAGGTTCTATAAAAATTGATGGCATAGAATTAAAGACCATAGACAAGGGCTGGATAAGGAAAAATGTTGGGTTAGTTCTTCAAGAACCATTCCTCTATGCAAAAACTATCAAAGAAAACATTAAGCTAGCAAACCCTTCTTTACCTGATGAAAAGGTAATCAATGCTGCAAAGACTGCAGCTATCCATGATGATATTAAATCCTTTGAAAAGGGATATGAAACGCTAGTCGGAGAACGAGGGGTTTCCTTATCAGGTGGTCAAAAGCAAAGAATGGCCATTGCAAGAACTATTATAAACGAATGCCCAATAGTAATATTCGATGACTCACTATCAGCTGTAGATACAGAAACAGATATTTCCATAAGGAAAGCTTTAAAGGAAAGGAAAAATAAATCAACAACAATAATAATATCCCACAGGATTTCAACTGTATCAGAAGCAGACCAAATATTAGTTATTGATAAGGGTAGGATAGTTCAAAGAGGCACCCATGATGAATTAATCAAAGAAGAAGGTTTGTACAAGCGAATATACGAAATTCAAAGTTCCATAGATGATGAAATAGTATCCTAGGAGGTGCAATAATGCAAGAAAATACCTATTATGAAAAAATTGAGCTAAACATCTGGAAGAATTTTTTCAAGTATCTAAAACCGTATAAAGGTTTATTCTTTGGAATAACATTTTTTATGATAATATCTGGGCTTCTTGATGCAGTCTTTCCCCTTTTATCAAAATATGCTATAGAAAATTTTGTTGAAAAACACAATTTAAATGGCATAGAAAAATTTGCATTGATATATTTTATAGCAGTATTGACCTTGGCTATTTCTACCTACTTCTTCATTGATTTAGCAGGAAAGTTGGAATCAAAAATTGCCTATGATATTAGAAAACTAGGCTTTGAAAAGCTCCAAATACTTCCATTGTCTTACTATGATGATAAAGCAGTAGGATGGCTAATGGCCAGGATGACATCAGATATTACTAGGCTATCTGAAACCATATCATGGTCCCTAGTAGATTTAGCATGGGGATTTTCCATGATGACAGCAGTTACTATTTCCATGATTAGGCTTAATTATAAATTGGCTCTCATTACTTTTTCTGTACTTCCCTTTGTAGCATTTGTAAGCTTCTACTTCCAAAGAAAGATATTAAAGGCCCAAAGAGAAGTAAGAAAAATAAATTCTAGGATTACTGCTGCATATAATGAAGATATTCAAGGGGCAAAAACTACTAAAACTCTAGTAAGGGAAGATATTAATCTAAAGGAGTTTTCTGAAATCACATCTTCCATGAGGGATTCTTCAATTAGGGCAACAGTTATATCTTCTGTATATTTGCCAATAATACTTTCACTATCAAGCATTGGTACAGCATTTGTATTAAACTATGGAGGAAAAAGCGTTTTATTAAATGCAATATCCTATGGTACATTGGTTGCTTTTATCTCTTATACAACTCAGTTTTATGAGCCTATACGCCAAATAGCAGTTATTTTTGCTGAATTTCAAAGCGCTCAAGCCTCTGCTGAAAGAGTCTTCTCACTACTAAATGAAAAACCAGACATAGAAGATAGGGAAGATGTCGTAGAAAAATACGGAGATTTGCTAAATCCTAAGAAAGAAAACTGGCCAGAAATTAAAGGGGCTGTAGAATTCAGAAATGTAAGCTTTACCTATAAAAATGGGGAAAAGGTGCTTGAAAACTTCAATTTAAAGGTTGAACCCGGAGAAACAATTGCATTAGTTGGAGAAACAGGTGCAGGCAAATCAACTATAGTAAACCTATTATGCAGGTTTTATGAGCCTACAAGCGGAGAAATTCTAATAGATGGTATAAACTACAAAGATATGCCTCAAAACTGGATTCATGAAAATTTGGGCTATGTACTGCAAACTCCTCATCTATTTAGCGGTACTATAAAGGAAAACATAAGATATGGAAACCTAAATGCAACAGATGAGGAAATAATAAATGCTGCAAAGCTGGTAAACGCCCATGAATTCATAATGCAAATGGAAAAAGGATATGATACTGAAGTTGGCGAAGGTGGCGGATTGTTATCAACAGGACAGAAACAGCTTATATCCTTTGCAAGGGCAATAGTAAGGAATCCAAAGCTGTTTGTACTAGATGAAGCTACTTCTTCTATAGATACAGAGACTGAAAAGATAATTCAAGACGCTATAAACAAGGTCCTCGAAGGAAGAACATCATTTGTCATCGCCCATAGGCTTTCAACCATTAGAAATGCAGACAGGATACTTGTTATTAAAGACGGAAAAATAATTGAATCAGGAAACCATAAGGAATTAATGAAGAAAAAGGGATATTATTATAGACTTTATACTAATCAGTTTATTGAAGAAAAAAGCAGAGATGTATTAAGATAGGCAAATGATACAAATTTTACTGAACTTGACAAAAAAATGACACTATTGTATATTTTAGTAAAATGGCATTTATAAATATAATAGTAGTTGGAGGTAAAATATCATGGAAAACAATGTAATATCATCGAAAGCCATGGAAACCATTTTAAAACTGCAGCAATCAGAAATTACAGAACATGCTATTTACATGAACTTATCAAAAAGAGTTAAAAAGCAGTCTGATAAGGAAATTCTAAGAAGGATTGCAAACGAAGAAAAATCCCACAGTGAGCTTTGGGGAAAATACACTAAAAAGTCTTTAACTCCAAATAAGTTAAAAGTATTTCTATATTCAATTTTAAGCATTATCTTTGGATATACTTTCGTAATTAAAATTATGGAAAATGGAGAAGAAACTTCTCAAGAAGTGTATGAAGAACTATCTAAAGAAATACCTGAAGCTAGTAAGGTTTATTTACAAGAGCAGGAACATGAAATGGCATTAATAAATATGCTAGATGAAGACCGTTTGCAATATGTAGGTTCCATGGTTTTGGGATTAAACGACGCACTTGTAGAATTAACAGGAACTTTAGCAGGATTAAGTTTTGCCCTTCAAAACAATAGGCTTGTTGCGTTGTCTGGATTAATAACAGGAATATCAGCAACTTTGTCCATGGCATCATCTGAATACTTATCTGCTAGGTCAGAAGGCGACGCTGATGCAAAAAAATCTGCTTTATATACTGGAATAATGTATATATTTGCAGTAATACTTTTGGTATTGCCATATCTTGTATTTCCAACTAATAGATTCATGCTAGCATTGATTAGCATGTTGATAATCGTAGTATTGGTAATATTATTATTTACTTTTTATATATCTGTTGCAAAGGACTTGCCTTTTAAGAAGAGATTTCTTGAAATGGCTACAATAAGCATCTCTGTAGCAGCCTTATCCTTTGTAATAGGTATTCTAGTTAAAAAATTCTTAGGCATAGATATTTAATGGGATGGTTTACTACCATCCCATTTTTTTAAATTCATCATTTATTTCATCTATTAAATTGGCCCTTTCGCCATAATTTTCCACATCCATAACTTTTATTACTTTTGTGGGCTTTTGGCTAAAAATAACTATCCTGTGCGACAGTTCTACAGCCTCATCTATATCATGGGTAACCATTATGCAAGTCTTGCTGTCTCTCTTTCTTAAATCTTTAAAAAAATCCATTAAGACCATCTTAGTATTTATATCAAGGGATTTGAATGGTTCATCCATTAGTATAAGTTTTGAAGGATACATGAAAGCCCTTAAAATATTTATCCTCTGCCTCATTCCGCCACTAAGTTTATGGGGATAATAATTCTTATACTCATCTAAATTGGAGATTTTTAAATAGAAATCTATCAATTCCTGGATTTTTCTTTTATCCATCTTCCCTTTTAACACGAGTTCCAAATTATCTTTAACAGTCTTCCACGGAATCAACCTATCTTCTTGAAATATATAGGATTTATCCACATTAAAACCATATAGCTTGCCAGAATCTACAGGTATAAATCCAGCTAATATATTTAATAAAGTAGTTTTTCCACATCCTGATGGCCCTAATATGCATGTTGTTTTACCCTCTGGAAAATCCAGCGATATGCCATCCAGCACCTTTAACTCTCCAAAGAATTTAGATATGTTCTCGACTTTATACATGACACTAATCCTTTCATTAAATACTCAAACATTTTACTTATAACAAGTATTATTATAATCCATGCAAAAACTCCTGGTGTATTTAAGTACATCTTTTGTATCTGTAAATTAGAACCTATTGCATATTTTGGTTGAGAAAGCACTTCTCCTGCTATTACCATTTTTAAATTAATACCTATTGAGGACGACAAAATATTGCCTAGACTAATGAATATGCTTGGAAGATATATTTCTTTTACTATATTAAATCTATTTACATTGTACACCTCTGCCATTTCCAAAATCTTATTGTCAACATTTATAATCGATTTTAAGACAGTTTCATACAATACAGGGAAGACCATAATAAAACCTACGATTAGTGGTACTATTTCATTGCTAAACCATATAAGGGCTAATATTATTATGGCAATAGTCGGTGTAGTGCTTAAAAACCTTACAACTGGAACCATTAAATCGTGTACAAACTTGGAAAATTTAGATAATATCCCTATTACTATTGCTATAACTAGGGAAATTATAAAGCCAATTAAACTCCTTAATATTGAATGACCTAATATATTTATGAATTCTGGTTTTTTAATTACTTTAACTAATGCTTCTAAAGTACTGCTAATGGTAGGCAAAATAATTTCATTATCTATTATTCTAGATAAAACTATCCATAGGATAATTATTAGGGCCTTGGAAGCCAATGAAGAAGGGGAAAATCCCCTATTCTTTATAGTATATGTTTTCATCAGGAATTTCCCCTCCGATAAAATCAGAATCATAATCTAATATTGCTTTGAAATAAGCTTCATATTCATCTATGGTATCCTTTACATCAAAGCTTTCAACACTGTTCCACCTGATGCCCTTTTCTATAGTTTCTTTAGCAACGCTGATTCCAACTTCTTCTGCATATTTACCTAATTCTTCTGGATTTTCCTTTGCCCAAGTCCTACTTTCTTTATAGGCTTCGATGAATTTCTCTACGAAATCCCTGTTGTTTTCTATTAAATCTCCCTTGACAATTAAACTTGCTTGAGGATAACCCATTTTAGTACCAGTTGCCTTTCCCCATTCTTCGTTTATATCAAATAATACTTTTGCATCTTGTTTTTTCATTTGAACTGTTGTAAGCATTGGTTCAGCAAATACTGCCAATTTTGCCTTACCGCTTATAAATACAGGAGCTACTTCAGTGGCAGCATTCAAATAGTTTAATGTAACATCTTTATCTGGATCAATGCCATTTTTAGATAATACCAATCTAAATACAATATCTGGAGTAAGCCCTTTGCCAAATGTATAAATCTCCTTTCCTTTCAACTCACTGAAATCATTGATTTCCTCAGTCCCTACAAGGTAAAAAGAACCCCATACAGCAGTTCCAACTATTTTGTAATTTAATCCCTTGTTATATGCTTGTGCTGCCAAATTAGATGGAACAATTGCAATATCTGCTTCTTCCTTTAAAACCTTTGTAGTTAATACATCAGGAGCATTAGTCATATCATACTGAATTTTTACTCCATCTATGTTTGGACTTTCTTTTGCCAACTTAGCAGCAGTTAATGCAGGAGTGCCATCTTGATAGCAGAACTTCACTGATGTGATTTCATTAGCAGTTTCGTTTTCAGTATTAGCAGGATTTTCATCTGCTGTTTCAGTTTGATTATTTAAACTGCCTTTATTGGCAGTTTCATTTTTACTGCATGCTGCTGTTGACAACATCAAAACTATTATTAATAACAATGCAATAAACCTTTTCATTTTGATTTACCTCCTGAATTCAATGCCTCATTATATTATAAAGGCCCCTAAACGAATTGTCTAGAGACCTCCTCTTCAAATTACCATTCTTTTTGATTTGTATGAAGCAACATATGGGAACGATGGGATAATGGCTTCCCTAAGAAATCTTCATAACATTTTATAACTGCTGGATTTTCATGTGAAAATCGTATATTACTTCTCTTATCTAGACCATATAATACCTTTCCTCTTTCATCTGCTAATTCAAAGCCATCTTCAATTGGTTGTCCTCCGCCACCTGCACATCCTCCGGGGCATGCCATTATTTCTACAAAATCATAGCTTACTTTGCCTGTTCTTATTGCCTCAATTAGTTTCCTTGCATTACCCAATCCACTGGCAACTGCTATTTTTAATTTATTTCCTCCTAATTCAAAAGTAGCTTCTTTCCAGCCTTCTTCTCCTCTTACATCTTTAAATGCATCTGGGTCTGGATCCTTGCCATTTACAATGTAATATGCAGTTCTCAAAGCTGCTTCCATAACGCCACCAGTAACTCCAAATATAACTCCAGCTCCTGTTCCCAATCCTAGTGGCATATCAAATTCTTCTTCATCCAAAGCTTCAACATTTATATTATCCGCCTTAATCATTCGAGCTAATTCCCTTGTTGTCAATACAACATCCACATCATGGCCAGTTCCAGCTGAATTCATAACCGAAACGCTAGCTTCATATTTCTTTGCTGTACATGGCATGATAGATATGTTGAAAATTCTAGATGGATCTACATTCAACAAATGAGCATAATAAGTTTTTGATATTGCACCAAACATTTGTTGTGGCGACTTTGCTGTAGACAATTGCTCTATCATATCAGGATATTGAGATTTAACGAATCTAACCCATCCTGGACAGCAGGATGTGAACATAGGCCATTTATAATCTTTTCTGTGCTGCAATCTTTCTAAAAATTCACTGCCCTCTTCCATTATAGTCAAGTCTGCTGCGAAGGTAGTATCAAATATATAATCAAATCCAATCCTTCTTAATGCTGCTACTAACCTTTTTACAGTAGCAAATTCCCTATTTATGCCAAGTTCTTCTCCCCATGCAGCCCTAACTGCTGGAGCAACTTGTACTACTGTTATTACATCGTCTTTAGCTAAAGCTTCATAAACCTTATCTGTATCATCTCTTTCTCTTAATGCTGCTACTGGGCAGTGGGTAATACATTGCCCACATAATGAACAATCCGATTCTTCAATTCTTCTGTTGTGGGAAACATCTACAGTAGTTCTAGAACCTGTATTGGATAAGTCCCAAACATGTAAATCTTGTACCTTATCACATACTTGTATACATCTCATACATTTAATACATTTTTTATTGTCCCTAACTAAAGGAAATCCTTCTGTCCAACTCCAGCGGGGCAACTGTGTTTCATAAGGCACATCGATTATTCCTAAATCATTCGCTATTTTTTGTAGACTACAATTACCAGACCTTACGCAAGTAGCACATTTTGCATCATGTTGTGATAATATCAATTCAACATTTATTTTTCTTGCTTCCCTAACCCTAGGGCTGTTGGTGCGAATTACCATACCTTCTTCAACAGTGTTGTTGCATGCTGTTACCAGCCTATTTACTCCCTCCAACTCTACTAAACACACTCTGCAGGCACCAATTTCATTTAAGCCTTTTAAATAGCAGAGGCTGGGGATTTGTATTTGATTCATTCTTGCTGCATCTAGTATTGTTGTACCTTCTGGCACTTCAATTCTTTTATTATCTATTATTAGGCTTACCATCTGTCAATCCTACCTCCTTTAAATACCCCTAGACCGAAGTGGTCACATCTTAAGCACCTTGAAGCTTCTTGTTTTGCTTCTTCATCTGTCATTCCACATTCTACTAGTTCAAAGTCATTAACACGTTCTTTTACGTCTCTTTCTCTCAAATTAACACGTCCGCAAGGTATTCTGTCCATTTGTCTTGGTTCTGGTATCTTAACATCTGATTTTATTTCATGATGGAATCCCAAATATTCATCTATATTTGCTGCTGCAACTTTTCCTGCAGTAATGGCTCTAATAACTGTTGCTGGTCCAAATACACAGTCTCCTCCTGCGAAAATACCTGGTACATCCTTTACTCCAGTCCATTCTAAGGCTTCTATTACACCTTTCCTAACTGGTATACCTTCCTTTTCAAAATCCTTAGATTCAATTCCTTGACCTATAGCAGTAATCAATATATCACATGGTACGCGAATTGGTTCAGTTTCTGCATCTCGTGGATTAGGTCTGCCACTTGAAATTGTACCTATTATTTGTGGTTTAACCCAAAGTGCTTTTACTCTGTTATTTTCATCCTTTTCTAATTTATAAGGTACGCTTAAATCCATTACCTTACAACCTTCAGCTATGGCACCTTCTACTTCTTCTCTCATTGCTGTCATATCAACTTCTCTTCTGCGGTATACAATTGTAACTTTTTTAGCACCTAGCCTTATAGATGTTCTAGCTGCATCCATTGCCACATTTCCGCCGCCTATTATAACGATTTCCTTATCTTTAAAGTCTAATGGTTCATTTTCTTCTTTCTTTCTCAATACTTCAATTGCTGAAATGACTCCTTCTACTTCTTGACCTTCAACTATATCTATTTTCTTATCTGTTTGTGCACCTATAGCAATGTAAACTGCATCAAATTTATTCCTCAATTCTGAAAGTGATATATCTTTACCTACTGTTACTCCAGTGTGCACTTTAATTCCAGCAGAAAGAATAGTGTTAATTTCTTTATCTAAAATATCCTTTGGAAGCCTATATCTAGGAATACCATATCTCAACATTCCGCCTAATTGTTTTCTTTGTTCGAAGATTTCAACATCATGTCCCATTAATGCAAGATAATATGCTGCACTAAGACCTGATGGCCCTCCTCCAACAATAGCAACTTTCTTGCCAGTTAATGGTGCCCTTTCAGGTATTGGAACATCTCCTGCATGTTCTACAGCATATCTCTTCAATCCTCTAATATTTACAGCATCATCAACCATGTTTCTCCTGCATCTTCTTTCACATGGATGTTCACATATTAATGCGCAAGTATATACCATTGGATTGTCTTTCCTTATCAATCTTACAGCATCAGCATATCTTCCTTCTTTTATCAATGCTATATAGCCAGGTATATCTACTCCTGCAGGACATGTAGATACGCAAGGTATTGCTTGTTCCAAACCACTGTTACATCTTCCACGCAATATATGTTCTTCAAAATCATCTCTATAGCCTTGTACTCCTTTTAATACCATGTGTGCAGCTTCAAATCCAATAGCACAGTCTGCAGAATAATAAATTGCCCTTGCAGTTTTTTCAATTAAATCAATTGTTGATAAATCTGCTTCTCCATCTAATACATTTTCTAGCATCTTTATTAGTTGCCCTAAGCCTATTCTACATGGAACACATTTACCACAGCTTTGAGCATGACTCATTTTTACAAAGGAAGCAGTTAAGTCTATTGGACATAATCCTGGTGGACTAGAAACTATACGTCTTTCCAAATCCTTGTAAAGTTCTTCTACAGTTTGTTGTGCCTTGTTATTTGTAATGATAGTAAGCCTGCTCATTCCTCATTCCCCTTTCTTTAAATGATAAAAGCAATGACAGCAGATAATATATTGCCATATTTTTCACATTCCTTTGATTATATTTTATCATGCTTTTAAAATAATTTGAATATTAAAAAGAAAAAATTACCTAATTCTATTGACATATCAGAAATTAGGTAATTTTTCAACATTAAATTTTCTAAATATTTTATCAAATAATTAACATATTAACCGTTTTTATTTGTCAAATAATGAACATTGCAGCTATAGTAGTTACAATTAACCCTATGATTACTGGCTTAAAGTTTCTTGCAGTTAATTCAAAAGGATCTACTCTACATATAGCAGCAGCAGGAATAACCGCCCAAGGTATTAATGTTCCTCCTCCTACCCAAATTGCTGCTATTTGGCCTAAAGCAGTTAAAGTTGCTATCCCTTTTCCTATGGCAATTCCAAATAACCTTGCAACTGAACCTGCCAAAGAAATTCCTGAAAACCCAGATCCATCTAGACCTGTTACAGCTCCAACTGTAGTTAATGTTACAGCACCTATGGCCTCATTTAGTGGCACAATGTTGGCTAGATATAGCCCTAAATCATTTACCAACCCTTGAGAACCTTGTGGCAAAAAATCTCCAATTACTTTAATAAACCCTTCATCACCTAGGTAAAAGAAGGCAGCAATAGGTATTACGGGTCCAAAAACCTCAAATCCAAATTTAAAACCTTTAACTAAGTATTTGGTTATTTCCTCTAAAGCCTTATTCCTATAATTTAAAATGGACACTAATACAAGTATGAAAATTGCAGTACCACCGATTAACGCTGTTGCATCTCCACCTTGCAATTTTACAATAAACATTATGGCAACATCTATGGCAAAAAGAACAGGTATGACAAACGCCAAAGTCTTCTTTGTCTTATAGGAAAGCTTTCCATTTTTATTATCTATTTTATTTTCAACAGCAACTTGATTACTCTCTATCTTTAGCTTTCCAGTCTTTAAATCCCTTTTTAACATTATAAATGCAATAACTGTAGTTACTAAGCCCATTATAAATACAAGAGGAATACTTGCTGAAATTACTTCACTTACCTGTAAACCAGCTGCATCAGCAGTAAGTTTAGGAGCCCCTTGAATTACAAAATCTCCTGACAATGCTATTCCATGGCCAAATAGATTCATGGTCATTGCAACCGCTAATGGAGGAAGGCCTGCCTCTACTGCAACGGGAAGCATAACTGCACCAATTAATGCTACTGCTGGAGATGGCCAGAAAAACCAAGATATTACCATCATAAGAATTCCTATAATCCAGTAAGCAAGTGTAGGGCTTTTAATAAACTTTGTGAATGGCATTATCATCATTTCACTTATTCCAGTTTCAGCTAATATGTTACTCATGCCAACTATAACAGATATAATCAAAATCGTTCCCATCAATTCTACTATTGCATAAATGAATGAATTAAAAACGCCCATTATACCTTGATATAAGGATGATGTAGCAATTAAACCAAGCAAGAATATGCCTAAAATGCATACTAATGTTGTATCCCGCTTCCTAATCATTACTCCTAGGATTAACAAAGTGAACACTAGGTATATATAATGCAAACTAGTTAATTGAACATCCATAAAAAAACCCCCCTGCAATTCTTCTGGTACTTTAGAATATGCAAGGAGTTCATGGATTGTGAAGTTTAATAAAAAAATAACATAAATTTAGTTATTCCCTTATCAAAAATATATATGTATTATATAATACATAACCTATTAAAAATCCACCTATTACATCAGTTGGCCAGTGTACACCTAGATAAAGCCTACTTAATGCCATTAGGAATATGAAAATGAATGCAATTAAATAGTAGAATATCTTTTTACTTTCGTCCCTAATATTTCTAGTTAACAGAAAAACTTTTGTAAGATAAAAAGTTGTAGCCACCATTGTATGACCACTAGGGTAACTAAAGCCACTTTGGTCCACTATAAAAAAATCAATGGGCCTTATTCTTTGAAATATTTGCTTCAATATATAGTTTAAAATCCAAGTTCCTAAAGTAGATAGAATCAATAATTTAGATATATAATAATTCTTTTTAATAAAATTAAATATTAGAATAGCAGTCATTAGAGGAGTAATAAATAAATACGAGCCTATAAAGGATATTAATTTCATGACTTTTAATAATGTTGGATTTGTTTTTTGATGCAGATATTCTAATATTGCATAATCAAATAGAATTCCTTCACTTTTCCCCATTACCATAAATCCTATAATTAAGAATATTATCATGCATAAAATATAGATTTTATACTTGCTTAAACTTATCATAATCCCTCCTTATCTTTTATATTAAATAAAAAGGGGGCAGTAGCAAACTGTCCCCCTTACCCATATTTTATTTTCTAGGCTTCTTCGGAGGTGCAATATGAATAGCTGAGCCTACCAAGCCAAGTGTTGCTTCATAAAACGCCTCTGAAAGGGTTGGATGAGCATGAATTGTTCTTTCTATGCTTTTTACATCTAATCCATTTGCAATGGCAATAGCGCCTTCGTGTATTAAGTCATTGGCATGTGGGCCAACTATGGTTACTCCTAAAATTTTACTGCCATCATGAGTAGAAAATACTTTAATGAAACCTTCCGATTCGCCTAAAGTCAAAGCCTTTCCATTGGCTGCAAACATAAACTTGCTTACTTTATAATCTATGCCTGATTTATTTAATTGTTCCTCTGTTTTTCCTACATAAGCTACTTCTGGGAAAGTAAATACACAATTTGGATATACATCAAGATTTATGTCAGGCTCAAGGCCCATTATCTTCTCCATTACATATACGCCCTGTGCTGAAGCCACATGAGCTAGCTGAATTCCAACATTATTAACATCTCCAATGGCATATATCCCCTCAACAGAGGTCATAAAATCCTTGTCTACATGTATACCAATCTCATCGTATTTTACTCCAACATCTTCTAAGTTCAACCCTTCAACTAATGGGCTTCTGCCAGAAGCTATAAGTACTTTATCTCCATAAACCTCTATTTCTTCATCTTTGTTTTTGAACTTTGCAATTACTTTTAATTTATCTCCTTCCTTTACGATTTCCTTTGCCCTAATATCAACATATACTTCCATGCCACGCTTTTTAAAGAATATTGGCAGCCTTTTTGATATTTCCATATCTATGTTTTTTAATATTCTTGATGCAAGGAGAATAACTTTGGAACCTAGTTCTTGATAAATACTAGCAAACTCTAAACCAATAACTCCACCGCCAATGACAATTAGTGTTTCTGGAATTTTGTCCATCTCAAGGATGTCATCAGATGTAATTACACCCTCTTGGTCCACTCCCTTTGTTTCAGTCATCTGGGGCTTGGAACCTGTAGCTATAACTATGTTATCTATTTTAATTTCCCTAATATCCCCATTAAACAGTTTTACAATAACTGTATTTTTATCTTTTATAGATGCTGTTCCTCTAATTAGCTCTATATTATTATAAGAAGAAATTAGCTGTTCAATTCCCTTCACTAATGTACTAACTACTTTATTTTTTCTTTCGAGAAGCTTTTTCCCATCTAATTTAAATTCTCCTGCTTCAATTCCAAACTCTGATGCTTTTCTAAAATTTGACATTATCTCAGCAGTTCTGTAATATGTTTTAGTGGGGATACAGCCCCTATTGAGGCATGTACCCCCGACTTCTCTATTTTCAATTAAGAATACCTTAGCACCTAATTGAGCTCCTCTAATTGCAGCTACATATCCTCCTGGACCAGCACCAATAACTGCAATGGCTTTAGTCAATCAATTCACCCCTACCCTTCATATTTTAGTATTGGATTTCTAGCTGCTCTAGTTTCATCTGGCCTGCTTACAACAGTATTGTGAGGTGCTTCTTTGAGCAATTGTGGATTTTCTTCTGCTTCTTTTGCAATTTTAATCATAGCTTCAATAAATTCATCTAATGTTTCTTTAGATTCTGTTTCTGTTGGTTCAACCATTATAGCTTGATTGATAATCAATGGGAAGTAAACTGTTGGTGGATGGAAGCCATAATCTAGGAGTCTCTTTGCCACATCTAATGTTGTTACTTCTGATAATTGGTCTTTTAGACCTCCAAGTACAAATTCATGCTTAAATACTGTATCAATTGGCAAATCGTAATATTCTTTCAATTTTTGTGCTAAGTAGTTTGCATTTAATACTGCCATTGTACTTGCTTTCTTCAATCCATCTCTACCCATTGTCAAGATATAGGTATATGCCCTTACAAGTATGCCAAAGTGTCCAAAGAAATCCTTAACTTTTCCAATGGTATGTGGAACATTATAATCAAGATAATATCTATCTCCATCCTTTTGTACAATTGGAACTGGCAAGAAATCTACTAAATGTTTCTTTACTCCAATTGGCCCTGCACCTGGTCCACCGCCGCCATGAGGTGTTGAGAATGTCTTGTGTAGGTTGAAGTGAACAACATCAAATCCCATGTCTCCTGGCCTTACATGACCTAAGATAGCATTGGCATTGGCACCATCATAATATAGTAGTCCGCCTGCATCATGAACAACTTGAGCTATTTCTTTGATTTGTCTTTCAAATATACCTAAAGTATTTGGGTTTGTTAACATTAATCCAGCAGTGTCTTCGCCAACTACAGCTTTCAAGGCGTCAACATCTACTAGACCATCTTTGTTGGATTTAATTTCAATTACCTTATATCCAGCCATAGCTGCTGTAGCTGGGTTAGTACCATGGGCAGAGTCTGGTACGATTATCTTGTCACGTTTAAAGTCGCCATTATGTTCATGGTATGCTTTGATGACCATTACACCAGTTAATTCTCCATGGGCACCTGCTGCTGGTTGCAAGCTCATCTTATCCATACCTGATATTTCACATAGTGCTCTATCCAATTCATACATTAATTGCAAAGCACCTTGAACACAGTCTTCTGGTTGATATGGATGTAAGTTTGCAAATCCGTCATATCTTGATGTTTCTTCGTTAATCTTTGGATTGTATTTCATAGTACAGGAACCCAATGGATAAAATCCTGTATCTACGCCATAGTTTTTATTTGAAAGGTTTGTAAAATGCCTTATTACATCTACTTCGCTAACTTCAGGGAAATCAAGCTCTTTATCAGATAGGTATTCTTCTGGAATAAGCTCTTTAATATCCTTATCTTCAACATCTAGTTCTGGTAGCCTGAAAGCCCTTCTGCCCGGTTTCGACAATTCGAATATAAGCTTATTGTAATCTCTCATTATATCCCCTCCAATACCCTGCATAATTTATCGATTTCTTCCTTAGTCCTCTTTTCAGTTACTGCATAGAGGACTGCATTCTTATATTGGGGATAATCTTTGCCTAAATGGTATCCACCTATGATATTTTCCTTCTTCAACGCTTCAGTTATTGTATCTGGGTCTATATCAGAAGTTACTGCAAATTCCTTGAAGAATGGCTTGTTAAATAGTGGTTTGTATTTTCCTGAAGCTGTCATCTTTTCGAAGGCATAATGGGCTTTCTTTGTGCATTGTAAAGCAACTTCCTTCAATCCTTCCTTACCCATAGTTACCATATAGACAGTTGCTGCCAATGTATTCAATCCTTGGTTAGAGCAAATATTTGAAGTAGCCTTTTCTCTTCTAATATGTTGTTCTCTAGCTGTAAGAGTAAGTACATAAGACCTCTTACCATTTCTATCTACGGTTTCTCCAACAATCCTTCCTGGCATCTTTCTTAAATATTCATTTCTAGCAGCAATAAATCCTAGATATGGGCCTCCAAAGGATAGTGGTATACCCATTCCTTGGGCTTCTCCAACAACAACATCTACGCCTAATTCTCCTGGTTTCTTAAGAATTGCCAAAGAGATTGGATCCACAGAGGCTATAAACACAGTTTTCTTACCTTTATGAGCTACTTCTCCGATTGCCTTCAAATCTTCAATTATACCAAAGAAGTTAGGGCTTTGAACTATTACGCAAGCAGTATTGTCGCTTATCTTCTTTTCTAAATCTTCTAAATCTGTAACCCCATCTTTAATTTCAACTTCTATAACATTTAAGTGTTGACAGTGTGCATAGGTCTTTAAGATTTGTCTAGCTTCCGGTCTAACTGCTTTGGAAACTAATAGGTCCCCTTTCCTTGTATAGGATGCTGCCATTAAAGCTGCTTCTGTAATAGCAGTACCTCCGTCATACAAGGAAGCATTGGAAACATCCATTCCAGTTAACCTGCATATTAAGGTTTGGAATTCAAATATATATTGTAATGTTCCTTGGCTTATTTCTGGCTGATAAGGTGTATAGGAGGTGTAGAATTCAGAGCGGGATATGATATTATTAACTACTGAAGGTATATAGTGGTCGTAAGCTCCAGCACCTAAGAAGCATACCATTTCACTGGTAGAGCAGTTCTTTCTTGCCAATTGATTCAAGTAGGACCTTACTTCCAATTCACTTTTAGATTCTGGCAAATCTAGTTCCCTTTTTAACCTGAATTCTTCTGGAATATCACTAAAGAGGTCGTCTAGGGAATTTAACCCTATGGCTTTTAACATCTCCTGTTCATCTTCAGGAGTAGAGGGAATATATGGATACTTCATATTATTCCTCCTCAGCCAAATAATTTTCATATTCTTCACTTGTCATCAAATCATCTAATTCTGCCTTGTCTGAAATTTCTATTTTTATCATCCAATTTTCATAAGGATCAACATTTAATAGGCCTGGATCATCAATTAATTCTTCATTTACTTCAACAACTTTACCACTTATTGGCATGTAGCAGTCTGATGCTGCCTTTACAGATTCAACAGCACCAAAAGCTTCTTCTTTTTCAAATTCATCATCTACTTCTGGAAGTTCAACATATACTATGTCGCCTAAATGATTTTGAGCATAATCTGTAATTCCAATGTAACCAAAATCTCCTTCAACTCTAATCCATTCATGATCCTTTGTATAATATAAATCTTTTAATACCTTCATATAAAATCCCTCCTATAAATTTTTATCTATTTTTTAAAAATTTCCTGTCAATAATAACCGCTTTAACAGGTTTATTTCTAATGATTATATCTATTTCGTTTCCAATTTCTGCTTCTTTTATGTCTATTAAAGCATTACCAATGCTTTTCTTTAATGTAGGTGACATATAGCCTGTTGTTACATGGCCAATTTTCTTGCCATCTTTTTGAACTTCATAGCCTTCTCTTGGGATTCCCCTTTCTTTAAGTTCAAAACCAACTAGCTTGCGCTTTAATCCTTCTTCTTGTGCCTTCTTTAATGCTTCTTTCCCAATAAAATCAGATTCTTTATTTAGTTTTACGAAAAACTTCAAGCCTGCTTCCAAAGGATTTATATCTTCAGATATTTCTTGGCCATAAAGTGGCATTGCTGCTTCAAACCTTAAAGTATCTCTAGCGCCTAATCCAGCAGGTTTCAATCCAAAATCTTTTCCAACTCTTAATAATTCATTCCAGATTTTAATAACTCCTTCATTATCTACATAGATTTCGAAGCCATCTTCACCAGTATATCCTGTTCGGGAAATTATGGCATTGACTCCAGCTACCTTTACATCTTTTCTCAAATGGAAGGATTTAATTTCAGATAGGTCTATATCTACTAGTTTTTGAAGGATGTTAACTGCCTCTGGCCCTTGTAAGGCTAGTATGGAGGTTTCATCAGATTTGTTTTCAATTTCAACATCAAAGCCTTCTTTTTTATCCATAATCCAGTTATAGTCTTTTTCAATGTTGGCAGCGTTTACAATTAGGAAATACTCTCCATCTTTTATTCTGTAAGTCAATAGGTCATCTACAACTCCGCCATGTGGATAGCACATTAAAGCATACATTACTTGATTGTCTGTCATCTTGCTGATGTCATTGGTCAACAAGTAGTTAAGAAACTTTTCTGCGTCCTTTCCTCTTACCCAAATACATCCCATGTGAGATACATCAAAAAGACCTGCTTTGCTTCTAACAGCTTCATGCTCTGGGATTAACCCTTCGTACTGAACAGGAAGCAGCCAACCTGCATAGTTGACTATTTTACCCCCTAGTTTCACGTGTTCTTCATACAATGGGGTTTTTCTGCCATCCATCAAACCACTCCTTCCATTCCTTTCTGTTTTTAGATATATTACCCAAAAACTGGTGAGGTAAACTAACAATGTCAATATTAACCTGTTTTTTATGTTGATTTAATTATAGCTAAGCAGTCATAAATATTCAATAGCAGTACAAAAGTTAATTGTATAACAATTTTTTATTTTGCGAAAAATTTTCACAAAGTTTACTCTTTTATTTTTCACGTTATAATTTTTTTCATTTATATATTACAATTTTTTAATATATAACAATCTACTTTATCCACATTATCCACAGTTAACAGTGGATAAGTTATGTAAACAAAACAAATCCTTCTTGTATTTAATTTTGAAGGATTCTGTCATATATTATCACAATTATTCACATTATTATTTATTATCCACAAAAAAATATCAACAATCTTATTCAACTTGGCTGAAATAATTCATTATTCCAATGTAAATTGCCCAAGCGATTTTTTCTTGATAAATCGGGTCCTGTAGCAGTTTTTCCTCTTTCTCGTTTGACAAAAATCCACATTCTACTAAAACAGAAGGAACATTCACTTCGTTTAACAGAAAAACATCATCCCTAGCTTGAGGCTGCCTAGTATTGTTTTTATCCAAGATATTTCTTAATTCATCCTGAATAATTTTTGCTAACTTTTCCCCTTCTTCTGAACCTTTTTTATAGAAGGTTTGTGCTCCATAATATGATTTTCTTATGAAGCTGTTTAAGTGAATTGATATAAAAATATCACAATCTGCATTATTTATTATTTCCTTTCTCTTATGTAAATCTTCAGTTTTCATCTGCCTTAAAGTTTTAGCATCTTTTGAATACAATCCTTTATCATCAGTCCTTGTCATTACAACAATACCACCACTTTGCTCAATGAGCCTCTTTAAATTCAAGGCAATCTGTAGATTTATATCATCTTCTTTAACTCCACTTTTGCTTACTGCTCCTGGATCAACTCCTCCATGGCCAGGGTCAATGCCTATTACTTTGTTTGAAATTGGTAAATAAGTTACTGGTACAGCTTTTTGGTTAAGATGCATTTTATAAGCTAAAACAATTATTGCTATTAAAAATAAAAGAGCTATCCTTACATATACTTTTTTTATTATTACTAGCTTCATCTAATTCCTCCCCTCTCTTTATAGAAATATATTTACTAAGCTTCAAAGTTATTCCAAGGAATAGTGAAGCTTTTATAATAAAAAAGCCAGACTTATAAACAAGTCTGGCACATAGTTTAAAATTTTATAGCTTTTGATGAGATTATAGAGCAAATAAAAGTAGAAAAAGATGCAGATATGTTCATTGTAAAAAGTGACGAGGGGATACAAAAATACTGATTTCTAATTTAACATACTCAGAAGTAATCGGAAGAAATGTTTTATATCATCTTAACACAGAAAAGGTAATAAAATGTAGGGAAGCTTTTTCATCTGTATGTGATACCCTTCTTAAATATGGCTGTTTTATAAAATCACACCGTTCTTATATTGTGAATATGAATATATAGATTTCATTGATAGTCATGAAATAACTTTACAAACCAATTCCATAATTCCCATTGCACAAGGTAAATCTAAGGAGATAAAGCAGCAATATCTAAATTATCAAATGGAGAAAATACAAAAAATGATAAAAACTGTAATCGAATTTTCTCGCTACTTAGCTGCTATATCTTTTGCTATGATGATTGCTGCACGATTTGTTGGCATGCCTTTTACACAAACTCTTATAATACAAAACTTATAACTGCTTATTAACCAGAATCTTAAACGCACATTCATATCCGTGTACTTCATATTCATTTTCTACATCTATATACTTACCTTGTTTCAATACCTGTATAACTACAAAATATGTTCCTTCTCCCAATTTATCCAAATATGACAAATCCACATTATGATATAACCTTTCAAAATTTTCATCGTAAATTGATAACCCACTGAAGGTAGCATTCTCGCTGTATTGAACGGAAAAATCATCACTGAAGTTTACTACAGGTAATCTATCTGCAATATCTGGTAGTATATTGTTCAAAGGTAGCCCATCAGCTGAAAGCCAGCCAGTTTCTGTCCATGTCTCACTCCATAGCCACTTAACAAGTGGTACAATAGTTTTATCATCGCTTACTACCAAAATAGGCGATTCCCCTTTATCTACTGGAGAAGTTGAAACTTCATTGTAAGATTCAGAGTCAGACACATCTATATTGTCTGATACTATATATTCTTGTTCATTCTCGCTGTCAGAACCTTTATAGATTTTATTACAGCCTATGAGAACAGAAAGGCAAATAATCAAATATATACCAAAAATAGAAACCTTTTTATTTCCCTTAACCCCTTTAATAGTTATTAGAATAATAAAATATTACAATAAATAGTTATCATTATCAATTTTTATATCCAGAAAGACTAATCCCTAATTGAAATATTTGTTTTATTATATTCCATTACCATAAAACTCTATAAACTCTGTAGTTACATAAAACAGCCATTTGTAATTGTAGACAAACTCGAAGAAGCGAAAATGAACAATTTATTATGTTATAAATATGCTATATTGTTCTAATAATATCCATAATATTATGATTATGATTTATACATAATGTAGTTAAATATTATTTCTGCTGCCTCTTTTGCAGAAATATTGCTTACATCGATTTTAACAGTATCCATCTCAGAATAATTTTTTAATCTTGATACACTTCTATTAATAACATCTTTAGTTCTTATTCCCATTTCTATATCTTTTGTAAGTCGCGAAACTAATGCCTGTTCTGAACATACTAGAGAGAACTTATATAATTTATAATCATGTTTTTTTAACCTTGACAGCAAATCATCAATAATTCTTTGCTCATGCATTACCCAACAAAAAATAATATTTTCAAATACTGAGCATAAAATAAAATTATTTAAAAGATAACTAATATTATCAATTACCATACTTTTAGTTTCATCATTCACAATAAAAGGGGACATATCCCAGCACCAATCACCGTCCAAAAAAACACAATTTGGCAGAATCTTTTGCAGTTCTCTACTTGTTGCTGTTTTCCCTACGCCCATGGTTCCATTTATAAAAATTAGATTTTTCATTTTACACTCCCCAGTTTCCTAGAATAAATAGTTCTTATTATACAAAATTCTGTAAATGGACATGTAAATTAAAGATACAAATTATTCTTTAATGTTTCTTTCTAATATACATTTTACATAACTTACAAAATTATATCTATCGTTTACTTTTGTTGTATTATTGCCAGAGTCCAACAAACCCATAAATTTAAAAAGTTAAAAATTATAACATAATACAATAAAAGTATTTACAATTTGCAAATCCCCTGCTAGCTTTGAAATTTAAAGGAGATAATAATATTTCAACTGCGAAATAAATAGTCAAGAAGTATTAGATGTAAAATGGAAAGTATTAAACAAACTAAATAAAGTAATATGTTAAACTTAACTGTAAATCAAAATTAAAAAGCGGCCATAAAATGACCGCTTTTGCTTAGTTTATTTCATTTCTGAATTTAGTAAAGTACTTTGAAATATAAAAAGTATTTAGGAAATATTATCATGTGATTTTAACCATTGGATTACTATATACTTGCCATTTTTTAATATTACTATTTAATTCTTGCTATTCGTTTAGCTAATTCTTTTTTATGTTCTATATCTGCCTGTCTCGAAATCATAATTCTTTGTGCTTGAGGAGAACCAGCACCATGCATTGACTCAGTTCTATATCCTACAGCTCCTGTACCCAATGTTAAATTCTCTATCAACCTTAAAATTCTCAAACGATTTTCTGCTGAAACAGTATCTACACCTTTCAAGTATTTTTCCAAATAAGGTCCAATTTTTTCATGTCTTAAATCTTTTTCAGAAGGTGCTGTAACCATTAAACCTCCAGCAATATCTTCTGCTAATCTTGCTATTTCATATGGAAATCTAGTAACATTTTGTTTACATACATTAGCAAGCAAAAGGTCCACTAGGCAATTTCCTGACTCTGTTCTGTGCCCTTGTGACGAACAAGCAATTCCACAGGAATATATTGTTTCATTTAAATGAATCATTTCAATTAATTTATCCCTAATATGTGAAGATTTATCAACCCCATTATATTCAGCTATAAGGGCTGCTGCACCTATTAATACATCTCCTACTCCTGCCTTACATCCTCCATAGCTTTGTCTATGATATCCTGCAAATCTTTCTACTAACATCCCAGTAAATTCTGTTTCTCCATTTAAAAATATTCTTTCATTAGGTACAAATACATTATCAAATATAACTATTGCTTCCATTCCTCCAAAATTCTTGTTTCCTAAATCTATATCTGCATTTAATTCTAATTTTCTTGTATCACATGATTGGCGACCAATAACAATATAAATACCTTCTGTATCTGTTGGGACTGCAAAAGAAATTGCATAATCTTTTTCATTAGGCTTCATAGAAATAGTTGGCATTACTAAAATCTCATGAGAATTTACCACGCCTGTTTGATGAAACTTTGCACCTCTAACAACTACTCCATCTTTTCTTCTTTCAACTACTCTTAAGTATAAATCAGGATCTGATTGTTGACTTGGAGAAAGGGCTCTGTTCCCTTTTGGGTCAGTCATTGCTCCACCAACAGTATAATCATTTTCTTCAACTATTTTCATAAACTCTTTAAATCTTTCATGATAGTTTGTGTTATATTTCTTATCTATTTCATATGTTGTACTATATACAGCATTAAAAGCATCCATACCAACACATCTTTGAAAACAAGAAGCTGTAAATTGTCCTAGTAATCGTTGCATTTTTACTTTTTTTATTAAGTCATCTGTTGTAGTATGGATATTATTAAAACGATTTATTTTATTTCCAGTAATAGAAGATGTAGCTGTCATTAAATCCTCATATTCTGGTAATTGAGCTAAATCATAAGTCATTTTTACTGAATTTAGAGAAGGTCGTAAAATCGGATTGTTAACAACATCTTCCACAAGTTCACCAAAAATATAAACTTTTAACTTTAATTTCTTCAAGCTTTCAATATATTGTTCACCTGTCATTAAGGCCATTAATATTCCCCCTTAATATCATACCTATATCACAGTCAATCCCATCTTCTTTTTGCCCTTTACATTCATGCATTATATATCTTAATTGTTAAAAATAACTCATTTATTAATATACATGTCAATTATATATTGATCAATGCCATAAAATGATTTTAAATGTTCACAGACCAAAACTTTAATTCTATCATAATCACGATCATACAATGCTTCTATAATATTTTTATGTTGTTTAATTTGCTTAATACTATCTTCTATGTTGGTATACTTAGATATTTGAATTAGATGTATTTTTTGGTATAGCTTTTCTTGTTCCTCTATTAAAAATCGGTTACCTCCAATTTTTGCTATTTCAAGATGGAATTCTGAATCATACTCAATTCTTCCATAAACATCACCTTTTCTAGCACTTTCTTCACATTTATTTGCTATAATTTCAAGCGCTTCAAAGTCTGCATTAGAGCCATTCATTATGGCTAATCGGCATGAAAGCAAATCTTGAGATAAACGAAGTACACCAATTTGTTTTACATCATCTTCATCATAATAAGTAACTTCAGAAAAACGATCAGGATATATTGTTACCAAGCCTTCATGACTTAATTTCCGCAAAGCTTCACGAACGGGTGTTCTACTGCTATTTATAATGTGAGCGATTTTTTCTTCTGGTATACGATCTCCTGGTTTCAACTCTAAATTCATAATCATGCTTTTAATTTTTTCGTAAGCTTTTTGATTCAGACTTATATAATTGGTAGTTTTTCTCATATATATCTTACCTCATTGATTTAATACTTTAATTTCTTGAATCTCATAAAATATTTTACCACCTCAAAAATATTAGTACAAGTTTAAATCTTATTCGATAGTGTCAAGATATTGTAGGTTAATTTTTATAGACAACCCCCTAAAATGTTTAAAATCAAGACTTTCGTAAACTTTTAAACTTTAAATTATATTTTCATATTTAATTGATTTTAATACCTTATACATTGGCGTTACTTTCCCAATATTTAATATTGTTATATTATTTATTCTTTCTCGTGAAGAATTATTTATTCTTTTAATTGTTTCTTTTATCTTCTTTTTATTTAATCTAAATGTTTCAATATCTTCCTTGTATATACTTATTTCCCTTAAATTACCTCCATTCCTGATAAATACCCTTAGCTTTTCCATTATCTTTAATCCCTCTTTACTCCATCCTAATGGCCTACTGCTTAATCTCGCTGATAATACATGGCTTATATGCCCTTCTGCACTGCATCCTATTACATCCTCGTCCTCTTTATATATTACTATCCCTTCCCAGTTATTTAATATATATCTCCTTGCTTCTTTTGCTCTCTCCTTTTCTGTCTTAGTTTCTGCTATATTTATTAACTCCTTAAATATCTCCCTTAAAACCTTCTTATCCCCTTCATTTATCGCTCCCCATATCTTTTGCCTATATTCTTCTCGCTTTGCTGTCCCTCTTATTATGTATTTGTTCAAATGATATCTATCTAATACAAATTTCACTTTCGGAATCCATTCCATTCCTTCCTTTATCCATCTTGCTCCATCTCCTGCTATGTATATCTTTTCTATGCTCTCTATTTCATAATTGTCATACACATAATTCGCTACATCTATCCATATTTCTTCAGCTTCTACACCAACGTATGCTTTGTAATATACATTCTTTAATTCGTTTCTCCCATTTTTGCTTTGCCTTCCTTCGTGTATATATACAAGCCTTGGCATCTCCTTCTTCCCATCCTGCAATGCCACATGATCCTCATCTGCTTCTATGTATAGCACTCTTACTTTCCTCTTTTCTTTTACTTCCCTTTTTACTTCTACTTCTCCTACCTGTCTTATTGCATTAAATACCGTCTGTCTACTTAGTTTCTCCGGACATGTTATTTTACTACTCTCCTCATAGGACATATTAATTGCGTTCTCTACAAGCTTTATCTTTACTTCTTTATCTACCTTCTCATGTTTGCTTATCCCTATAATTTCATCAAGTAAATATCTATATTCCCCATTCTTCTTAGATTTGTAATACGTTCTTGCATATTCTATTTCGCCTAGCATTGTTACAATCTTTTTCTTGTCTTTCCTTTCTACTACCCATCCCTTTTTCCTTTTTTCATCTTCTTTAATCGTTTTATCTAATTCTTCTAAAAAGTCCTTTATTATGTTTGCTCCTAATTCATCAGTCATTTTTTTAACTACATCAACAAGTTTTGTTAAATCCCATTCTTTTGATATAGTTTCTTCAACATTTTTTATTAATTTAGTAGTGAAATTTATTAAATGTTGTTGTATAATATTATTCAAAAGAGACACCCCCTTATTGGTTTGTGTGTTTTTTTCACTTTTATTTTATCACAGGGGTGGTCTTTTTTAAATTTTTTGTCTTTTTTCGTCCTACAATAATTTTACACTATGGACAAAGAGGGAAATTTTCAGTAAATAGTGTTAAATTAACAAAGCCCCTTTTGGACTATTTGCAGGAAAGTCCTTACCATATAACCAATTAGCAAGGGCTTTCCTGCTAGCCAAAGAGGCTTAAAGTATTCCAATATCCCTTCTGTAGTATGCTCCCTCAAATTGTATATTATCTATATTTGAATACACCCTATCCCTTGCTTCTTCTAATGAACTAGCTAAGGCTGTAAGCGATAATACCCTTCCTCCAGCAGTTAGCAGCTTCCCATTTTCGTATTTAGTTCCATTGTGAAATAGGATTATATCCTCATCCAGATTGTCCCATCCAGCTATTTCATATCCTTTCTTGTAATCCATTGGATATCCCTTTGATGTTAGCACTACCGTTAGGCAGCTATCCTTTTTCCACCTTATATGGGAAGGGTCTAAAGTCCCATCTATAGTCCTTTCAAATAGTTCCACTAGGTCTGTATCAAGGCGAGGAATGAGCACCTCTGCTTCTGGGTCTCCAAATCTCACGTTGAACTCCAACACCTTAGGCTCTCCATTTACTATCATAAGGCCTATATATAGGATGCCTTTGTATTTTAACCCCTCACTTTCGAGGCCATGTTGAATCCTCTCAATTATGTCCTTTTTAACCTTTTCCATAATCTCTTCTGTAAAAATTGGGCTAGGGGAAATGCATCCTACTCCTCCTGTGTTAGGACCTAGGTCCCCTTCATATATCTTCTTGTAATCCTTGGCGCTTTCCATGGGGAAAAACCTATTGTCTGATACAAAACACAATAGGGAAGCTTCCACCCCATCTAAATACTCCTCTATTACTACAGTTTTTCCTTCCTTGCCAAACTTCTCCTTTACCATTACATCCTCTAAGACCTTTACTGCCTCTTCTCTAGTGTTGCAGATTTCTACTCCTTTTCCTAAGCACAATCCATCAGCTTTTATTACCAGAGGATATGAAAACTCATCAAGGCCAGCTACAGCGTCATCAAAGCTATCAAAAGCCATGTAGTTGGCAGTTGGTATGTGGTACTTCTTCATAAACTGCTTGGCGTGAGATTTACTTCCTTCCAACAAGGCACACTTCTTATCTGGCCCAAATATTTTTAATCCCTTTTCTTGGAATTTGTCTACAATGCCTAGAGCAAGCGGATCCTCAGGCCCTACTACCGTCAGATCTATTTCATTTTCTAAGGCAAAGTTCAGTAGTCCCTCTATGTCATTGGCCTTTATGTCCACATTTTCAGCTACAAGCCTTGTTCCTCCATTGCCTGGGGCACAGTATACTTTTTCAACTCTCTCTGACTGGGCTATTTTCCAGCACAATGCGTGTTCCCTTCCACCGCTACCTATAACTAGAACCTTCATATATATACCCTCCTAGTGTTTGAAATGTCTAATTCTAGTAAATACCATAGCTATGTTATGCCTATTGGCTTCCGCAATAACTTCCTCGTCTCTGATAGAACCTCCTGGTTGAATAATTGCTGTAACCCCAGCTTTTCCTAGTATCTCAATGGAATCCTTAAAGGGGAAGAATCCATCTGAAGCGGCTACGCTGCCAGCTACTTTATCCTTTGCCCTCTTTATTGCGTTTTCTACTGCCCAGAACCTGTTTACCTCTCCTAGCCCTATACCAATGGTGCCTTTATCCTTTGCAATTACTACTCCATTAGATTTTACGTTCTTTACAGCTTTCCAAGCAAACAATAGGTCTTCCAATTCCTTTTCAGTTGGGCTTCTATCAGTAACCACTTCAAAGGTATCCAAAAGTTGAATTCTATCCTTTTCCTGAAGAAGAAGCCCTCCGGAAACATGTTTATATTCAAACTTTTCCTCATCTACGCCCAATTTTCCTACTTCTAGTAGCCTAATATTCTTCTTTTTAGTTAAAATCCCAAGAGCCTCATCGGTAAAGGATGGAGATATCAGTACCTCTATAAATATCTTGCTTATCTCTTCAGCCACATCCCCATCTATCTCCCTATTGGCTGCAATAATGCCACCGTATATGGACTCAGTGTCGCATTCGTACGCTTTCCTATAGGCTTCTAATAAGTTTTTTCCACTGCCTATACCGCAGGGATTAGTATGCTTTACTGCCACTATGGTGGGGTCATGGAACTCCTTAACTATGCTTAAGGCTGCTTCTCCATCATTTATATTGTTAAAGGATAGCTCTTTCCCGTGAAGCTTTCTTGCCCTGGAAATAGTAGATTGGGCTGGGTTTGGGCTTTGATAGAAAGCTGCTCTCTGATGGGGGTTTTCTCCGTACCTTAATTGCCCTTTTATCCTATATCCAAGGGTTAGATATTCAGGAAAATCTACTTTATTTAAATCGTTAAAGTAGGCGGATATCAAATAATCGTAATAGGCAGTATAGTTGAATACCTTTCTTGCAAGATATAGCCGTGTTTCCATCGTAGTGTCTCCATGGTCTTTTAGCTCATCCAATACCCTTTGGTAATCCTCTGGATCAACTACTACAGTTACATATTTGTAGTTTTTAGCTGCTGCCCTTATCATGGAAGGCCCACCTATGTCTATATTCTCAATTATGTCCTCATGGGTTGCCCTTTCATCTTTTATGGTCTCTTCAAATGGATATAGGTTATTTACAACCATGTCTATAGGCCCTATGTTCATCTTCTCCAAGGTATCCACATGGGATTTATCATCCCTTTTAAATAGTATCCCTCCGTGTATATAGGGATTTAAGGTTTTTACTCTTCCCTCCAATATCTCTGGAAAGCCTGTAACCTCTTCTATATCTACCACTTCAATACCAGCATTCTTAAGCTCCTTATAGGTACCGCCAGTGGATATTATCTCCCAGCCTAGACCTTTAAGCTCTCTTGTAAACTCCACAATTCCCTTTTTGTCATAGACGCTAATAAGTGCCCTTTTCATCTAATCACTCCTTAACTATTTTTACCTTTCTGCCATCTACTATGAGCTTGTTTTTACAGTACAGGCTTACTGCCTCAACCAGTATCCTGTGCTCTACCTCTAATACTCTTTGGCTTAAGGTTTCTACGGTATCCTCATCATAAACAGGTACTACTTCCTGCAGTATTATAGGCCCTGTATCAGTTCCTTCATCTACAAAGTGGACTGTAGCACCAGTGTACTTAACCCCATAATCAAGGGCTGCTCTGTGGACCCTTTCTCCGTAGTAGCCTTTTCCTGAAAAGCTAGGTATTAAAGATGGATGGATATTTATTATCCTGTTTTCGTAGTTCTTTACAAACTCCTTAGAAAGGACTCTCATATATCCTGCTAAGACTATTAGGTCTATATCTCTCTTTTTAAACTCTTCCATAAGCCTTCTGTTATAGGCAAGGTCGTCATATTCTTTAGGATTTATATACATGGACTCAATATTTTCCTTTTGACACCTGACAAGGCCATAGGCATCCTTCCTATTGGATATTACTAGCTTAATGCTGCCATTGATCCTGCCTTTTTTAATGCCATCTATTATGGCCTGTAGGTTTGTGCCGTTTCCTGAAATCAAAACACCTATATTTACCATAAGACTACCCCTTCCTGGCCAGCCTTTACTTCTCCTAGTATATAGAAGGATTCTCCTCTGCTTCTTAGATGCTCAGCTATAGAATCTAGCTCATCTTTATCCACTGCTAATACCATTCCAACTCCCATGTTGAAGGTACTGTACATCTCCTTTTTATCTATATTTCCCCATTGCTGCAGTAGATGGAAAATCACTGGCACCTGTATAGGAGAAGTATCAATATGGGCTGCTAATCCTTCAGGGAGCATTCTTGGAATGTTTTCATAAAATCCTCCACCAGTTATATGGCTTATGCCCTTAATGTTGAACTTTTCAATCAGGTCTAAAACTACTGGTACGTAGATTCTTGTAGGTATTAGGAGCTCTTCCCCCAAGGTTTTCCCTAGTTCAGGAATATAGGTATCCACATCCATCTTTTTCTTTTCAAAGACTATCTTCCTTACAAGGGAATAGCCGTTGCTGTGGATTCCACTAGAGGGAAGACCTATGAGCATATCCCCTTCTTTGATATTTTCTCCAGTTATTATCCTATCCTTGTCCACTATGCCAACACAGAATCCAGCTAAATCGTATTCATCCTCTTTATAGAAGCCAGGCATCTCTGCTGTTTCTCCCCCGATTAGCGCACATCCTGCCAGCTTGCACCCATTAGCTACTCCTTCTACAATGCTGGCCATCTTCTCTGGTATGAGCTTTCCAGTGGCAATATAGTCTAGGAAAAATAGGGGCTTTGCTCCTTGGCAAGCTATATCGTTAACACACATGGCAACACAGTCCTGGCCTATAGTGTCGTGTTTATCCATCATAAAGGCTATTTTAAGCTTTGTTCCAACTCCATCGGTGCCAGATACTAACACTGGCTCCTTATACTCCTTTGTATCCAGCTGAAAGAGCCCGGAAAAACCTCCAATGTCTGACAGCACCCCGGGTATATAGGTTTTTTTCACCATTTCCTTTATAAGCTTAACTTCCTTGTATCCTGCTTCCTTATCCACACCAGAATCCTTGTAGCTTAAAGACATATTATCACCTCATCTTTTCCACAGGATATTCCCCATTGAAACATCCTGTACAAAATCCCATATTTTCTCCTATTGCTTTCACAAGACCTTCAATGGATAGATAATATAGGGAATCTGCTCCTATTTCATTGCATATCTCCTCTACAGTCATATTGGCTGCAGTGAGATTCTCCTTGGCTGGGGTGTCAATTCCTAAATGACAGGGATTGGTTACAGGAGGAGAGGCTATCCTCACATGGATTTCCTTTGCACCAGCCTCCCTCAATATCTTTAAAGTCCTCTTAATGGTTGTACCTCTTACTATGGAATCATCCACCAGAATAATTCTCTTTCCCTTGATGCTCTCCCTTAAGGCATTTAGCTTTATCCTAACTCCCATCTCCCTAAGCTGTTGGGTTGGCTGGATAAAGGTCCTGCCAATATATCTGTTTTTGATAAGCCCTTTTCCATAGGGTATCTTTGATTCCTCAGCGTAGCCAATGGCAGCTTCTATGCCAGAATCTGGAGCTCCTATGACCAAGTCGGCTTCAGTAGGATGCTCTCTATAAAGCGCTTTCCCAGCTTCAACTCTAGCTTGATATACGCTTCTACCATCTAAATAGCTGTCTGGCCTAGCAAAGTATATGAACTCAAAGAGGCAGTGTCTTCTCTCTTTTGGCTTTTTCTCCAACACATTAACTCCTTTTTCATCGATGGAAATAACCTCTCCTGGCTCTATATCCCTTATAAACTCTGCTCCTATAGTGTCAAAAGCGCAGGATTCAGAAGCTAGCACATAGTCATCCCTTAACCTTCCTAAAGCTAGAGTCTTTAATCCGAAGGGGTCCCTTGCCCCTATTAGCCTATCCTGAGTCATGATGACTAGGCTGTAGGAGCCTTTTATTTCAGATAGGGCTTTTGAAACTGCTTCTTCAAAGCTCATAGAGCTGTACTTAGTTATTAACCTGGCAATTACCTCTGCATCCACATCCCACTGGAAGATTACTCCTTTCTCCTGCAATCTTTCCTTCAGCAAGTATGAGTTCACAATCATCCCATCAAGAGCTAAAGCTAATGCACCTTTTTTGTATCCGCAAGTAAGAGGCAGTATGCTATCCACTCCATTTCCCTCATGGTAGGATGCATATCTTACATGGCCAATGGCTATATTACCCATAAACCTTTCCAACACGTCTTGGGAAAATACTTCATGAATAAACCCTAATCCCTTGTGATAATCTATGAATCCATTGTTGTTTATGGCCATTCCACAGCTTACCTGCCCTCTATGCTGCAGCGCATAGAGCCCATAGTAAGTTATCTGTGGAATGTCATTCTTATCTTTGCTGTAGATACCTATTATTCCGCTCAATTTATAACCTCCTTATAGAGATTGAAGCTCTCTGTCCATTTTCACCACATCTTCAGCCATCTCTTCCTTGTATTCCTTAAACTTGCGCCTTAGTTCAGTATATTTCACCGAAAGAATTTGAACTGCCAAAAGGCCTGCATTTTCTCCTCCATCAATAGCAACTGTAGCCACTGGAACTCCTTTTGGCATCTGCACTACTGAAAGCAAGGAATCCAATCCATCCATGGTGGATGACTTGGCTGGAAGCCCTATTACGGGCACTGGAGTTATTCCAGCTATTACTCCTGCAAGATGAGCTGCCTTTCCTGCTATGGCTATTATTACCTCTATGCCTTCCTCTTCAGCTTTTTTAGCAAACTCATAGGCAATATGGGGAGTTCTGTGGGCAGATATGACCCTAAGGTCATAATCTACCCCAAATCTATCCAACACCTTTGCGGCTTTCATGGCTAAGTCCTTATCAGAAATGCTTCCCATTACAATAGCAACCTTCATGTTAAGACCTCCTATCTATAGTAGTTGACTCCCGATTCGAATATCCTTGGGATTCCTTTGATTTCAATGTTCTTATATAGATCCTCTCCTACCCTGTCTATGCTTGTCACTGTACCAAATACCCTTCCATCAGGGCTTGTTAAGGATTCCACTCCTAAATCGGAACCTGTTGGGTTGTAGTCTACATATTGGGTGGATATTTGACCAGCTGCTAATTCTTTATCCCCTAACAGTATTCTTCCTTCCCTTGTGGCTATAGGCACTGTGTATACATCTCCTACCTTCATCTCCCTTAGCCATGGTGAAAGGTTGGATACCACCTTTACATCAACCACAGTGGAGATGAACTGACCGGATTTATTGTAAGCTATATAGGGGGATGCTTCATCAATATCTGCAACCTGTCCCTTTTCTATGAGGCCTAGTTTTATAAGGCTATTAAAGCCTGACCCTATTCCTAATACCAATCCATCTTTTACCTGCAAGTGTTCATTTAAGGCTTCCTTTAGCAGTGGGTGGTTAAATAGTATACTAGTGAGCTTCCCTGATGTTTCTGGTTCGTTGCCCAATAGGAATCCATTAGCAAAGCCTAATATCTGGCAGTGGCTTATCCTTTCAGCTAATTCCTTAATGGACTCATCTATAAGGGCCTTGGATAGGGACTTGAATACAAAGGTCTCAACCTGTGCTCCTGCTTCTTCAAACTTCTGAGCCATATCATATTCTCCGTTGGTTCCAGCAAATACTGGAATGAAAACTCTAGGCTTTGCAATGGATTTAATTCGGTTAATTTTAGCTCCACCAGTGTAGAGTACATCCTTTCCTTGATGCTTTTCCTCTTTTGTTGGAAATACTTCCATAAGGGTCTTTTCCCAGGCTTTAATTATTTCATCTAGGGATATTGTTTCTTCGCCCAGCTCTATACGCTCATCTTCTATGGTTGTCCCTAGGAAGGAGTAGTTGATACCTTCAAATACCTCTTCCAAGTTAGCCCCTTCTATTACTTCAAGGACTATGGAACCGTATAGAGGTTTGTATATCCTATCAAGTACTTCCCTGTTGAATCTAAATCCTATTCTGTTTCCAAAGGCCATCTCGCATATGCTTCTTCCAACGCCTCCAAATTTTACAGCCGATGCAGAAAGCACATATCCTTTATCTATTAATTCCTTAACCCTAGTGTAGGCTTTCTTAAGTTCTTCAAAGTCCACCAATCCTTGTTCGTTTATATCAATGTTTACTAATACCACCTTGGAGCCTGCTTTTTTGAACTCCTTGGAGATAATGTTGTCTATATTCTCAGTAGTTACTGCAAAGCTTACTAGGGTAGGTGGTACGTTTATATCCTCAAAGGTTCCGCTCATGCTGTCCTTTCCGCCTATGCTAGGTATGTCTAAGTTCTTCTGTACAAGGAATGCTCCTAATAGAGCTCCAAAGGGTTTGCCCCATTTTTCTGGATCCTCTCCTAATCTTTCAAAGTACTCCTGGAAGGATAGCCTTATCTTCCTAAAGTCTCCGCCAAGGGCTACCACCTTAGCAATGGATTCAATTACTGCATAGTATCCTCCGTGGAATGGGCTCCACTCTGATAGGAATGGATCATATCCAAAGGTCATTATGGAGCAGGTTTTGGTTTCTCCATTTAGTACTGGCAGTTTTGCTACCATGCCTTCTTGAGGTGTAAGCTTGTATTTTCCTCCAAGCTGCATCAACACTGTACCAGAACCTACTGTATTATCAAATCTTTCAATAAGACCCTTTTGAGAACCAGTATTTAGTTGAGCCATGTTTTCTATGAAATCACCTTTTACACTTTGGCCTGAAATGTGCTGTGGATTCTTGCTGAAGTAGGATTCTCCTTCTGGTGACATGAGCTTTACTTTAGTCTCTTTCCTCATACCGCTGGAGTTTAAGAACTCCCTCTTTATATTGGCTACCTCTATGCCCCTCCATACCATATATAGCCTGTTATCATCAGTGACTTCTGCAATTACTGATCCTTCCAAATCTTCCTCTTCTAGATACTTCATAAATTCCTTCAAATGTTCTTTAGAAATCATAACCGCCATTCTCTCTTGAGATTCAGATAGGGCTATTTCCCAACCTTCTAGTCCAGGATACTTCAATGGCACCTTATCCAAATCTATATGAAGGCCATCTGCCAGCTCTCCTACAGCTACAGCCACTCCACCAGCACCAAAGTCGTTGCATTTCTTGATAAGACTTGTTACCTCTGGCCTTCTGAATAGCCTTACTATCTTTCTTTCTATAACTGGATTTCCCTTTTGAACTTCTGTACCGAAGGCCTCCATAGCCTTATCAGTATGACCTTGAGATGAGCCAACAGCTGCACCTATACCGTCTCTTCCTGTTCTGGCTCCAACAAGAAGCACTAGGTCTCCTTTTTCAGGCTTTCCTCTTACAACCCAATCCTTTGGTGCTGCTGCAACAAGGGCTCCCAGCTCCATCCTCTTAGCTACAAAGCCTTCATGGTAGAATTCCTGAACATATCCTGTTGTGCTTCCGATCTGGTATCCATAGTTGCTGTATCCTTCCATGGCGGTTTTTGTTATCTTCCTTTGAGGAAGCTTGCCCTTTAAGGTTTCCTCATAGCTTTTCCTTGGATCAGCTGCTCCTGTAATCCTCATGGCTTGATATACATAAGACCTTCCTGATAGAGGATCTCTGATGGCTCCTCCGAGGCAGGTATGGGCTCCTCCAAAGGGCTCTATTTCTGTAGGATGGTTGTGGGTTTCGTTTTTGAACATCAAGAACCATTTTTCCTTATTTCCATCAACATCCACTTCTATTTCAATAGAAGCAGCATTTACCTCATCTGATTCTTCCTTATCCTCCAAAAGCCCCTTTTTCTTAATCTCCTTCATGTTGATAGTTGCCAAGTCCATAAGGCAAATGGGCTTTTCAGTGTGTTCGTATACATACTCTCGTGATGAAAGGTACTCTTTAATGGCTTGTTCAAAAATTTCCTTGTACTTGCCTTCATCTACATCCACTTCAGTGATTTCTGTGGCAAAGGTTCTGTGTCTGCAATGGTCTGACCAATAGGTGTCTATTATCTTTAGTTCTGCTACTGTTGGGTTCCTATCCTCTTCTTTGAAATAATCCCTGCAGTACAATAAATCCTCCATATCCATACCTAAGCCCAACTCTTTCCTTACTCTTTCCATTTCATCTATATCCATGGATGTGAAACCTTCAACAACTTCCACGTACTCCTCTACATCCTTCGCCTCTTCGTAGGCTATATAGTCTAGGTCAACTTCAGCTGATTCAGTGGGGTTTATATAATAGTTCTTTATCCTTTCTAGTTCTTCATCAGATATATTCTTTAAAAGGATTATCTCTGAATGCTTAATCAAAACTTCTTCAAAGCCTAAATAGCTGTTTACTAATGTGTTTACTGCATCTTCCCTTTGGTTGTACTGCCCTCTTAGGCTTACTACTCTAAAGGCCTTTTCATCTTCTCCTAATTGGAAAGAGTCTTCATAGATAATGTCCAATTGAGGTTCGTATAATACTAAATCTACTATTTTCTGTACCTGTTCATAAGTAGCGTTAAAGATGTCATAAGCATTTAACACTCGAACTCCATTTAAGCTGGAAATCTTAAGATAATCCTTAAATTCTTCAAACAACTCCTTTGCCTTTGTGTTCACCTGTGGCTTTTTTTCAACGATTATCCTTTTCATCTTTCTCCTCCTTAAATTTAAATAGCCCAGTCAGGTAGGCAAAGCGAAACCTACCCGACTGGGCTTTTCTCCCTTCGGTGTAATGCCAAATAGGCATTTGTACCGCTTGGACCAGACGAGAATCATCTCCGGAACCCTAGGTACACTTTCGCTCATAGCAAAGTGATTTACGGTCACTTTGTAGAAACGTTCCAACCATATTATGGAACTTATATGAGCATAAATTTATTCAATTTTAATCTATTCTCCTAATATGAGCTTTGTAAGCTCAAGGGGCTCTACAAACTCACCATCTTTATATACTCTCATGTTGCCCCCCGATATTTCATCTATAAGAGCTATATGATTATCCTCTCCAACTCTGCCAAACTCAAGCTTTATGTCATAAAGCTCTAGGCCCTTTTCGCAAAGGTCTTCTTTAATAATGGCAGATATCTTTCTAGTAAGATCTGTTAGTATCTTATATTCCTTTTTAGTCATTATATTTAGCATTTCCAAAGCCTCATCTGTTATTAAGGGGTCTCCTCTTTCATCATCCTTAAGGGTAACCTCCACATATCCGTTGAGGGATTGGCCTTCCTTAGCATATAGACCATAGCGCCTTATAAAGCTTCCAACTGCCCTATATCGGCAGATTACCTCTACTCCTTTACCAAAGGGCTTGGCAGGTAGAACTTTCATAGTGTTGTCGTCAATATTAGCTTCTAAATAGTGAGTAGGAATGTTGAGGCTATTTAGTTTTTCAAAGAAATACTTGCTAAGCTTAAGTCCAGCCTTACCTGCTCCTTCAATAGTAAGTCCAACTGTATTAGCACCTGGGTCAAACACTCCATCTGTTCCTGTCACATCATCCTTAAACTTCAATAGATAATTTCCATCCCCTAGCAGATACACATTTTTTGTCTTACCCTCATACACCAAATGCATGCTTATCACCTCATACTTTTATTCTTTAAAACCCCTACCTGATCTATCAAAAGCTAATGCTTAAATTTCAAAGAAAATAAATAGCCCGGTCAGGTAGGTAAGCGAAACCTACCCGACTGGGCTTTTCTCCCTTCGGTGTAATGCCAAATAGGCATTTGTACCGCTTGGACCAGACGAGAATTAATCTCCGGAACCCTAGGTACACTTTCGCTCATAGCAAAGTGATTTACGGTCACTTTGTAGAGACGTTCCAACCATATTATGGAACTTATATGAGCTAAACTATTAATTTGTATACCTTAATCATAACATATACTTTTTCTTTGTCAATACATTTTATTAATTAGTTTGTTTTTCCACCTTGTGTACATGTAGCAACTCATGGTTATCTTTCAACATGTTTTCAAATAGATATTTTATTGCAGGATTTTCTTCTGAGCTCTTAACATAGGAGGATTTATCCAATCTGTAAAGGCCCTTTGCTCTCTTTTCTCTAATTTCTTTTGTCATTGGAATAGGTTGCCCTCCTCCAGCTATACATCCTCCTGGGCAGGCCATTACTTCCACTAAGTGGTATTCCTTTTCTCCAGACTTAATGCTGTTGATTAGCTTTTCTGCATTCTTTAATCCATGTACTACAGCTACTTTTATTTCCTTACCACCTATGTTAAAGCTTGCTTCCTTAATGTTTTCTAATCCTCTTACATCCTTGAACAATACCTCTTTGTCCATGTTATCAGGTTTGTCTTCTAAAAGGCTTGTCACTACTGCTTCTGCAACTCCACCAGTTGATCCAAATATTACACCAGCACCACTAGCTAATCCAAAAGGCATGTCAAAGGATTCTTCCTCTAGCTCATCAAATACTATTCCTGCTTCTTTTATCAACATTGCCAACTCCTGAGTAGTAATAACTAATTCTACATCTCTTACTCCATCCACCTTAAACTCTTCTCTAGCAGCTTCTGCTTTTTTAGCTGTACATGGCATGATTGAAACTACTACTGTTTCTTTTCCTTCTTCTCTATCCTTTTCCTTGTAGTATTCTCTAATTACAGAGCCAAACATCTGCTGTGGAGATTTGCATGTGGATATATTATCTAGCATATCTGGGAATCTGTTTTCAGCAAACTTAACCCATCCTGGACAACAAGAAGTAAATAGAGGCAAATTCTTTCCTTCACTAAGCCTTTCAATAAACTCTCTTCCTTCTTCTACTACAGTCATATCTGCCCCAAAAGCTGTATCATATACCTCATCTACTCCCATCTTCTTTAGAGCAGCCACTATCTTACCAATAGTAATATCTCCAGGTTCAAGGCCAAATTCCTCTCCTAATGCAACCCTAACAGCTGGTGCTATTTGAGCTACTACTCTCTTGTTCTTATCAAATACTAAATTCCAGAACTTATCAGTTTCGTTCTTAATAGCAATAGCTCCAGTAGGACAAATAGCTCTACATTGACCACAATCAATACAGTGGGTTTCTGCAATTGGCTTGTCGAAGGCTGTAGCTACCTTCATTTCAGAACCTCTATAAGCAAAACTTAAAGCTCCAACGCCTTGTATCTCTTCACACATTCTGACACAATCGCCACATAGAATACATTTATTTGGATTTCTAACGATGGCCAAGCTGCTATCGTCTATAGGCTCTTTTTCAGTTAAGCTGCCAAATCTGATCTTCTTGATACCAAACTTAACAGCTAAATCCTGCAAAGCACAGGCTCCTGTCCTTTCACAAGTAGTACAGTCCCTATCGTGGTTAGCCAATAATAGCTCCAATATGTTCCTTCTATATCTTAAAAGCCTTGGAGTTTGAGTATATATTTCCATTCCATCTTTAGGTATTGTAGAGCAGGAAGTAAGTATCTTACCGTATTTGTCCTCTACAATACACATTCTACATGCACCATAAACGCTTAGCTCTGAGTGGAAACAAAAGGTTGGTAACTCTATACCTGCTTTTCTAACTACTTCCAATACGTTCTTTTCCCCATCAAATTCAACTTTCTTTCCATCTATGATCATCGTGCCTTTCATCTTCTTATACCTCCTTTATAGCAGTAAATGGACAAGCTTCCATACAAGCTCCACATTTTATACACTTGCTTTGATCGATCTTAAATACTTCCTTAACTTTTCCGCTAATTGCACCAACAGGACATGTTCTGCTGCACTTACTGCATCCCTTACAAAGCTCTGGATCGATTTCTATAACTCTAAGCTTAGTACAAGTCTTTGTAGGACACTTCTTATCTACTATATGAGCAATATATTCATCTCTAAAATACCTAATAGAAGATACTACAGGATTTGCTGCAGATTTTCCAAGACCACAAAGAGCAGTATTAGTTATAGTATCTGCTAATTCTTCCAATAAGTCTAAGTCTTTCATTTCTCCTTTTCCTTCAATGATCTTGTCTAGTATCTGAAGCATTCTCTTAGTTCCTTCTCTACAAGGTATACATTTTCCACAGGATTCATTTTGAGTGAAGTTCATAAAGAATCTTGCAACTGAAACCATACAAGTATCCTCATCCATTACTACCATTCCACCAGAACCAATCATTGCTCCAACGTCTTTTAATGAGTCAAAGTCTAGAGGCATATCCAAATGCTCTTCTGTTAAACATCCACCAGAAGGTCCTCCAATTTGAACAGCCTTAAACTTCTTACCTCCCTTTATGCCTCCTCCGATATCGAATATGATTTCTCTTAAATTTGAACCCATGGGCACTTCTATTAATCCAGTGTTGTTTACATTACCACTCAATGCGAAGGCCTTAGTACCTGGGCTGCCTTCTGTACCAAAGGATTTAAACCAATCTGCTCCTTTTGATATGATGTGTCTAACATTTGCAAAAGTCTCAACGTTATTCATTACAGTAGGCTTGTCCCAAAGTCCCTCTTCTACTGTTCTCTTAACCTTTACCTTTGGCATACCTCTTTCCCCTTGGATGGATGCCATTAGGGCGCTACCTTCACCACATACGAAGGCACCTGCTCCTTTATTTATGTGAATATCAAAGGATAATCCAGTTCCTAATATGTTTTCTCCTAATAATCCAATTTCTCTAGCTTCCTCTATTGCCTTTGAAAGCCTTTGTACAGCCAATGGATATTCTGCTCTTACATATATATATCCTTCTGTAGCTTTAGTAGCATAAGCAGCTATTATCATGCCCTCAATTACGCTATGAGGATCCCCTTCCATTATGCTTCTGTCCATGAAAGCTCCTGGGTCTCCTTCATCTCCATTGCAGACTACATATTTTACATCTGATTGGTAAGAAAGAACTTGAGACCACTTCTTGCCAGCAGGATATCCTCCGCCTCCTCTTCCCCTTAAATTGGAGTCAAGGACTTCTTTACATACTTGTTCAGGAGTCATTTCCTCCAAAGCTTTAACTAAAGCTGCATATCCATCATTTGCTATGTACTCTTGTATTGACTCTGCATCTAAGTGTCCACAGTGTTCTAAAACAATTCTTGTTTGCTTCTCATAAAATGGAATGGATTCCTGTGTCCTGTATAGTTCACCATTAAATCTATACATTAATCTTTCTACAGGTCTATCATTTAATATAGTTTCTTCTACAATCTCCTGACAGTCTTCAGGTTTTACTTTTATATAAAGATATCCACCTGGTTCTATTCTTACTAATGGCCCTTTTTCACAGAAACCATGACATCCACTCTTTTTAACTCCAACACCTTCTGCTTCCTTTTCTAAGTCAACTTCTGCAAGTATTCCTTTTTCCTTTATTATCCTCTTGAATTCCTCATATATATCAATAGATCCACCAGCAACGCATCCAGTACCACCACAAACGATTATCTTCTTGTATTGTTTATCTAGGGACTTCCTGTAAACATCTCTTATTCTCTTAAATTCTTCTATGCTATTAATTCTCATCGCCTTGTCCCTCCTTCAGATGCCTTATTATTTCTACTGCCTTATCTGGAGTCAATTCCCCATAAACTGTATCATTTATATTCATTACAGGCGCTAAGCCACATGCCCCTAAGCAGGATACAGTTTCTACTGTAAATAGCAAATCATCAGTTGTAGTTTTTCCCTCTGTAAGAGATAGTTCCTTTCTTATAGCCTCTAAAACAGGTATGGATTTCTTAACATGGCAAGCTGTTCCATCGCAAATCTTAATTAAGTATTTCCCTTTTGGATTTAAAGAGAAGTTCTCATAAAATGTGGCAATCCCAAATAGCTTTGCTGGACTTATATCCATCTTCTCTGAAACATATTCTAGTACGTCTATTGGTAAATATCTAAACTCTTTCTGTATTTCCTGCAATATTGTGATTATGGAAGACTGGTTCTTACCGTAAAGTTCAAGCACTTCATCTACCTTTTCCATCTTCTCCTTTGCAATCATATTGATCCTCCTCTATATTCGTAGTAAACTAGCCGACAATAAGATTATATCAATCTAAAAAAAAATTGTCAATTATTTAACAATGAATGATAGTGTCAAGTTACTGTAGGAAAAATTTTTTTAAATCTCCCCATATTTTATGAAAAGTGCATAGTTACTTGTTTCACCAATTTTTTATAAGCTATTTGTTTTTGGGGTCACTAAATTAAGCTATAACATTTTATTTTATTATTCATTATAGCTCTTTCTATATTTAAATTTGTTTGTTACCTACTATTGATTCTTTTTAAGCACCTCT
>DATCJO010000015.1:0-2067 GCA_036562765.1 Tissierellaceae bacterium | reverse complement strand
TTTCATAAGCATTTAGGTGTTTAAAAGAACGGCGTTTCATGGTACAATTGTATTGGGCCATAGTGAGACCTCCTGTACTTTTGTTGGTTTTTGAGATATCTATATCATACAGGATTTCTCACTATGGTTCTACTATTTTTGGTGTTGCATTTAATTTTACAATGAGCCCAGAGACTAAGTGTTTCATTTTAACTTGCAATTAACGTAAACTGTTTTTATCTAGCTCTAGCTAAAGGGAATTTTATACAAAAATTGGACTTGCTTTTAAAGGCCAATATTTACAATTGCTTTTCTGTGTATTATAATAGAATTTGCAGTTAAGAATTCCCGTTAAAGGGCTATATTCCCGCCATGGTATCAATGGATGAGGTACTTGAAACCGAAATGTAAAAATAATTTTACAGTATACAGGAAAATACCCTTAAATTGGGGTGCCAGATAATGAAGGGCAATATTGCTAAGAGAATTTTAACTCAATATGTGTTGCCTATGGTTAGAGATTTGCTAATCTTTTTTATTTCTATATTTTAGATACGGGATTCCGCTAGCATATGAGCTGGAAAATGACGAGAGAATTTTATCGGTACAGATAACCCAGGACGATGAAACCGTTTTACTGACTGATCCAGAGGATATTCAAAAGGCTACGTTGTTTGCCAGAACGCTTTATTACAGGTTTGGAAAGGCAAAGGACAGTTCAGCAGATATTTTACTTTAAAGGATGGCACGAAAATAGAGCTAGGCGTCAATAGGACTACTATGTTTAAAAATGGAAAGCAGTACAGGGGAAATCTCGATTCCTGTCAGTTCTTTATTACCTGTATACAAATGTTCTTCCGCTTTAATTATTTAAACACAAGGTAATAGAATGCTTTTGTTAATGTAGTTAATCTGCTAGATAACGGTACTGTTACGAGTATGTGTTGTTTTTTGCTACTATTTATTATTGCTATAAATATAATAAAATAAGGGAAGACTTAATATTATACTAATCTTGATATAATTAGTTACTTATAGCTATTTACTTATAAAGTTTAAGGAAGGGTGCAAGGAATGATTGAAAATCAAAACAAAAATGAAAATAAAAACATAAATGACAGAATAGATGAAATGATAAATGACAACGAAACGTTAATACTGCTGGTGATATTTGCAGTAATAACTATAATTTATTTAAAATTTGATATCTTTGGAGCACCTGTTAATCATTTTGTAAAGTTTATACCTTTTTATATTTTATTATTGTATAAAATGAGAATAATACGGTTTAAGCTGGTTATAGTTATAATATTTATCTTATGTGGGTTATTATTTTCGGTTTGGTATGGGCAACCTAAAACACCACTAAGTGCACTGGAGAAAGAGTATTTGGATAGACAAGAAGACGTACTTAGGTATTCTGAATTAATTAAACAAATAGATATAAGCCCAAAGGAAACTCTGCTTTTTTATTTTAATGGTAGAGGAAATGTGAATTGCGCAATTGCAGAAAAAAGGTTTGGCGGTTATAAGATTGTTGATGTTAATGGGGAATTAGCACCATACAACAAAAACTTGAGAGTAGGATTGTATGGTTTTTCTTACAATAAAGGAGAAAAGTGGGGTTATTTTGGAATTATTTATGATGATACTGTTGAAAGAGTGGTATGGAACGATACAGAAGGTATTAGATTTAGCGCACTGAATATGGAAATGGTTTATGCTGTTGGAGATGGAGAATTTAAAGGTGGAGTATATTATCTATATGATGCTAATGGCAACGAATTGGAGCCTATAAGGTGAAATTTGGTATAGTTTAATTTTGTACCGTAAGCGTCAAATAGAGCACACCTAAAAATTTGCAAGCAAATATGAGATAATCTCTCCGTAAAAATGATGGGGAGGGATTATCTATGACACATACGGAACGCAGGCAGCAATGGAAAGCCAGGATTGAAGCCTACAAAGCCAGCGGCTTATCTGCAAGGGAATTTTGCAGGCAACACAACATAACCACAAGACAGCTGTACTACTGGCTAAGGAAAGAAACTTTAAAAGAACAGACTGGTAATACAGTGCAATGGTTAC
>DATCJO010000178.1:0-6261 GCA_036562765.1 Tissierellaceae bacterium | reverse complement strand
AAGCGGTCTGTTTATAATCTCTTCAATTTCTTTAAAAGTCAATTTTGCAGAATCTCTATTAATTCTTTGCAGATAAGCAGATAACTTTTCATACCCCTCGTTACAAGCACAAAATACGGTTTTATTACCACTGTATTTATTTTTAGCAGTATTGACTTCCATACCAATTTGATTTGAAGCACTAACATTACTCCTTACATTTTTCCCTGATTGTGAATTCCATGGAGGATGAAATTTTTCTATAAGTTCTTTCTCAATCTTATAACGATCTTTTGTCTCCAGAAAATAAAGTTTTACTGTCCTTCCTTGCTTAATTTCATTTAGAATAAAATTGTTGACTTTACAGTTCGTCGACTGTCCACCTTTAAAGCAGTTGCGAGGAGAGATATTGCCATAACCCATATTAAATCGTTTGCTTAGGTCTACACATTCACCTACATAAACTAATTGATCATCTGAATATATGCAATAGACGCCTTCTTTACCAGCCCAACAAGCAGGGATTTTAAACCCGCAAAACGGTCCTTTGCCGTTTTCATGCAATTCAACACTTTCCTTCCTTCTATATAACCCTTGCGGATAATATTCAATAATATTTCCATCGTCATCTGTTTCAGGCATTATGTCGCACACATATTTAAATTCATATTGATCTATCTTAAGCATTTATAGCTAACTCCTATTTTATTTGCTAATTCATTAGTAATTAAAATCCTAAAAGTTTAATTTTGTCAGGTATTTCAATGTTCCACCTTTTCTCCATAAATTCTAAAAGCTTCTTGCCCCTTTCAATTATTTCTTTCTCCGTCCATTCATTGTATTGTGCAACTTCTATTTCAGAATACGAACCGTTGAAATATCCTGTGTTACCATCTTTTTTCTTCGTATCAAAACCTTTATTTTGGAGTTGAGAATTTTTAGGTTTGGAAACAAGCAATAAATTACCAAGAGAATGTAAGAGGATTTGCTTTTTCTCCTGGGTAATTTCTCCAAATCTTTGTTGCCAATATGGATCACTGTCATCTTGAGGATAAATATGTTCTATAGTCTCTTCTATTCTTTTTTGCTTTATATTCCTCCAGTCTACTTTGCTGTCTCCTTTTGCCTGTTTTTGTAAATACAATTCGTATTCATATAAAAAATACTTTAATGCGTTCCAGCTGTAAAATCCTTTATATTTTCTAAATTGTTCATCTATATAGTCGTAGAATTTCTTTATATCATACCACCCTTCATTATCAACATCATCAGATAACGAATTTATCCTGTCAATTACCGTCTTTATATCGACTTCTCCTTTATAATATTCTGAAGCTAAGCGGAAAAAATTGCTGTTTTGTGTATTAGATGGCCTTCTGGAAACTGAGAAAACTAAAAATACAAACCTTTCGCAAGCTTTTAATAATTCCAGCAAAATACCTTGCTTTTCTTTTTTAACAATTGCAGCCATAATAAGAGGTTTAAAGGCACCAAACCCCAATCTTTCAAACTTTTGAAGCCATTCTATGACCTCTTCGTCAAAATTTGAACCTTGATACTCAGGATTGAACATATAAAACCAGGCTTTTACACTTTCCGCAAGACTACTGATGTATTCCTCTATCTCTTTATAACCAACTGTATGTTTGGCATTCTGGCTTAATATATTTTTGCCTATAAAATATTCTTCCAAAAGAAACTTTGCATAGGCCTCTGCTTCTCTTCTTTCATATTTGAAATACATTATCCAATGGTTTTCTAAGAACTCATCATCATCTAAAGGGCTGTCTTTGTTTTTGCCAAGATATTCGTACACCGTCTTCCAAACTTCATTTATCTCCTTGCGTAGTTTATTCTTAATGTCTTCATTTTCGGGAATAATAGTAGATAAATAGATAAGTCTGTTCTTTAGCAGTTCAAGTTTTGACAAAGGCTTACCTCTGTTGTTCATTGTCTCAAAAGTCACAAATACATCTAATTCATCATCAATCTCATACAAATTAAATTTTAGTCCGTTCACTATTTTCTTGAATAATTCTTCAATTTGTTCTTTTTCCATTTTGGTTATTTTCTCAATAAAGAATTCTTTTGCTTTCCTTAGATTCGCAGTATAGAGCGTTTCTTTTGGAACGTTATGCGAGGGAATCGACTCTTGTTCAAGTATTTCTGTCTTAAAAAACTCATCCGAAGGATCATCTTTTTCATAACCGAAAATATATGATTTATATTTTCCCCCAACTTCCTGATACAAATATTTAGCTTTATGATTTTTGACATAGTCATAATTGATTAAATCATCGTCATTAAATTTAGATAAAATGACGTGAAGCAAAATAATAATTGTTGTCAACCTCTGCTGGCCGTCAATAATATAATACGCTTTAAAACCCTTATCAAAAAGCCATAGATCATCTTTCCACTTTTCCAAGTTGGTGGCATCTTTTTTATCAACTTCTTTTATTGTTAATAAACCTGTATAGTGAGATCTTCCTAATTTCAGATTTTCTAAGTCTTCCCAAAAATCCTCCAATTGCCTTTCTTGCCACGCATAACCTCTTTGATAGTCGGGTATCCTAAAAAAGCGATTGTTAAATATTTCTGCAAGTGTTACTAATGTGTTGCTCGGCATTACTATTATATCCTCCTTTCTCTTCAAATTTATGAATCTTCCCTTTCAAAACTTAATAATCTTACCCTGCTCTAATTTACAATGTGCTATTTCATTTATTGTAAGCTTTAGCCAAACCAACGGTCAATATTCAATCCCTAACACATTCTTGTTTACACCCATCTGATGTTTCAGATGCGCGAAAGATTCTGTCAAGAAATTCCTTTATTTCACCAACATTAAATATGCTGGAAATTTTACATCCCTTATTCAATATAGAATTTATTTCAAAAATTTTTTCTAACGATAATTTATTTGTTTCGCTAACTAATTGGAAGTCTTTATTAAAAAAGCTTTCAATATCACCAGACAGAATGCATATACCTTTCGTTCTTAATGTCCTTATAATGGCTTCTAATCTGTTAAACTTTTCCTCACCTCTAAAATCTTCTATGCTTTTTGCTGTATAAAACTTCTCTTCATAATTTTGCTTTATAATATTTCTAATTTTTGACACTAACCCAAATATCTTTTTTCCTTCTTCTCCAAAACGACTAATAAAGAAAGTTTCTCCTAAATTTTCAATACTCTCATGGCATTTAGCACCCTCATACTTTCTAACCTTCTCTACATCTCTATCCCTTAAAAAATAATCAAAATCAGCCACGATATAAGTATCAATTCCTAATTTCAAAGTTAAGTTGACAAATTTACTTATATTATCCTTGCCTCCAACGCTTATAATTGAGATGTTTTCTTCATTAAGTTTATTACCGTAAAATTCCTCTGCAATCCATTTAATTATGTAGTTATCATATCCTTCACAAATAATTACTTTATCTGCAAAAAATACCTCATTTTGATTGTTATCAACCAATACATCTTTAAATTTTTCTATATTTAATTGATGTATAACAGTTTTCCCTTCATTTTTTCTTGCAAGAATTATATTCATATTGGGTTCTATTGTTTTTAAAAATTCTGGACTATGTGTAGTAATTATAACCTGGTTTTTGCCCTCATTTAAAAACTCGTCCAGCTTGTAATTAATAGTTCTGCAGGCATGGGGGTGTAAATAAAGTTCTGGTTCTTCTAAACATAGTAAAGCAGATGATTTTGTGTTAACATAATTTATATAATAGCTAAACAAACCTATAATCGTAGCACTTTGGATGCCCGAGCCTTTATCTGTAATTAATGATTTGTATCCATCATCGATATATATAACTACATTCTTATAAATATCTGGTTTTTCGTCGGCACTGAACTGAAATAATATCTCAGTTCCAGGGAAGGCTACATTGAAGGAACCACTGCTAATTTTCTGTTTTACATCACTAAATACTTCATCAGCAATTTCTTTAATTCGTAAAAAAGCTTTCTTCAGCTCATCATCTTTATTTTGGTTTTTAGTTAGATGTCGTAATAGTTTCCCATACCAGTTCCACTTACTAATTCTTAATTGTACCGTTGGATCCCTGAAAGAGGGTATTATTGCACTTTGAAGAAATTCATTGCGAATTGGTGCTGAAAATGCCATTGTCCAATTTGAATTTTCATCTTCTCTATAAAAAAATCGCAACTCCTTCTTTACATCTCCATCTTCATTCCTATATGCTCTCAAAACAAATGCAAATATATATTTATCTTCAAATTCCTCTATAACCTGGTCAATGTTTTTCTTTGGATTTATATACTGTTTTTCCTCATATCTTAACTCATCAGGATTTATTAAAAACTCATTTTCGAAACAATTTTTTATAGCGTCCTTATCTATCGATCGTGAATACTTATAAAACCCCGAGCACTCAAGCATCATATCATAAGGAATATCTTCTCCTTCATCTCGCCTCAATTCACAATAAATAAAAATATCATTAGTAATTACAATTTCCTCCTTCACTCCATCCCTGATTTTATATGTGAAAAAATCTCTCTCTGTTATATTCTCATTTTTCACATATGCTGGATTACTTTCTCCTAAAACTAAATCTATTGCTTTAATAATATTACTTTTTCCACAATTGTTTTTTCCAACAATAATGTTTTTCCCTTTGGCAAAAGTTATATCTACATATTCAATGCTTCTAAAATTTTTAATAATCACCCTATGTAAATACACTTTTTCTCACTCCACTTAAAAACTTCCCTTAATAAATCAATAAGGCGTTCTATAACCCCAGCAAATGTAATAGCACGATTTATATTAATTTATTTGCCCCAGGCCATGGCTTAATGAGATGTCCTATCCTTTCTTCATCATTAAGAACAACATTAATATTTTCCCAATCTACTTTCGCCACATGGTTACGATATTTAATATCAAAAGGATGTTCTTCATTTCTTATCTCTTCATCTTCAATCACATCTCTTATTCTCTCATCGCCCAGCACGGGTATAATTGGCCCAATCATTCCTTCTGTATGTTCTATACGCCTTTTTAAGACGCTATGAACATATTCTTCAACAGAACCACGATAAAACAAATTATATACATACACCTCGTTATATACCTGTCCATGGCGGCGGATACGTCCTATTCTTTGCTGCAATCTTACAGGGTTCCAAGGCAAGTCAACATTAATCAATGTTCCAAGAGCTTGAAGATTCAAACCTTCTCCTGCAGCATCCGTTCCAATCAAAACTTTTATTTTTTTATTAAGAACAAGTTCTTTAACATCTTCACGTGGCATCACAATTAGTTTTCCTTTTTTGTAAATGCCCGAACTGTTGCCAGCTCCTGCATAAAGCCCTACTTCTAAATTTGATATATCATTAGAAAGTTTTTCAGCTATCCACTGAGCTGTATCAAAGTATTCAGAAAATATTACACACCCACGTTCTATCCACTTCATTTTTAAAAGTATATCTTTGATTTTATTGTACTTTGGATCTTCCTCTTGATTATTGCTGAGAATGTCAATGATATTTAATAAACATTCCAATTCTTTCGCATGGCCAAGATCAAAGGTTGTTAATTCTTCGTCTTCAATTTCTTCTAATTCTTCCTCGGTTAATATAGATTCATCAATTGCTCTTTTTTCAAATATAGCACGTGCTGTTTTTAAACCCGCCCTCATTGAACTTCCTATTCTCCTTAGAAGTAATGTCTTATAAAATCCTTTAGCTCCTCTTTGCTTTAATAACTTTGTGAATTCTAACGCCTCATCATACGCCTTTTGCATCCTCCAGGATAACGACAGACCCTTTTCTTGCCCTTCCCCAAATACAATATCAATTTTTTCCAGGTATGGTTTGCCTGTTTCTGGATCTTTTAATTCTTCAAGAATTGCCCGTCTTCGCCTCACTATAAATCTTATAAATGGATTATATTTTCTAAAAAAGTCTCCTCTAACTAAATTATCAACAATATCTTTTCCGTGACGCGACAAATCTTCATAGCTCATAGCTGTTCTTGTCTCGTTTCCTCTCATTCCTAAAAGCATCCTTAATTCTCCAAACAAAGAATTCATACTCTTATCATCACTGTCTTCATCTTCCTGGGGCAGAGGGTCTTTTATCCATTGCCATGCTTCACTGCCACGCGGCGATTCTTTTTCACCACAACTATACGCTATTCCGTCCAAATGTCTCAACCGCCATTGACTTATTTCTGATCCAAGTATTCGTTCGCTTCCTTTAGCTAAAATATATAATAAGTCCCAGCCTTCAAC
>DATCJO010000019.1:0-5955 GCA_036562765.1 Tissierellaceae bacterium | reverse complement strand
AGTAGTTTTAGTTTATAACATGATAGCCCTAATCGGGCGATTATGTTAGGAAAAAGATTATGCCGAAGATTGAATTCAGAGAAAATAAAATATTAAAGCTAATCAATGTTTTATCCCGAAAAATACCTAAAAATGAGCTGTTTTGGCGAGGTACAGCAGGTTGGTATGTCACGGTGTTTGAATAAAAAATCTCAAATGTGAGTTGATTTAGTCAATTGGTATGTGTAACTATAAAAACATTTATTAAAAAAACAATTTTAAATTATTACAAAATTATACTTGACAAGTATATTAATATCTTATATATATATAAACATAAGTTGTAACAAGTTTTTTCACTAATGATTAAAATGATAGTATAAGTCTTTCTATCAAAATAATGAATAAAAACTTATGGAAATGGCTTTGAGGACAAGCAACTTAGTTTTACCTGAAGGCTTTGTGGAAATAGACCGCGAAGAGATGATGTATGTTGATGGTGGATTGTCAACGAATGCCTTAGCTTGCATGATTGATTTAGGATTAATCATTGTATGTGGAGCTATTAACGCAGGATTAAGATCGGCTGGTTTTTTTGGTAAAGGAGCTGCAAAAAATTATATTAAAAAGAATGCACCTAAATGGGCAAAAACTCTATATAAATTTACTCAAACTTTTGAAGCAATTACTGGAATAGGTGGAATAGGTGGATTAATAGGAGGAGCATTAAGCGATATCAATATTTGGATCGATAAAATTTCATCTTTTTTCAGTATCGGAGGTATCATTGCAAGTATCTTGGATATTGCTGATGGCTCATGGGACGGTCTAATCAGTTTTTAGATTATAAAAGGAGAGTAAATAATGTCTTTTTGGCAATCTTTATATATGATGTCACCCTATATATTGTCTTTGCTGACAGTAATAGCTGTTGGAATAATTTACTCCATAAAAAATTTTACTGGAAATTATATTAAACTGATTTTTTATTTTATTCCAGTATGGATTTTATCAATAATTGTCTTGTTTACTATTCCAAATCATTTAGATGGAATAGTCGTTCCAGCAAAAATCATTTCATTTTTCTTGCCAGTTATAGATACTTTTTGGATTTCATACTTAATTAAAAGAAATAAGAATATAGAAGAGAATCAAATAGATTAAAAGCAATTCCAGGCAGACGGAGGAATAACATAATAGCCCTAATAGGGCTATTATGTTATGAATAGAGATTTATGCCAAAAATTGAATTTAGAGAAAATAAAATATTAAAACTTATTAACGTTTTATCCCGTAAAATACCAGAAAATGAGCTTTTTTCTCAAGAGAAGCAAATTGCTATGCTGCAGTCTTGGATAAAGGCCAAAGGGTATGAAAGCATGGGACCGCTTATTACATATTCCAGCGGTGTCAAGGGAGTTAGTAGCGACAACATTCCTATTATAGATTGTAGACTTATGATACAGCTAAAACAAAGCAATGTAAGGCTTGAACTGCCGTATCATTTTGAAAAAGAAATCCGCGTAGAAAATTGTCTAATGGCAAGATTTTTTGATGACGGCGACAAGCTGCAGTTTGCTATTTCCAAGCTTACCTTGTATGCCTATGAAAATGATATAGAGCTTACAGGTGAAACTTATATAATATTTGTTAATCAAGAGGGCAACAAAATACTTGCAGATGTCTTTATGCCTGCAAAAGAGGTTAAAGATGAAGATATACAACTTTCATGAACTAAAAGAAAGTCGTTTATTATATGACAGAAAACCTCCTGCTTTTGGAGTTATTATAACTGTAATTACTGCAGTATTGCTTATAAGTATATTAACTTTAGCTGGTTTTGCCAAAAAGACTTATGTGGTTAAAGCTAGCAGCATAGTATCCAGCGAACAAAAAAGCTATATTATGAATAGCGTTTCTGGCAATATCAAAGAGATTTATAAAAACGAAGGAGACCGTGTATCAAAAGGAGAAATATTGTTGCAGCTTGACACATTTCAAGTTGATTTACAGATAAGACAACTTTCAAGCGTTATTGCTTTTTTGCAAGAAACTATAGATTATTATAACAAGCTGATAAGTTTTATTCAAAAATATAATTTAACTGATCCTAATTCGATGAAAAATCCTTTTGACGCTAATCTTGAGGGTAAATGGTATAACGATGCTCAGCAATTTATCTCTTATGCAAATTCTTCTGAAGAAGGACAAGAAAAAAATCAATCAGAAATAGATAATTTAAAAAATCAATTTACATCTCAATATTATCAAGCGATCGATCAATATACTTATGAATTGATCACCCAAAAAAGCAGTCAACAGGCATATATAGACAGTCTGGAAGAATACAAAATAAGAGCAAAATCTTCTGGAATTGTGCATTACACCGCAGCTTATACGGTCGGGACTGTTTTGCAGGCAGGCTCTTTAATAGGAAGTATAAGCAGCGATCAATCAGATGAACTTTATTTTGAAACTGTAATAAGCGCAACAGATCGCAGTAAAATAGAAATTTCGGATAGTGTCGAGATAGCTTTATCAGGCGTGCTGCAAAGTGAATACGGTGTTATAAAAGGCAAAGTTGTTCAAATTGATAATGACAGCTCACAGACCGAGGATGGCAAAGTTTTTTATAAAGTGAAAATCAAGCCCGAAAAAAACTTTGTTGAAAATAAGCGTGGAAACAAGATAGACATAGTTATTGGAATGGTCGCTGAAAGCAGAATAAAATATGACGAAACTACCTGGCTAAAATGGGCATTGGAGCATATAGGAATTAAATTAAGGTAAGGGATATGAGTAGATACAAATGTGTAAAACAGCATGACATAACGGATTGTGCTGCGGCTTGTATTGCAACAATTTGTCTTACATACGGAAAAGAAACTTCAATTACCAAATTAAGAGATTTGTCTGGTACTGATATAAAAGGTACTACAGTGTTGGGTATTGTGCAGACTTTGGAGCAATTAGGATTTGAAGCCAAAGCAGGCAGAATGACAAGAGAACAATTTGAAAGAAAATTTACCTTGCCGATGATAGCAAGAGTTATTACAAAAGAAGGCTTAACTCATTTTGTAGTAGTGCACAAAATCAAAAAAAATCATTTGATTGTTGCTGATCCGGCTAAGGGTATAGTTAAGATAAAAAAAGACGAGTTTTTTGAAGATTTTGATAATCATGTGGTACTTATGGCTACAACCAATGAGTTTGTAGCTGATAAGACCAAGACAAAAAGTGTTTTTGATAGATTTTTTAAATTACTATCTTCTCAAAAAAAGTTATTCATATATGCTATTATAGGCAGCATTATTTTAACTGTTTTGGGTATCGCTAGTAGTTTTTTTAATAAAATTCTTATGGATGAAATATTGCCATATAATTTAAAAAATCAGCTAATAATCTTTTGCATCGGCTTTGGAATAGTTGCTTTGTTTAATATACTTTTGAGCGCGGCAAGACAGCATTTGCTTTTGCATCTTTCAATTAAGATAGATATACCTCTTATGCTTGGTTATTTTAAGCATATATTCAACTTGCCTATGAGATTTTTTGGGACAAGGCGTACAGGAGATATTTTAACGAGATTTAGCGATGCTGGCACAATAAAAAATATTTTTACCAGCATTAGTCTTTCCTTGATTATTGATATTTTACTTACTATTTTCAGCGGCATTATATTATTTTTTATGAATGCCAAGTTGTTTGCCATAATTATTATTTTAACTATTCTTAATATAATTTTGGTCTATGCCTTTTTGAAACCTTATAAAGAAATCAATATCAAACAAATGGAAAAACAAGCCATGTTAAACAGCCAGATAATTGACAGTCTGAAAGGTATTGAAACAGTCAAAAGTTTTGGTGTTGAAGATAGCACTCTTGAAAAGATGGAAAACAAATATATTCAGGCTATAAGAGTAGGATACAAAGAGAGTGTATTAAGCAACGTTCAAGGCGCTTTGTCAGGAATAATAGGAAATATAGGCAACATTGTTCTGATGTTTATCGGTGCATCTGCTGTAATGAATGGTGAAATTACATTGGGAAGTCTTTTTGCTTTTGTGTCATTGAGCGGATATTTTATGGATCCTATTGGCAGATTGGTATCGCTTCAGCTTCAAATACAAGAAGCCAATATTGCAATGAAACGTATGAGCGAGCTGTATGATATAGAAGAAGAGCAAAGCAATGAAACTGATTATGTTAAAGACTTTTCGTTGAAAGGCGATATTAATATAAATAATGTTACCTTTAGATATGGTCAAAGAAAACCTGTTTTGGAAGATATAACTTTAAGTATAAAAAACAAGCAAAAAGTTGCAATTGTAGGTCAGAGCGGCGGCGGAAAAACAACCCTGGCAAAATTATTTCTTGGGTTATGGACGCCTGAAAGCGGAACGATTAACATCAATGGATATAACATAGAAGAACTAGATAAAAAAATTCTTAGAAATAAAATTGCATATGTACCACAAAATATAGAATTATTCAGCGGAACAATAGAAGAAAATATAAAGATAGGAAAACCCACAGCAACTTATCAGGAGATAAAAGCAGCTTGCATTCAAGCAGGATGCGCTGAATTTATAGAGAGGTTGCCTGTAAAATATGGAACATATCTTGAAGAAGCTGGAGCAAACCTTAGCGGCGGAGAAAAGCAAAGGATTGCTTTGGCACGTGCGCTTATAAAAGAGCCTGATATTTTGATTTTGGATGAGGCTACAAGTAATTTGGATTTTGCATCAGAAGCATTGATTTATAAAACATTATTTTCTTTGCAATGCACTGTAATTATAATTGCTCATAGGTTAAGCACGATTAAAAAATGTGATAAGATAGTGGTAATTGACAATAACAGGATACAAGAAGAAGGAACTCATGAGCAATTATTAAAACAAGATAGTATTTATAAAAAGATATTTTTAAGTCAAGTTGGAGAGCAAGAGGGCATTAGGCAAAATCAAAAAAACTCTAAAAAAAAATTTGAACCAAAAAATAAAAAAGATATAAAAAATGAGGACGAGATAACATATTTTTGATATATTAATGTAGTATTGACATTTTGAAATAATTTATATTATATTATTATCAAGTATCATTTTCTTAAAGTAAAAACTTATGAAAATTTGTCCTAAATGTAAATATATTAATACTAATGATGAACGATGTGAAAAATGTGATACTGTTTTGGTCTCAGTCAATACAGTTGGGATAAAATCTAGAAATTAGCATCATCAGATCCGATAGAATATAAAACTTGTCCTAGATGTAAACATGTTAATAAAGGTATAAACATAACAAAATGTGAAAAATGTAATAGAGATCTTACTTTTGTAGTAGATGATTCTCAAATAATTTCAGAAGATGAATATTTTGAAGAACAAGCTAAGCCTAATATGTCTTTAAAGGCACGTATTATTTTTGGAGTATTTTTATCTATCCTAAACTTGATTACAATAATTTTATCTTGTTTATTAATGAAAAACATAAATACTGCTGACATTTATACTTTGTTATGTATTAATATTACTAATTTTGCTATTATATGTAATATCTATGTTAAAGTTGTTTGCTCCAGTAAAACTAATGAAATTTCATTACGGTTATGACAAATTTACATATTCTACCTTTAAAGGCTATGATATTAGTCGTAATGTTCTTTATGCATTCTTGTTCAAGTTTCGCGGGTTAATTTATGTTGGTTTTAATGTATTTTTTTCGTTATGCGTAATAATCTTATATTTAATTATATAAAAATATTTGTTTCACGACGTCTAAATAATTATTTCCAAAAAACTTTGATAAGTTTTTACATAAAATTAAATTTTGTAAAGTTTCAGATAATTCTTTTAAAAAAGATATAAAAGATTAAAACAAAATGGCACATTATTGATGTATTTAAATAGTTGTTGACATTTTACATTTATTTTTATTATATTAATTTGATACTAAAGATAGCTTTTAAAAGGATAA
>DATCJO010000172.1:0-4588 GCA_036562765.1 Tissierellaceae bacterium | reverse complement strand
TAGGCTTTGATGTAGCGCTGTTCCGGTTGATTTCCACGTTTCTTTCTTCATACCATTATGGTATCACATAGGTAAGATGATGTAAACAACAGGGCGAGGGAGTCCGTGTATTCCCTCAATGAATTGAGGGGATTACTGCCCCCTCGCGCTCCCCCCGATTTTCTAAACCACATGGAATTCACACTATAACCACTATACATATAACAGTTCACCAATTAAATAAGATGCTTTTTTACTTATCTCAAAGAAATACTTATTTCAAAATTATAATTCCTTTAGCCTTTAAGACTCCCAATCATAATTCCATGTATAAAGTATCGTTGTAAAAATGGATAAACCAACAAAATCGGCACCGTTGCTACCATAATTGTACAATATTTAACTAACAATCTATAGCTTTCCTGTTCACTTTGTCCAACTACTCCTATTTGTGTCATGCTCTGTGTGCTATTTTTTAACAATATCTCTCGTAATATAACTTGTAACGGATATTTATTTTTGCTAGTAAGAAACAGTGAAGGATTAAACCATTCATTCCATCTACCAACTGCATAGAACAAAGCAATAACTGCAACAGTAGCTTGAAGAACCGGTACAGCAATAACCCATACTATCCGCCACTCACTAGCCCCATCCAATTTAGCTGATTCAATAAGACTATCGGGTACAGTAGTAAAACTAGTACGCATTACAATCAAGTTCCATGTATTTACAACAGTTGGAAGAATAACAGCCCATCTGCTATCCATTAATCCCATGTTTTTTACCATAAGGAAGAACGGAATTAATCCTCCCTGGAAATACATATAAAAAATTATTAAGCCCATCACTACTTTATTCCAATATAATCCTTTTCTTGACAATACGTAAGCTCCTAGGATGGTTACAACCATACTTAATGTTGTACCTACGCCTACATAAAAAAGCGTATTTAAAAATCCAGATACAATGTTCGGATTATTAAGAACCAGACTATATCCTTTTAAAGTTGCTTTTCCCAAGGGCCACAAGTAAAAGCCCCTTTTGGCGAAAACTAAGATAGGATCACTTATTGAGGCTACTGCAACATGCCACAAAGGATATAAAGTTATTATACAAATAACAAAGAGTAATATATAATTGAAATAAGAAAATATCCTTTCACCTCTTGTTTGCATATACATTATCTATCATTCTCCCTTCATCACCATAAACTTACTTCAGTCATTTTTGCACTTATTTTATTTGCTAAAATAACTAATATAAAATTAACTACTGAATTAAACAATCCAACCGCCGTAGCAAAGCTAAAATTACTCTCAACAATACCTTTCCTATATACGTAACTTGAAATAACATCTGCTGTTTCATATATCAATGGATTATATAATAAAATCACTTTTTCAAATCCCAAACTCATTAAAGAACCTACTCGAAGAATTAACAATATTGCAATAGTAGGCATAATACCTGGAATAGTAACATGAATAACCTGTTTAAATTTCCCAGCACCATCAATTATTGCAGCCTCATACAATTCTGTGTTTATTCCTGTTAATGCAGCAAGAAAAATAATACTATCCCACCCTAACCTCTGCCACAACTCCGAAACTACATAAATTGTACGAAAATATTTGGGATCAGATAAAAGATTTTTAGGTGTTCCTCCCAGCATTTTTGTAAGCTCACCCAAAACACCATCAGATGCTGTAAAATCCACTATTATACCACATACTACAACCAAAGAAACAAAATAAGGCATATAAGTAATAGTTTGTACAGTCCTCTTATAGAAAGTATTCTTCACTTCATTAAGTAATAACGCAAAAATGATTGGTAGAGGAAATGCAAAAACCAAATTCCAAAAATTTATCATAACAGTATTACGAATAAGACGAAATGCAAATGGACCGGTAAAAAACTCTTGAAAATATTTAAAACCAGCCCACGGGCTACCCAAAATACCTTTACGCGGGGTAAATTCCTTAAAAGCTATAATTATTCCATACATAGGGCCATAACCCCAAACTAAATAATACAATACAGTTGGCAAAAGCATCAAATACAATGGCCAATGCTTCTTCCAATCTTTTGCTATCATACTCCTCCAACTACTGGATAAAGGAAAATACGACACTTGTAATCGATTTTTATTTGATAAATTTATTTTCATAAGCTTCTACCCCTTTATCAACTATATATAAATAATTCAAACGCCAAAGATTATAATCATGAGAGGAAAGAAATATTTCCTCCCATGATTATACAACTCAACTACCTTTAACTCTTTTAGATTTATTTGCGCGCTAAATATCGCTGTAAAGCCGCATTTATAATTTCAGTTGCACGATCTATATTCATATTTTTAAGGTTCGTTACGAACTCGTCGTATTTTGATAAAGGTTCATGGCCCATGATAAACTTAAGTGTCATTTCGTCCACATAAGTCCTAATATCTACCATAATATTATTAAACTCGGTAGATTCCTCTGGCGTAAAGCTTATATTATCCGGCATTACCCAACTAGCATCTTGAGTACTCCATAATTCAATACATTCATGTACCTCTGGTCTAAATTCATATGCTGTAGAATCACGCAAATAACCCCAATTATGCAATTTAAATAAAGGAAATAGTGTCCAGAAGTCTAAACCTTCCTCATTTTTCAGACGTGGATAGATCCATTCATATGAGCCATCCTCTTTCCACCTATAGGAAACCCCTTCTGGCCCTCGAGAACAAAGATCTCCTCCGTCTTGACTATACCAATAATCTTTCCACTTTACCGCAATTTCATCCAAACCGTCATCAACTAAACGAGTAGTAAAGAACTCACGATCTCCTCTGACTATTGAATTATTTTGACGCAAATGTATCACTTGACCTTCATAAGAAGTCGGCTGAAGTACAGGTTTAAGACTAAACTTGGGATCCAAGGAGCGGCCTGTCTCAAGAATCTGTCCTAATTCACCATATGCCAAACCGCAAGCTCCAACTTTACCATTGGCAATATTAGCGGTATAGGATTGAGGATCACGTGTTGCAAAGTCAGGATCGATTAATCCCTCTTTATACCACTCATTCATTTTAGCTAGCCAATCTTTAAATCCCGGCTCAAGTGGCCCATAAACAGCTTTACCGTTTTTATTGATAAAATCATATCCAGTATCATACGCAGCAATAAACATATAGTTAGTTTTTACACCATACCACCTCGTGATATCTAACGCTAAAGGAGCCACTCCTTTTGCTTCCTTCATTTTTCTCAACATATTATCCCAATCCGCAATCGTCTTGGGCATATCTAATCCTAGTTCTTCCAGCCAATCTGCTCGCACCCACAAGCCACTCCATGGATGCGAAGGTACAATATCAATCATTGGCCAGTAAAACATGCGGCCTTCATCGTCTACAATATCTCTATCAATCTCTTCGTAATTTTCCCGTAACCATTTAATATTAGGCATTAAACCTTTTTCGTAATAAGGAGTTAACTCAAGATAAACCCCATCTTCAACTGCTTTCCTATATCCTCCTGGATATTCCGGAGGTGTTGAAAATATATGAGGTAAATCATTTGTTGCAATCCTTAAATTAAAATTGTCTGCTTCTTGCCCTACTGGTGGGTAAACAAACTCTACCTTTACTCCTGTACGCTTCTCTAATTCTTTAAAAACTTCACATTCATCTAATCCTTTCATTACAGTAGAATTAAAACTCCGCCATATAACTAACGTTACAGGTTTATCTGTTACAGGTAATTTTGTTGCATTAATACCATACAAGTAACGATCGTCACGTGAATCCCACTTCACTGGTTTAAGATTATAAGGTCGCCCATTATTAGTATTTGGCCCTTCTACAACTTCACCTTTTTCATCTACTTGTGTTTCTCCTGGTTCATTAGGAGTAACTTCATCATTCTCAGTACCGGTATCTTGAGAAGCTGTTGAACAACCTACTAAAGAAATTAACAACAATAAAACACATATAATTGATAAGACTTTAGTTAAACTTTTTAACATTAGCATTAAACCTCCTTTTATAACGATGTACGCTCTCGAAAAGTCCTAGAGCTTGATTTTTATATGTTTCAGGGTTCAGCTTATCCAGGTAATACCATATGAATTTTTCAAGGTACATCTCTTTTATTTCCTCATAATACCTGCAATTTTGTTAATATAACCCATTTTCAAAATCTTGGTGACTATTCCCAGTTACTTTTCGAGAGAGTTCATTGCCGAATTACTTCTTTTCAGTTCCTTAGTCTCGACAGTACAAATATATATTCTCCTCTCTTCGCCATTATAACCTCATAAAAAACCATCTCCCTTCTTCATCGAAAATTCAAATTGAACTTCTTGGATTCGAGACTCGAATTGAAGTCTATTTTTTGACGTGTACTTTCCTACCATGTAGAGTTCGTATTATAGTTACTTTTTGATGCGTACTTACCAGCTCCATTACGTTTTAAGATATGTTAAACATTTTTATCTTCTATGTATATTTTAGAGAACAATTTGTTCATAGTCAAGTACTTTTTGTTCCAAATTCTGATTACGCAAATCGTTTATGCTATAATCCAAGCAGGTGGTGAAATTGAATGAT
>DATCJO010000155.1:0-6614 GCA_036562765.1 Tissierellaceae bacterium | reverse complement strand
GGCAACAGCTATCGCTTAAAGGATAGGTTAAAGACCGGATTGTATGGTAACCCACATAATAATGCTTAAATTTAAAAAAAGCTAGGGTGGGTCAATTTAAAACCGTTGAAAATGGGTCAATTTAAATCCGCTATTGACAATATATTCCTATCTGAAATTTAGGCAACATTTGAATACTAACAGTCAGAATTCCTTGTTAACATAAGTGTAATAATAGTAAAAAAATAACACAAAAATATGATTTAGTCATCGGGATATGTAATTTGTTCAGGAATCCAATAGTCAGCACCGATAGATTCCATAAATTTTATTTTTTCTTCTAAAGTTTTATAAACACGAGCTTTCATTATGACTTCTTTATCAAATTGTTTGTGTTCAAAACTTTTTGAATAAAACGGAAATCCATGCCTCACACAAATATTTTGTCTCCTTACATTTTTACGAAATTGTTTCACTAAATCATCTGTCCAACCAGCTTCCTCATGAATATAATAATCTTTAGATGTTTGCCCTCTTATTAGAGGGTTATAGTTGTCATAAAGCTGATTTAAAGGTCTATATCGGCAATCAGCTATTTGAACTCCCCATTCTTTACATTTTATCCTCTTCTTTTCTGTTTCTTCGAAAGGAAGATTCCAATTATAAAGAATGAAAATTAGAATATCTTTTGGTTTATAGCCAGCATCAATTAAAATATCTATCTGTTTCTTAATTTGTCTATAATGATCATATTCCCAATCCCATGCAATTCGAGGATACCTAAATCCAGCCTCTTTAATCATTTTTGCAAGATGGGGCTTTTTTAATAAAACTCTCCCATCGAAACCACTCTGACTTTCAACCCATTTAATTTTTTTTAATTTTTTTAGCTCTATAAGTTCTTTAAGTATATTTTCTACATGAGGGTTCATAAGGAAATTGTTATCATAAATTACTATTTTGCTATATCTTATTTCATCTTTTATACTTTCTTTTGCTACAAATTCAGGTTCTATTCTCCAAGTCCCACAAAAAGGACATTTTCTTGTACACCCTCTGCTTGTATGTATAATTTGATAATCAATAGGACTAGAATTTAAGTTTTCAATCAGGTCGTAAGCTGGTAAATGAGTTTTAGTATACTCTTCTACTTCTGGAATAACACCTTGATATACTTCATCACAACCTGTATATCTTTTAACTTCTTCAGGAGGAAATAAGGAAGCATAAATACCACCTACTATAACTTTTACATTTACAAACATTTTTTTATAGTATTGAACTGCATCTCTAACATATTTAGCCCAATATGTGAACAATGATGTTATCCAGATCTCATCCGGGTTAAAATTTTTTAATTTTTCGATTTCCGCTATGTCATATGGTATACCTCTTACTAATTTCACCTCTTTACCATGGTCCCTAAGATAAGTAGCTATCTTAAGCAATCCAATAGGTAGAAAATCTTTGTGGTTTTTGCTTTTAGCTGGAATTGGGAAATCAGGCTCAACTAATAGAAATCTCTTTGCCATAATCTCTACCTAATTCTAGTTTTTTGTAAATTTCAAATATATCTTTCTCAAATCTTTTTGTATAAGATTCAAAGGATGAAGAATTTATTTCATCAACTAATATTTTAATTCCAGCATGAGCATATTCTTCAGCAATTTTAAATACTTCTGCCCTATTGGATAATATTTCAGGACCTTTCTCGAACATAGCTACTGCATTTAGTAGAGCATAATCTTCTGGAAGTAGATATTCCTCTCTAACATAATCCTTCTTTTTATCTAAACTACGTTTGATCTGGTTTTTAAATCCTATCGACATTGCAAGTAAAAATAATTCTTTGTTTCTTTCGTTACCTTCGAAAATCTCATTTTTCAAATAGTTATAAAGACTCTCATCTTCTTTATCAATATATAGCCTATCTGGCATTTTTGACATTTATGATACCTCCACTTCTTTTTCATCTGAAGACATTAATAATGTATATTTATTTGAAGCATTAGAATCTAAAATACTTGAAATATCAGATGAATAATCGTCTGGAGTAAAAAGTAATATTAATTGTTTACCTTTGCTTAACTGAGAAAATATATTAACAATATTTTTCCGTGGATCTCCAGAAACCATAGCAAGTGGTCGGTCAACTATAATAGGGGAATCAAAGCCTGATATTTTATGAAGAGCTATTGTAAAAGCCAATGTCAAAACTTCCCTCTCGCCTCCGGATATCGAGCCCAAACATTCATAACCCATTGAATGGATAAGATTGATATTGTAATCATCATCGATAATTATATTTTTAAAACTATCTTTTTTCCATATAAGCTCGAAGAATAACTTGTTAGTTTCATATTCTATATCATTCTTAATTTCCTTCATTATTTTATCCTTTATCTCAGTTAACACACTTAAAGATTTATTGCAGAAATCAATCTGTTCTTTTAACTTTTTAGTTTTTTCTTCTTTTTTGATTTCTTTATCTAGGAGTTCATTTAAATGGTCAATTTTTTTCTGAAGTTGTTCCATTGTAGTTTTTAAACTTCCTAATTTCTGGTTATTTAAATCACGAATACCCTCATATTTTCTTCTTTCTTCGTGCCAATCTTTTATTTTTTCAAGGTTATAGCCACTCAATTTTTTATCAATTTCGGATATTTTATTAACAATAATGTCCAAATCATTCTGATGCATTTGTATTTCTTGAGTTATAGCAAAGATATTCTTTTTAAATGTTTTTATTTTTTCTTTATACTGAATCAAAGGGTTTTCCATAGATAAGAGTTGTTGGCCGACTTCAGAAGATACAGCAATTCTTTCAAATAGTTCTTTTACATTTGCTTTTGATTCACTATCAAGTTTTCTCCCACATACACTACAAACACCAGAACTTATAATATTAGCCAACAAAACTTTATCAATAGTTGGAGGGATTTCTTTAGCTTTCTTTTTATCTCCTATAATTTCAATAGCTTTTTTGATTGCAGGCCATAGCATTATAATTTTGCCATATTCAAACAAAAGGTCCTCTTTCTCATTTATCTTTTCCCTCAAAAGTATTTCTTTATCATTTCTTTGTTTTATTAAGCTCTTTCTCTCTTCTTCAAGTATTTCGACATCAGGTACATTTTTTAAATTCTCCTCACATTCTTTTATTTTTTCTTTTGCAATCGATATTTGTTTATTACATTCTTCTATTTGTTCTTTAATTTTATCAAGTTCTTGTTCTTGTTGTTCTAAATCTTTCCTTATATTTTCAACTTCTGGAATCAACTTTCCGGCTTTTTTACTAATTTCTTTCATATATTTATCAATTTTTTCTCGTACCTTTTCTAATACTTCGAGTTGCGAAATTCCCAAAATCGCGGAACGGATATTTTGGCTCGTGGCTTCTTTAAAATATCTATCCAATCTTTCTCCATCAAAGAAAAAGAAATCCCTTATTTTTATAGGAACAAATCTGTCCCTATAGTAATCGGCTTCTTCACCCTCATATATATTTGAATTACCTTTTTCATCGGTAACTGCTACCTTAAAAGTTTCTCCTAAACTCTGTGGTTTTTCTCCTTGACCATATACTCTGTACTTTTCTCTTCTTATAAAAATTATACGTCTATTGTTTTTGGTCTTTACCCACACTTCTACCTTTACTTCTTTATCTTCTCCTTCCTCTGAGGCTAAAATAGTCTTAAGATTTAATATTGGTAATTGTTGTGATTCTTTTGATAAGTAAGGTTCTTCTTTATAAAGGCACCAATTAATAGCATTTAAGATATTAGTCTTTCCCGTCCCCATTACAGCTATTATAACATGTAAATCATTATCTGCATCAGATCTTTTAGTGAATGATAACTCGATATCTCTAAATTGCCTATAATTTTTCAAAATAATCTTTTCAATTGTCATTAGCATCACTCCAATTATCTACATACCGTTCTATTTTTTCCTCATATTTATCCATCCATTTCCACCATTTGCCTGAATGTTCTGCTTCTTCGTAAATTAAGTCTATTAAAAAGTTTTCTATTATCTTATCTCCTTCACTGCATTCCTTAATCCCCTTTATTATTCGTTCATTAATCCTAACATCCCCCATTTTTTTACCTCCTTTTATTGTAGTTTAAAAACAAAATAAAATTTGCTGTTTATCTTTTTAATTTCCCGATAACTTCATATAAAAGATTTAGTGCTTCGGCATTATTGATGGCAATTTTGGCTATTTCTTCACTTCTTTTTAATTCTTTCTCAATAATTTTCAATTCTAGCTGTTTTAACTCTTTAGGAATTTTCACTTCTAAACATGGTAAAACTATTATATCGTATATAATAGCTTCATTTTTACCGGGATATCTTCTTATTACTCTTCCGATACGCTGAATATATTCTCTAGGATTACCACTACTTGCCATTAAAATGGCAATTTTAGCTGGAGGAATATCTACACCCTCATCAAGACATTTTATAGCAACTAAGACCTGATATTCCCCTTCGGCAAACCTTTGTAGTATGTATTCTCTCTCAGATAAGCCATTATATTTCTTTTCTGGTTCTGTACCTTCTTCCATAGTAAAACGATGAGATATAAGCCCTTTTTCATTGACAATACTCATAACTTTATCAATTTGTTGCGGTGTACAGTATATAACTGTATGTTCAATATTGGGTTTAATTTCGTCTAGTATTTTTTCTAATACCCCATATTTCCTACTAGCATTTTTTATAATATCGGCTCTTTTAAAAAGCAAACCCTTTAAAATTTCATCTCTTTCTTCATTACTTTTTGCTGTGTAGTATTTCCTTGTTATAGATCTTGTTTTTGCAAAATATTCTTCAAATTCATCTTCTGTTAACGATACAAATTTAGGTATATATCTGTAAGGGGTAAGATAAGTTTTTCCTGTAGCAGGATTAATTTTAGTAATTGCATCCTTTAAACTAAATTCATAAACAACTCCATTAAAATATTCATATATTTTTTGTGTTCCGACGTCATCAAACCACCTTTTTGGTGTCGCACTAAGCCCTAACCGGAAATCATACTCATCTAATAAGCCTTCTCTACTTTTTTGAGCTCCTAATCCATGAACTTCATCCGCTATCAAAAGTATCCAAAAATCTTTTTTCTTGTCTTTTATTATTTTAATAAAATCTTGAGAAGAAAAAGTATTATGGGTTGTTAACACAATTACTTTACTCTTATATCCTAAAGAAATATCTATCAACGTTTCTGCAAGTTTATTTTTCCATGGAATTCCACCGTGTGCTAAAATCAATTCATCAAATTTAATGCCAAATTTATCGATCTCTTTTTTCCATTGTTTTACTAAGTGCTGATAAGGACAAGTTACTATAAGAAGGACTCTTGATTTTTTCTCAAATACTCTATCGACGCATCCTAAAGCAGTAAAAGTTTTACCAGTACCAGTGGCCATTTCAAATATTCCATGCAGATTATTACTCCACCAAGCATTAACAGCATCTTTTTGATACTGATAAAGTTTTATCTTTCTTTCTTTCTGAATTCTTCTTTTATACCATTTTTCTAAATTAATTTGATCTAAATCTTTTGGTGCAATATCTATTAATTTTTTCTTGACAGCATTTGGTATGTCCAAAACTTTAACTTTGGGGGATAAGTTATTCCAATACCTATTAAATTTATCCATGTCTGCAATTACATAATCTTTTTCTGACGGTTCCCAACTTCTAAATACTTTAAATTCTTCTATATTTTCCAACCATCCGGATGCTGTTTCGTTAATAGATCCACTAAAACTAACTATATTTCCTTTTTCATCTTTCAAAATTCCAACTTTTTGATGAAAAATCCCTCTTGCTTGAATTTCATCATCGCTTAAAGGAAATCCTTTTTCATCATATAAAATCGCTATTTTTATATCCAATCTATTATTTGCAATCATCCATCCCAATACTAATACATGATCTTTAATAAATCCATCATCTAGCTCATCTAACTCTCTTAAAATTTTCGCTTCTACATACTTCTCAGGGTGCTTTTGAGAATCCACTATCACATTTAAATCATCTTTTGTCAATTTGGGGCATGCTATAATTTTCATAGTTCCACCATTTTTTATAAGCCCTAATATTCCTCTAGCTGCTACTGCTAAAGATGTTGACGAGAAAAAACCTGCAAGTCTATAGTATTCATTTGCTTCTCTAAGTACCGGGATATAAAATTCATTTAAAACATCATCATAATCGGACGAATATGTTTTTTTTAGTGGTATTGTATCTAGACTCATACTTTTCACTCTACCTTTTTTAACCCTCTTAATATTTTTGTACATTCTGTTAATGGTGAAAATTACTATTGTAAATTTTAAACACCTGAACTACATATTAAATTATACATTTTATTCGAAAATTCCTTTTTTTTTAAGTAAGAAAGATAAGGATAAGATATATCGAAAAGGAGTTATTCCGAAAGGTTGGTATTAAGTATAAGAGAAAAAAAGTCACTGTATTGTTTTTTGCAAGAGGAAATTCCCCATTTTTGCAAAGATTTTTCCCCAGGCACCAGTGGGGAATTTTTATGTTAACTTAATTGCCTCATGAGTGATTGCCTCATCCGGTAGCTTTGACCATCAAAGATCAACAGGTAACTG
>DATCJO010000122.1:0-2125 GCA_036562765.1 Tissierellaceae bacterium | reverse complement strand
TATATTAACCTTCTTATGGAGAAAGCAGAACATTATATGGCTTTCACTAAATATCCTGAATCCTTGAGGAAGCATATTTATACTACCAACAGTGTAGAGAGTATCAATAGCCTGATTGAAAAAATTCGCATAAAGTCGGGTAGTTACTTTAACTCTGTTGAAGTATTGGAAATCAACATATATTTACAGAGGGAGAAGTTAAAGCGAACAAAATGAAAAAAAGCGGTACCAATGATAAATGCTCACATTTATGAAATACAACAAATTTTCCAGTTACGTCACCTTAATCAGACACAAAATTCTTGACAACTCTCCTGTCCTTCCTTAACATTAGCATATATAGGTACTTCTCCTTTCGGACACCTCTTTATCACTTTGCTCTCTCCATCTCTCTCATAAGCTGTCACTGGCAATTTATTCCGCGGCTTGCTACCACTAAGATTCGTAAAGTGTATATCCACATCCTCATCTTCCCCTAATTCCACCATCTCCTCCAAATAAAATCCCCCATCAACATACATATCTGTACATCCCGTGTTTCTCGCTATCACTGGAAGCCTGTCTCTTATAATTTCAACATCACTTTACATTCTTCTCTACTTTATAATCTGTAATCAGCTGAAATGCATTATCCTCAGAACTGGTTTCTGCTATCTCTAGCACATATCTACTTTGTCCTTTCGTACCCTCCTTTCGGTATGTTGCATCTTCATCATATGCAGACCGCAGCGAATCTGTCGGTATATTCTTGCTGTCCTTTACTCTTACCTGCCCAGACTTATTATCTATATACGCTTGCTCCAATAGAAAACGCTTGACTATCCTTAGTTCCTCGCTACCTTCCATACCAGCTATACCCTCTAATATGTTCATAACCTCATAGCATATATTGAGAAGAGTTTCTAGTCGACTATCACTCTCAAAAAGTTTCGATTTGCATAGCATCTCCTTCTTAAAACCTTCTTCAAGTACCTAAAGATAGCTGCCCATAACTTCTCAAGCTTTTGACGTCCTAGGTTCATCCAAGTAGATGCTTTCCATTGTTGATGTCTGTAGATGTTTATTATTCTCCCTAAACAACGTTTACACCTCGTTTGCCTTGATTTATTGAATTTATCTCCTCTTACGAAATATTATACCATCTATCGTATTCTGATGCTACTACCCATGAAGTTTTCACTTGCTCAAGACAGGTTTTTACACTAAAGTCACTCTTCAAAGCAACAAAATCATTTTTCGTATGGTGATAATATAAAATGATTATGTATATTTTGCTCTCTAGAAATTAGGCTCTTTCCTTTATACTCATAAAATCTGAATTCTCCTTTGAATTACTGAAGCTAGTTTTTTACTGTCCAACCTAGCTTATAGTATAGTGTTTACATAACTACATAATTATATGTTGTAGATAATACTCAAGAAAATACACATAAAGTCTGTTTATTAGCTTATTATCTCAAGAGAATTCACTTAAAAACCTATAAACACGACTTTTATCTTTTTAGCAGTAGCAATATTCCCTGCTACTTCTAATACCAGTAGTTGTACTTAATTTAGACACACCTTTTCTAGCATTTATAATTAAGATAATTTAATGTGTTCTAATAATCATCTAATTTCATAATTTACATCTCACAAAAAATTAACTATTTCGGTATTATATGATTGAGGTTGATATGGTGGTCGCTAATTCGTATAGTAATTTTATGATAACAAAACTATCACATGTTCAATAACTACACTATAACCACTTTTCTTACTCATAGCTAATTTCCTGTAACTTTACCAACTTCACTTTTATTTTTACAGAAAATAACTCTTCAGTTTCCTATCCCTCTTAATCCATTTCCAATTTTTTTATCAATGTACCTATAACATTTTCAACCTTATATTTTTCAGCTTCTTTAATGCAATTTTTTTTCATTTTTAGCAATTCATCTGGATTTTGTGCTAATTGTCTCAATATATTAACAAGCTCTTCTATTTCACCTTTATATATGTACCCATTTTCTCCATGAGCAACTATTTCTTTATTGTATTTCCAATCAGTAGCAATGACAGGTACCCCCGCTGAAAAAGCATCAATAATAGTTCCTGGGAATCCTTCTCCTTCGTAATATGTCGG
>DATCJO010000186.1:0-2627 GCA_036562765.1 Tissierellaceae bacterium | reverse complement strand
TTATATTGCATTATTATATTGCATTATTTTTGCTGCTTTACCTATAACAAAGTAAAATTAAGGTTTATCCAGGTAATTACCAATTAGACAAATAGAGGAGCGGAGGGAGCTGCACATCTCTTAACTCATTGAAAGTACAATTCCATTTTTACTAATACTTGACAAAAATAACATATTGAACTATAATTTAGATGCAACTTGGCAGTAACACATATTATGGCAAGTCTTTATATTTAGAGTAAATATTAGTGAATACGATTTTATGAAAAGTACAGGAAGCTCATGTTTTACATTGCCAATGAGATTTGGTTTCTGGGTTTTAAAAGTTGCTGGTGAAAATACAAAAAAATAAAAATTTTTTTGATTCTATATGTCACAAAAGCCCTCTTTGATTTGTTATATATGTTAGGAAGATGAGTCAAAGGAGGTGATTCCAATGGGCAACAGGATTCAATATAATGTGTGAAGCTGGAAAGCTGAGCCCTGGAATATGCAGAAATAAAGCTTTCAGACTTTTCGAGAGCGTACACGATTATAAAAGGAGGTTTTTGCTATGCAGAAACGTGCAAATATACTTATCATATTGTTTGTTTTTATTGTAACAATAGCCTCTACTTCCCCTGTATTTGCTTGGGATTCTTTGAAAGAAGTAAGAGGTGTTTACGGAGGCAATTTTAGTGATTCAGATGTGCATGATTTTTGCAATTATTTGTATAACAACCATGGTTACACTAAATATGTATATGTATATCAGTCCTCAAGTCCTGATGCGTTAAAATATGCCACGTTGGACGATATATTATACTGGTCTGGGCATGGTTGGGAAACTGGTCAATTATCATACGGTCTTACAGAAGGTCAAAGAGTTGAGGAAAGCAACAAGTTCTATGGACCTGAATATGTAGGAATAAATTGGGTTACACAGGGTAAGACAACAAATAGTTATTGGAATAATGATCTAGAGTGGGTAATATTTGCAGCTTGTGATCAAATGAAAGAACCTGCCCGTACAAAATGGGCGAAAACTATGTTGGGAACACAACATCAAGTTCACGGAATATGTGGATATGCGGGAACAGGTCCAGGAGACGGTGATGACAATGCTATCGTTGAGAAATTTATGGCATATTTAAATGCAGGTTACAGCTTTTGCTTTTGCTGGGAAATGGCAAACGAGACTAATGGTCAGCGAACTATTACATACTGGGGAACTCTCGCTCACAGTGGAAATAGGTATGATACCCTCAGTAATTATGACGATAACTCACGTAATCCTATACCAGGTTCAACACCTGATATTAGATACTATAGTAACAGCGATGTATGGAACGGCATACCAATACAGCCTTCAGCCTTAACGAACTCGAGTAGTAGTCAAATTCTTCTAAATGAAGGGAATAAGAAATTGATATTAAAAGCAAATCTACCAATTAATTATTCAAAGAGTTTAAAACCTGCAAAGGGTGTAAAGAAAGTCATATCAAAAGATAATTTAATTGCCAAAGTCATGAGTAAAGAGGAAAAGGTGGACATAAAGGATTATGCATTAGGCACCATATATAAAAAAGATAATAAAATGATTGATTTTCGTAAAGACGGGGATATACTCATTGTCGAAAAGGAAACAATAAATGATGTGGGGGTATTAAGTGAGGAGTTTGCACTTGATATTGCCAAAAAATATATAGAGGAAAAGTTGGGGATGCCTAAAGATATAAAACTAGGCAGGGTACGTTATTCATGCGAAGAGCAAGTCGATCTTTTGGATAATAGTAAGGTTCTTGAAAAAGATACAAAAAAAATAATAGCCTATATTTTTGAATTTACGCAGGATATTGATGGTGTTCCTATGTCTTTAAACGCAGGCGGAAATAAAATTCAGGTAAAAGTAGATGCAGATGGTGTTGTGTATGGTTATATAAATTGGGATAATATAGAATTTGACTCCTCTGAAAGAGAAAAACAGATTATATCTTGCTCCCAAGCACTGGACAAAGTGATATCCTACCTAAAAGCTGCAAAGAATATTGATTATAATAAGGAAATGACTATTACAAATGTTGCACTTGTATATAGCAACAGCTTGTGTGAAGATAAAACAAACTATATACCTGTTTGGGAAATAATATTTGAAGATGGTCGAATAATTCATGTTGACGCTTTTGATGGTAATGTGATAGATCTTAATTGTCTGCACTAAATAAAACATCATTGACAATCTTCCAGCAAGGGGTTCTACCTTCCCCTTGCTGGAACATTTATAGTATTGTGGATTGAAAGGAGTTGATGTATAAGTGAAAAAGAAGCTAATTGTATTTTTACTGTTTTGTCTACTTATATTTTCCGGATGTCAGCAATTTAACTTAAATGATAAAGATGAGTATAACAGTACTCTTACGGAGTCAAGTCAACCGTCAGAAACTTTGCACAATGAAGTAAACTCAAATGATATGGATGCTAATTCAGAAGCTTACAGCGATTATAGTATTGTTGTAGAAGGACTCTTTGCGGAAAGATATGGGAAAGTTGAGATAAAGGATGATACGCTGGCGCGGGAACTCCTGAAAGTTATTCACACGAGAGATGAGTTATTACCTGAAAGTTACGTACGTCTTCCTTATAGACAT
>DATCJO010000183.1:0-6340 GCA_036562765.1 Tissierellaceae bacterium | reverse complement strand
GGAAAACCTATATTTTAGCTAGGTTTATTTAAGTGCGCTTAAAAACCAATATACTAGTACCTATATGTAAAAATGTTCTTAAATATAGTATTGGAGCAGGATCAAAATTGATCCTACCCCAACAATTGACAAAGAGCCTTTTAAATTAAAAAATAACCCCCTTGGACACTTATGCATCCAATGGGGATTATTTCATAGAAATCATAATATGGATTATTTCTTAATAATACTTGGTATTGAGCATAAGTCAAACCAACTATATAGGCAACTAGCCACATTTGGATATACATAGTTTGTCCTCAATGGCTGTATCCTTTCTAAAATTAAATCTACTGATGGCAGTTTATCTAAATCATAAAAAGCAGAATAGTCATAATTGGGTTTTAATTTTCCAATTTCGTTAATAAGCTCTACTGTTGAAGAAGTTTTAAGATTCCCAATTAACCTAGTTCTAGCACCTGCATTGCCATAATATAAATCCAGTTCTTTAGATATATTCAAAAACACCCAATTAGGGCACTGCTCTTCAGCCTTTTTATAATCAAATCCATTCTTTACTAAATCTAAAACAGCCCTTTCATTATATGATTCAACAGTATTAAAAAACTCATCCTCATCAATGCCTAACTGCCTTAATCTTCCTTCTAACTTCATACAATCATCATATTCTGCCCTAATTTTTTGAAATTCCCTTAACCTGTCTGTTGGCATATATAACGGAACTACTACAAAAGCACCATAATTAGGAACATCATTTAAGAAATCCATTATTTCATTCCAATCCTCAACTACATACTTATTTAGCATAATTGAAATAAAGAGTTCTATGCCATAAGAGTTAAAATAATCTGCAGCTTTCTTTAAAGATTTATATGCTATTTTATTTCTAACTACTTCATTATGATGCTCTTCATTCCCATGTATTGTAAGACAAGCGCTTCTTGCCCCTGCATCTACTAGGGTATCTATTAACTCATCTCTTTCATCCCTATGCATCTTCATCATGGATATTCCAGTAGTATTAATTCCTACTTCTTTTAGTGTAAAATACTCTGGTATAAGAGAATAAGTTTCCCTTACTATATCCTTAATCCTTGGATGATTAAAGATTTCATTTCCTAAAGTTACAGCAATATCCCCATTTATGCCATCTAATACAGGTTTTAGCTTATTAATACACAACAAATAGTCTTCATAGGGCATTGTTGGAGCAGGCCCTCCATCTACGTAACAATGCAAACAATCTGTACTACAGCCTGCTATGGTAATTTCAAATGTATATTTCATCGACATAATTAAACTCCCTCTCCATTAAATTCTGGAATAAAACTTTCTAAGGCAGTCTCCCCTTCTTGTATAAATCCATTCTCTACACCAAGACTAATGGCATAATCTACAAGCTCATTATACTCTTCATCAGTTATCCTTCTATTTAGCTCAGGATATTTAGCTAAATTCATTGTTATAGGAGTATACTGATTCATAATGCTGATATATATTTTATTACCATAAGTTTCATACAAGTATTTAATAATTTTCTTAGAATCTTCAAGATATCCTGGCAGTGCTAAGTGCCTTACAATTATGCCTTTTTGCATTATACCTCTTTCGTCAAACTTGGTTTCTTTTATCTGCCTTACCATCTCATCTAAAGCCTTTGCTGCAACTTCAAAATAATCTTTGCAGTTTGAATATTTAATAGCTGGCTCATCTGACATATACTTAAAATCAGGTAAATAGACATCTACATATCCTTCAAGAAATTTTAAGGTTTCTACTTTTTCGTATCCACTGCAATTATATACTATTGGTATCTTTAGACCTTTCCCTCTTGCAATATTTAAAGCCTCTATTATATGTGGAACATAATGACTGGGAGTAACTAAATTTATATTGTTAGCACCTTTATTTTGCAGTTCAATAAAGATTTCAGCAAGCCTTTCTACTGAAATAATTTTCCCAGCCATCCCTTTTGAGATACTGCTGTTTTGACAATAAACACAGCCTAATGCACAGCCAGAGAAAAATACTGTACCAGAACCTTCTTCACCTGATATGCAAGGCTCTTCCCACATATGTAGTGCTGCCCTTCCAACAATTAATTCATCAGTAGTTCTGCAATATCCTCTTTTCCCAGCAGTTCTGTCCACATGGCAATCCCTAGGACAAAGAGTGCAATCTTTCAAAATTGACAAATCCATCTGTAATCCTCTTTTCAAATATAATTAAGACTATTTATATCTAAATATTGTTATTTAAATTATCTTTTTACCTATAATCAAAGACAATTCTTCTACAGTAGATGTAATTAACATCTCATTATATTTTAGGAAATGTCCCCCAACACACTAGTAAAATTCAATCGTATTACCTTGTTTTAGTTTTTTAAAATAATTATAAAAAACGATAAGCGAAAGAGTTACCGTTAACATATCTGCTACTGCTTGAGACCAAACTATTCCATACATTCCAATAAAATAATTAAGTATAAAAAGCATTGGTATGTTGAATACTGCCCATCGCATAACTCCAAGGAATAATGCTATATTCCCTTCACCAAACCCTTGGAATACATGAGTAATAAAGAAACTACAAAACATCAGTGGAGTTGCTAATATCCTTATCCTTATGAAATTTGTCCCTAACGATACTGTTTGGGCTTCTGAAATGAATACTTTTATTATATATCTAGCAGCTGTTTCATATATTAAGAGGCTAAAAGCACTAACTATCAATCCAATAATTAGCGAATATTTTATTGTATCTTTTGTACGTTTATAATTCTTTGCAGAATTATTATATGCAATTATTGGCATCATTCCTTGGCATATACCTATACCCACATTAAGTGGCAACCTTTCTGCCTTTAATACAATACCTATAGCTGCCAATGCTATGTCATTATAACTTGCCATTAATTTATCAATAACCATATAGTCTAAATCAAATAAAAGTATAGATATTGATGAAGGTATTCCTAAATTGAATATTGAAGCAATGCTTTTTCTTTCTGGCAATCCTGCTTTTAGACTAAAACTAATTACAGATTGTTGATGGATTTTATATATGACTATTAAAAAATAAATACTAGAAATGCAATTGGATAATAAAGTAGCAACACCAACCCCTAATATTTCATATCCTTTTGGAAAAATAACAAACATAAACAGCGGATCGAGGAAAATATTTAATACACCACCAAGTGTTATACCAATTCCTGCTTCCTTACTTGCACCAACGCTGCGAAGATAATTAGCCATTACATTAGAAAGTATCGTTGGTATAGCCCCAAAAACAATGACACACATAGCATATTGCTTTGCATAAATATATGTATTTTGACTTGCTCCAAGTAGATTGAGAATCGGGTGCATAAATATAAGCATACAAATAGAAAAAATAGCTGCCATTATAAGGGAAAGATAGAAACCAAATGCTGAAACCTTTTTGGCTTCATCTAATCTGCCTTGACCAAGTAGCCTAGATATTAACGTCCCTCCACCTACACCTGTAAGGCCAGTAATAGATATACAAATATGAAAAATTGGCAGAATTAACGAAACTCCAGCTACCATGTATGGATTATTTGTTTTCCCTATAAAAAAGGTATCAGCAAGATTGTAAATCAGAATGATTATCTGACTAAAAATAGTAGGAACAGCCATTATCCTAATAGCTTTAAGAACTGGTAATTTTTCGAATATCTCCTTGCTGTCCATTCTTGGCATATAATCAAGCTCCTTTATTTTTGGTTAAATAGTTGATATGATTCTAATTCTGACATTAAGTAATATGATACTTATACTCCCTAGTTAAAGCAAAAATAAAGCATCTTTATAACACACATGTTATAAAGATGTTTATATGATAATTATATACCGCTAAATTGTATATTTCAAGCTGAAGCCAATGGTTAAGATTTGCATACATAGAATAAAAATAAATTTGATGTTTTTATTCACCTTATTTAAGATTGAACCATTCATTGGCTTTCTTGAAAAGGAGATTTACATTATCCCTATGTTTTTCTACAACATCTTTCAACTCTGGCACTAATGAATTCCCATATTCATCCACAAAAATCTGATATTCATAACCTTCATCATAAAGTATAACACCATATTCATAACCGCCAAACACTTTAGGCCAAATAATAAGCGTATCAGTAAAAAAATTATCGCCAATCACAGGCATACCAATTGAGAAATTTCCAGTCCTCTGAAAGTTAACTAATTTCCGCTCCACAATGATGACATTTTGTAGTCCATACAGCAAGGGGTTTCCCACATGACTTATATGTGTATTTCTTTTGGCTTTCTTGAAGCCACTCTTCAACTTTTCCTTCCTTTATTTTTAAAAGGTTTTCTCTTAAATTCACTCCTGTTTGAAGATAGTCATCTGCTAAATCCTTAAACTTATCGCAAGTTTCGTCTATGTATTCCTGACACTCAAAACAGAAGTTTATTCCCTTAGCTTTAGTACATAAAACGATCCACATCCATTTCCCCAACATTCTGAAGTCAAAGCATTACACCCATTGCATCTAACTTGTTCTGTACTGCAATTATAACTTTCTGCTATTCTGGCTCTCCAATCCTGGTCATCTCTTTCAGCTCTGTAAATAACACAAGCTCCACAGTATAGACCACATCTTCCTACTAAATTCATATTGCTCATTTCTTTCCCCCAAAAATAAATAATAAGCAACTATGCTGCAACTATACAATGAAGAACATATTTTTCATAATATTTGATAACATTTTAGTATAAATCTTTTACAATATCAAGAAAAATATCTTTGATTGCATTAAAGATTCCAAATGCTTTACTGTTCTCTTAACTTTGGATTATCTTTTGTTATTAAATTTGCTCAGTGAACGAGAATAGATAGTGTAGTAACTTGAAGCAAATTAAGTAATAAATTAATATTTCACCCAATCAAAATAATGTAGAGTTGAACTTAAAGCAAATCCAAATGATATAGCCACTTTATTAGATGGCACATTATCGGAATTACATGCCCAAAATGCTTTCCATTTTTTCTTATGACAATGTGCTAAAAATAAGTTTGTCATCTGGATAATAAATATATCGTGGTGTACTTGAATTTTGCAATGATGAAGACATCATCTCCATTCTATTGAAAAATAACTGGTAAAGTTCAATAACTAGTTAGTGGAAATGATGCTTTTAACCTCTTATTTTCTTAATTTTACAGGTACATAAAGATTCATTTGATGGTAACCGAGTCCTTTTTCAATTTCACTGTCCACGTAAATCATATTTCCCATATATTCACGTTCGCTGTCAATAGTAAAGTTTGTGTTTTCAAGCCATTTCTCTATCTTTTTCATCACCTTATCATGACTTTCGCTGTCACCATCTATACTAACAGCAACTGCATATAATCCTCCAGGATAATTAATAATTTTATATGGATAAGTATCTGTTTCTGACACCTCATCTTTGACTGCCCAAATCCATTGGACCTTTCCATCTTTTTCGCATAGAAAATCAGGACAGTCGAAAATGACAGGTTTAAATAAATGGTTGTGAGCTTCTTGCCATGACTCAAAATCACCACTAAAAAGTTCTTCAAATGTCAAAAGTCCCGATGTTACCGCTCTAAACTTCTGTATCCTAATAATCATAATATCAGGTATTTTTTTGTCCAGCTTCTCTGTAACTTCCATGGAACGATTTTCTATTGAAGGATTATCGCTATAATTTACATTCATAAGTTGCGTTTTTATCTCCTTTGCTTTTTCATAAAGAAGATTTAAGTCTGAGTCTTTATTAAAATCTGATTGTTTGATTTGTTCTATAAATCCAACCATTATTTCTTTTAGTTCGTTTAAAAGAGAAATATCTTCATCAATATCTCTAACTTTTTTATTAAGCACTTCTAAGACAACATCTGAACTGGATGAATTAAATATGCGTTGAATATCCTTAATGCTAATATTTAATTTTCTCAGAATTATAATTTGCTCTAATCGTTTCAGTGCAGTGTCATCATACAACCTGTATGCGTAATCATCATTTCGGATGCTCTTAATTAGACCCATATCCTCATAATAGCGGAGTGTACGTGCGGATATATTGTACTTTAATGAGACATCCCTAATTTTCATTAACTCATTCATAAAATCATTCTCCTTTTTCTGTATAAGTTAAGTATAATATAAACTATTACCCAACGGCAGAGTCAAATGATAAATGAACAATATATATATATTAATCCTTGACATTAAACTCATATTTCATAAATACACTTTAAGCATGTCCCATGTTGGCATTTTATCTTTTAAAGTCAAGTAGATAACTTGGATGTAATCCT
>DATCJO010000078.1:0-29255 GCA_036562765.1 Tissierellaceae bacterium | reverse complement strand
TTTCTATGTGTAGTTAATTTGGGTACCTACATTTTAGCAGATTTATTTCACAAGTGCTTTTATTTTTTGCAAAAAAGGATAAATTGGGATGCATTTTATTTACACCCCAACATTTATTATAGAACCTTTTTTTATATCTGTTAAAACGCACTATCTATGGCTTAATTCGTAAACCATAACTAATTCATCTTCATCGTCTTCCTCAGGGCATCTAACAAACCCAAGGCTTTCATACATTCTTTCTGCTAATATATTGCCTTCAATATAACACAACATTATGGAATCATATTTTCCTTCATTCTTAATCATAGACATCCACAACTCCATTGCTTCCCTGCCAAAACCTTTACCTTGATAATTTTTATCAATCATAAACTGATCTAATATGCAGATTACTTTATTGTCTTCTAAATAATCCCTTTGCATAATCAGTCCTATTGGATTATTTTCATTATACACTACATAAACTTTGCTATTGTAGTTGCGATAAGCAAATGCCCTTGCAAGTATTGTTACGTTACTTGCTACAAAACCCTTTTGTTCCTCTTTAACTTCCAATGAATTTATTTTCCTCCAATTATCAGGAGTTACATCTCTTAATTCTAAATCCATGTTAACCTCCAAATTATATGATTTAATCTTACAAAACTTTAAACCCAGTATTTCTATTTTAGCACTGTATATTAAATTATTACAGATGCTTTTTTGAATCACGTCAACTACAAATCCTTTAGCATATTTGAAAGAAATACTTAACTGTAGTATGATTTATTTAAAATAGCAGTATAAAGGAGGTTTATGATGGATAAGGACAGGATAATTTCAAAATTCATGGAATACGTAAAAATAGCAAGTCCCAGCTATAAAGAAGCAGATTTCGCTAAAGTCCTAAAGAAGGATATGGAAGAAATAGGCTTTGAAGTAATAGTAGACAATGCTGGAGAAAAGGCAGGCTCCAATACTGGAAACCTAATAGGATTCTTGAAAGGAAGTAAAAGCATTGAAACTATTATGTTCTGTGCCCATATGGATACTGTTAAGCCATGTGAAAATATTGAGCCAATAATTGAAGATGGAATAATTAAATCCAAAGGAGACACCATACTATCAGCAGATGATAAGGCAGGAATAGTAGGAATTCTGGAAGGAATTAGATATATTAAGGATAACAATATTCCCCATGGAGATATAGAAGTTGTATTTACCATCTGTGAAGAAGTGGGGCTTTTAGGTTCAAAAAACTTGGACTATTCTAAAATAAAATCAAAAATGGCATTTGTCTTTGATGCCAGTGGAGAAATTGGTGGAGTAAATGTACAAGGTCCTGCACAAAAACTAATTAGTGCAAAATTCCATGGAAAGTCTGCCCATGCAGGTTTGTGCCCAGAATATGGAATAAATGCAATTCAAGTTGCAGCTAAAGCCATAAGCAATATGAGACTCTTAAGAATAGATGAAGATACTACTGCAAATGTAGGTACAATTAAAGGCGGAATTGCAACCAACATAATTGCTGATTATGCTGAAATGGAATTAGAGGCACGAAGCCTAAAAGAAGAAAAATTGGAAAAACAAGTAAACCATATGATAGAAGCAATGGAAAATGCTGCAAAAGAATTTGACGCAAAGGTAGATTTAGATGTAAAATATGCTTATCCAACTTTTAAGCTAGATGAAGATGAGCCTATTTTAAGAATAATTAAAAGTGCCATGGACAGGCTGAACTTACCCTATAAACCTCATACAACTGGCGGAGGTTCTGACACAAATATCTTCAACAGCAAAGGTATTAAGGCTGCTACATTGGGTGTAGGAATGTTCAATGCCCACAGCATCAATGAATATATATCTGTTGAAGATTTATTAAAACTTCCAAAACTGGTAGCTTCAATAATAGAAAGTGTTAATGAAATATAAGGGGGAGATGTAAATGGATATGAAGGAAATAAGAGCTGCAGCAAGGGAAAGGCTTAAAGGCTACTGCAAAGTTTGCCCTGTGTGCAATGGCGTAGCATGTGCTGGTGAAGTCCCTGGTATGGGTGGTGCACTTACTGGCTCCTCTTTTAAAGCAAATGTAGAAGATTTAGGAAAAGTAAAGGTAAGGCTAAAGACTATCCATGATGCCAAAAATCCAGACATGACATTTGATTTCTTTGGCACTAGACTAGATTTTCCTCTTATGAGTGCCCCAATTACAGGGACAAGCGTCAATATGGGCGGGGCGTTATTGGAAGAAATGTATATAGAAAGCGTAGTTAATGGCAGCGTAGATGCAGGAACTATTGCCATGATAGGCGACTCTGCTAATCCAGTATTCTATGAAATAGGCTTGGAAACACTAAAGAAAGTAAATGGGAAAGGTGTTGCAATTATTAAGCCAAAAGAAAATAAAGTAGTCATAGATTTAGTTAAGAAAGCTGAAGAAGCAAACGCCATTGCAGTTGGAATGGACATAGATGGGGCTGGATTAGTTACCATGGCACTACAAGGATATCCTGTTGGACCTAAAACTGTTGATGAATTAAAAGAAATCATTTCATCCACTAACTTACCATTTATTTTGAAAGGAATAATGACAAAAGAAGAAGCACTTCTAGCAGTTGAAGTTGGAGCAAAGGCAATAGTTGTATCAAACCATGGCGGTAGGGTGCTAGATAGCACTCAATCTACAGCTAAGGCTTTATATGAAATTGCTGACGCTGTAAAAGGCAAAATAATGATTCTCGTTGATGGAGGAGTTCGCTCTGGAGTAGATGTATTTAAGATGCTTGCCCTAGGTGCAGATGCAGTACTAATAGGAAGGCCAATAGTAATTGGTGCTGTTGGAGGATATAGAGAAGGAGTAGCTAAAGTATTAAATGATATGAAAAATCAACTACTACAAACCATGATATTAACTGGAGCTAAAGATTTAGCTTCTATAAATAAATCAATGATTTCAATAGAATGGTAAAAATTAAAAGTAGGCTTAAGGTTTCTAAGCCTACTTTTAGTCTTTTATGGAATGGGCTATTCTGCTGGCTGCAGCTGCTGCAATGGCAGAAATTAAATCATCCAAAAATGTATGGACATGGCCATTTTTCTCTTTGTCTAACTTATTTATAATTCCTATTTTCTCCTTATCTAGATAACCATAATTTGTTAATCCAATGGTCCCGTAAACGTTTACGATTGACAGTGGTATTATTTCATCAATGCCATAAAGTCCCTCATCATTCTCAACTATAGTTTGAAGTGGTTCAGGCAAAAGCTTCTTCTCTGCCAATTCATCTAGGGCTATTCCTGTTAAAACTGCATGAATGATTTCCCTCTTAGTTAATACAGCCTTAACATTTTCTATGCAGGTTTCTAAAGTTAAATCAGAATAATACTTCTTTTGTAAAATCATTACTATTTCAGCTATATCCTTTAATGTAACGCCTCTTCTTTCAAGCATGTCTATAGTCATTTGGTGTAGTTCTTGCGCATTATATTTTTGCATGTAACCACCTCGCTTACAATATATAATACGAATTAGATAATACCCAGTTTACAAAAATATACACACTATTATTAAAAATGTTTATTAAGTATTAGATGCTTTTCATATTGATAAAATTAAGCATTAAAAAATAGGCTAGAAATCCACTTCTCTAGCCTATTTTAATGGAGCATAGGGGACTTGAACCCCTGACCTCTTGGCTGCCAGCCAAGCGCGATCCCAACTTCGCCAATGCCCCAATCACCATATTTTTTTATTTTTTATAATAATATAACTGATTATTTTTTTCAAGTGCAAAATTATTGAGATTGTTTATATAATCAAGTATATTCGTTTCTATATTCTCCTAAAGAGGTTTTTTGTTAGATATACTCTAGTTTTTCATTAATCTTATTTTTTTAAATCCCAACATTTTTAATGGATAAATAAGGCTTTCTTATACAGTAAGTAATGGGAAAAATATTGGATACTATTTTCTTTCATCTAACATAACCTTCATTGTTTCCTCAAAAACCTCTTTAAGCTAATTTTTGTTTAAGGAGTAGTAAGCCCTAAACCTAGTTCCGTCAGAGATTGCTTTTAAAAACTTACAAGCCTTCTTCTTTAACTCCTCATTCATCAACTCGTATTCAAATGCCCCAAAACATACCCAAATATCAGTATTAGACAATAAATTTTGCGTCATATAAGAGCCAAAATAGTGAAAATAACTTACATGGATATTTATATTTTTTTCAAATAAATTTGAATCAAATTTTAAATAATCCTTGAAAAATCTTTGAGGATTCCTATTAAATTCATCTCCATACATTTCCACATAAGGCTTTATTATACTTTCAACTTCATCTTCTATGAACTTATACGCCCTATCATAAATGGATTTTAGCATTAGGATATACCTTTGCTTTGTTTCAATTGGGTTTTCAAAATACTCTATATTCTATTTCTTCTTTCAGCATCTCTAAAATCAATGCTTTCTAATATCTCTAACATTTTATCAATACTATTCATTTCCTTTATATCATAATTTTCATCTAGCAGCTTTTCTTCATATTGATAAAACAAATTTGCCAGTACATTTATAAAGATTTCCTCTTCTTTAGCATTTTCAATTATCTTTATTATACCTTCAACAGTATTAATATCTAGATTCCTCGTCATTGCCCATTTATAAATAATAAAGCCTACAGAGAAGTATAAGTCCAATGTTATATTGTCATATACAGGAAAAAAGTATTTTAATTCTTCTTTTACATATTTAGATGTATTTTTCTTTATATAGCCTATAAATCTTTCATAATCCTTTTCCACTGTATTTTCATACATTTCTTTAAAATACTTAATTAAATCCTTTTCATAAATGGTGGATACAAGGCAAAATATAAACTCTGCTGGCCTTAGATTGTTTTCTAATTATTTAATCAGTCAATAGTATTTAAACATTTTTTAATAAGTTGCTAATATAAAACCTCAATAAAAATTAAGCTTGAACACAACATTCAAGCTTAATTCACATAATTCTACTACACATTAAATCTAAATTCTATAATATCTCCATCTTGAACTACATAATCTTTTCCTTCAAGCCTTACAAGTCCTTTTTCCTTTAGCCTTGCCATTGAGCCATATTCCTTAAAGTCCTCAAAGCTACATACTTCTGCCCTAATAAATCCCCTTTCTATATCGGAATGGATTTTACCAGCTGCTTCCTTTGCCTTAGTTCCCTTTCTTATGGTCCATGCCCTAACTTCGTCTTTTCCAGCTGTTAAGAAGGAAATCAAACCAAGGCGGTCGTAGCATGTTTTAGCCAAAATATCTATGCTGGACTCTTTAATGCCTAATTCATCCATAAACATCTTCCTGTCTTCTGGCTCTAGTTCTGATATTTCAAGCTCAGTTTTAATACATAATTCTATTAAAGGTGTATTGGTTGATTTAGAATATTCCATTAAAGCTTCCCTGCTTGGATAGTCCTTTTGCATAAATTGATTTTCGTCTAAATTAGCAACTAAAATCATTGGCTTTTCAGAAAAGAAGGAAAATGTCTTTAAAAGATTCTTTTCTTCATCACTTAATTCTATGCTGTTTAATAAAAGCCCACTTTCTAGTCCATCTCTGCATTTTTTTAGTACTTCCAGTTCTGCCAAGTTTTCCTTCGTAACCTTTTTAGACTTTTCTATGCGATTAATCCTGTTTTCTATTACCCCTAAATCTGCAAATAATAATTCCATGTTTATTGTTTCTATATCCCTCATGGGGTCAATGTTTCCGTCTACATGTATAACATTTGGATTTTCAAATACCCTTACAACATGTACTAATAAATCAACCTTCCTTATGTTTTCCAAGAATTGATTTCCTACACCCTTTCCTTCACTGGCACCTCTAACTAACCCGGGTACATCTATGACTTCAATAGTGGCATAGGTTTTTTTCTTTGGCTCAAATACCCTTGCCAAAAAATCAATTCTCTCATCTGGTATCTTTGCAATGCCTACGTTGGATTCTACTTTTCCTTGTACAAAACCAGCTGTTTCTATATGGGAACCAGTAAGAAGGTTGAATAGGCTTGTCTTACCTACCGTTGGCAATCCTATTAATCCGATTTTCATAATCTCCGCAGGTTAATCCTGCTATTCACCCCTTTTCTTTAATTTTTGACTTATATTAGCTATTTTTGGCTGAAGACAATCCAAAAAGGCTTCCAACTATGCCTAATCCACAGCTCAAAATTAGAATAAATATGCTTAGGGTTTTAACTAAAGTTCCAAAATCAGGCAATGGTATAAATATTAGTGCTGTACCTATTTGCTTGTATCCAAGGCTAAACATTAAATAGATAAGCCCAAAGGCCAAGATGCCACCAACTAAGGTTAAAAACAATCCTTCAAGCATAAACGGAAAACCAATGAACGAATCGGGAGCACCTAATAATTTTAATGTATTTATTTGGTCCCTGTTGCTATATATTCCCTGCCTTATAATATGGGATATCACTACCAATGTAGATACTCCTGTGGCAGTTATGACAAGCAACCCTACTATAGTAAGCACAGTAATTAACTTTTGTAGTCTATCTATTATGTTTTTATTATCCCTTATATAATCAATATCAGGCAAGGATTTTATGTCCTGTAATATATGGTCTACCTCATTTATGTCTATCTTAACTTCTATAAATGGTTGAAATGGGTTTTCATCAAACAACTCCAATATTTTGGCTTCCTTGTCTAGGATTTCTTCCATTCTTCTATAGGATTCTTCCTTGTCTACTAGGCTTGCTTCCCTTACGCCTTTTATCTTTTTAATATTTTCTATTAAATTGTTTACTTTATCATCCTCTAGATTTTCATCAAAGTAAACGTTAATTTCTGCTTCCTTTTTCAATACATCTACAACCTCTTTACTAATCCACCATCCAGACAATATCAATGACAATATGAAAAATATAAGGGCAATGCTGAATATTGAAAAAATGTTGGAGAGAAAATCTACCTTAAATATTGTCCTTGCTTCCTTAAAGAAATATCCTATATTAGAGATGAAATTTTTCATTATGCCTCACCTCGGCTTTCTGCTTCTATGATACCATTATTTATCCTAATGTGCTCTCCTTCAACACATTCCTTAAGCAAGTGAATGGCATGGGTAGTAATGATTACTGTTGTATTTTCATCCCTAAAGGAGGTTAATAGATGCATTATCTTTAGTGCATTGTCTACATCCAAATTGCCCGTTGGCTCATCTGCAAGGATTATTGCTGGCTTCCTAGCTACAGCCCTTGCTATGGCAACCCTTTGAGTTTCTCCATAGGAAAGGTGTTCAACTAAAGAATCCCTTTTATGCCCCAATCCCACCTTTTCCAAGGCAATTATAGATTCTTCTTTTATTTTCCTGTGAGGTATGTCTAGGAATCTCAAACCCAGCATTACATTTTCCAATGCAGTTCTTCCTTTTATAAGTTTAAACTCCTGAAATACAGGACCTATTAGCCTTCTCATTTTTCTTATATTATCCTCTTCTCCCCTTTTAATTGGCAACCCTAACACACTCAATTCTCCCTTTGTTGGATATTCTATTCCCATAAATAGTTTAAGAAGGCTGGTTTTCCCCGAACCACTTGGCCCAGTTACATAAACAATTTCCCCTTTATCTATATTTAAATTTACATTTTTCAACGCTTCAGTCCCGTCTTCATATACTAGATGTACTCCTTTTGCCTCTATCACATTATCACCTCCAGCTAAAATAGCTTCAATGTTACTATTATTTCCAAACTGCCATCCAAAAGCTTTACTTCCTTTATGGTATTTCCGCCAATTATAGGTTCAAAATCAATAACGAAATCTCCTTCTTCAAACAAGCTTTCCAATGTTCCCTTCCCTAAAGGCATATCAAGGAAAGTTCCGCTTTCAGGCACAAATTTTATAACCTTTCCGTTTTCTATTTCAAAAGTTCCCATTACTTTTAGGCCTTTATCTGGAGCATCTAATTCCACCTTGTCTTGAAGGAATTTTACCTCCAATTTTGGAATCCAGTCATAAGAATTTATGACATCGTTAAATGTCTTTTCATCTATGGTGGCTTTAATCCCCATTAATGTCAAACTTGTTTTAATTCCATCCTCTGGGAAATGCCCTTCTTTAATTATTCTGTCAAACCCTTCAGCAAATTCCTTTATTATTCTCTTCAGTTCTTCCATCATTTCAGATATGTAATTTAGCCTTTCAAGATAAATTTCCTTGTCGCTTTGAAGGGATTCTAAATACTCTTCAAGTTCCTTGACTATTTCCTGCTTTTTATGGAGGTTCCCTTCAAGCTCAATGCGTTTTTCTTCAAGTAATTTCATCTTTTCATCTAGGTTGTTCCTTTCTTCTACTAGCTTTTGCTTGATGAACTCTATATTTTTTAATAGCTCATCAGTATTTTTAGTTAAATCCCTCAAAACATTTATCCTTCGTATGAGACTTGTTAAGCTGTCTGCACTTAAAATTATTTCTATATACGAACCTGGTCCCATCCTCTGATACGCTTGTAAGACAACTTTTAAGGCTTCTAAGTTTTTATCATAATTCTCTTCTTCTTCTTCAATCCTATCATCTATATTAGCAATATCTGATTCTAAGCCTTTTATTTCAACATTTATCTTCCCCGCTTCTCTTTCCAAGTCGCTTATTTCTTGGGTTAGAATAAACAAATGCTCTAGAATTTCCTTTTCCTCTTCAGTAATGCTCATGAGCTTTTCTTGAATCTGGGAGATTTCCTCCTCCTTTTGCCCAAATATTACTGAAGACGATATTAAAAAAGATGCAAGTATTAAAATGACAATTAATATTGATAGTACCCTTTTCACCAGCATCCCCCTTGTCCAACTTTGACTTATACAAATTATATCACCAATAAAAAAGGAGTTAAAGATTTATTAATCTTTAACTCCAAAATACTTTATATTAAACAGAGCAAGGACTATAGCCGCAGTCTTGGCATTCAGCACAGCCACCGCTATGAATTAGCTTTCCTCCACACATTGGGCAGTGGTCTGGATCTTCCTTCAACTGTTCAGCAGCCAATTGATTTAATTCATTCTTCAATCTTTCTATCTTTTCTAGCCTTGTTTCCTTAGCCCTATCTGTAATCAATATACCAGACCTTGCACAGCCTTCCCTATAGATTGTAACTCCTTTAAGACCTTTCTTCCATGCATAATAGTATAAGTCTTCCACTTCTTCTACTGTAAAGTCGTAAGGCACATTAACTGTAGATGAAATGCTTGCATCTATATATTGCTGCCATGCTGCTTGGACGTCGATTCGCTTCTTATAATCTATATCATAGGCAGTTACAATAAAATCTGGCAAATCTTCTTCTCTTGTAATCTTATTCTTATCCATATATTCCTTAACAATAGGTGTAAATACCTTATAATAAGTATCTACAAGATGTAGGGATTCTGACTTTCTTGTGTAAGATATTTGGAATATTGGTTCTACACCATTGCTGCATCCTATTAATGTTGAAATGCTTCCTGTTGGCGCAATAGTTAATAACTGACTATTCCTCAAGCCATATTCCTTAATCAAATCCAATACATCGCTTGTTGCATTTGATAATAGGAATGGCGAATTCAATACAGCATCCCTCTTATATTTTGGATAGGGCCCATATTCCTTAGCCAATAGGGCAGATTGCCTTAAAGCTTCATTTATCATGACATGGCCGATTTTATGTATCAATGATATTGATTCATCACTGCCATATTTTACTCCCAGTTTTATAAACATATCAGCTAAGCCCATTATTCCCAATCCAATTTGTCGATACTCAGCAGCCATTTCCCTTTGTTGAGGTAATGGATGGAGCTTCATATTTTCATCTAATACTTCATTTAAATATATTACTCCTTCCCTTACCATTTCACCAAATCTTTCAAATTCAAAATAAGCATGCTTAGTAAATGGCTTCTTTACAAACTCTGATAGATTAATGGAAGATAAGTTGCAGCTTCCATAAGCAGGCAAAGGCTCTTCAGCACATGGATTAACCCCTGCATATTCAAATTCTGGATCTTCACTTAGAAGATGCCATGATTTAATACGATCTATAAAAAGCACACCGGGTTCTGCCATATTCCAGTTATTATAAGCTATTTTCCTAAACAAATCCCTTGCCCTTACTGTTTTCTTTATCTCTTCTCCTGTAGCTTCTACATAAAAATATAAGGTGTAATCTTCATCTCTTTCTACTGCTTCCATAAATTTATCATCGACATTAATAGATATGTTGGCATAAGTTACCTTAGATAAGTCATTTTTAACATCTATAAAATCTTCAATATCAGGATGATTGCAGTCCATATTTAACATAAGGGCACCACGTCTGCCCCTCATTCCAATAAGTCCTGTAACTAATGAATATAAATCCATGAAGGACACTGCACCAGTTGTGGTATTGGCAGCGTTGTTTACCCTTGCTCCCTTTGGCCTTAATTTGGAAATGTTTAATCCTACTCCTCCGCCATAGGAATAAGTCCTTGCAAGATACTTAGCAGTATCAAATATGGATTCTATATTATCTTCAACCTTAGGCATTACATAGCAGTTGCTAAGGGTAATTTTTCTACCAAGTTTATCTAAACCCCTGCCAGCAAGTATCCTTCCAGCAGGCATAAACTTCTTATCCTTTATTGCTTTTTTAATATAGTTGTTGCCACCGCTAACCCTTTCTAAGAATTCTTCAAAGGTTTCATTGTTAAAACGATATTTCTTTTCATAAATGTCCCTTTGCAAATCAGTCATTGCCCAGCCTTGTTCTCTTAATCTTGCCCTTTCTTCTCTATAGATAATATATCTCTTAGCTACATCTGGTCTGGTCTTCATCAATTGTATTTCTACAAAATCTTGAATTTGTTCAATGTGGACAACATCTAAGGATTTACTGAATTCCTCATAGGCATTTTGTGCAATCTCCTTCGCAAGCTCTTCATCTATGCCATCTTCTGATTCTGCCATTGCTTTCTTTATGGCATTTACAATCTTTTCACCATCAAACGGAACTATGGTACCGTTTCGCTTCTGTACCTGTAGCATATTTATCCCCCTTTATATCTAGTTCTCTATATAAAAAAATTCAGTACATATTACTATATATTGTGTATATATATATTATCATATACAAGATATATAGTCTATAGCTAATTTTGTTAACAATTGTTAAAATTTAATATAACATTTGTAATAATGGCGATAAAAGTCCTAATATTCCACCTAAAAGCCCGCCCAACCATGTAATGGCTTTTAATTCCCTTTCCGCAATTTCCAATATGATTTGCTCAAGGAAATCCACTTTAAAACTGTTCAGCTTTTCAACAATTATATTCTCTATGTCGAAAAATAAAACTATTTGAACAAAATCCTTTTCCAAGAACTTATTAAACACAGTTGCTGCTATATTATAAGCCCTATCTAAATTATCTTTATCAACCTTTAACACAAATGAAGATACTGGTTTATCCAAAGCTTCTTTTATGACGCTATCTGTGAAGTTATAAATTGCCCTTTCAAGTTCATTGGAATTTAGCATTTGCCTAATGCTTATATCTACGACATTCAATATCCTTTCTCTGTATTCATTTTCCTTGCCTTTGAGATTATCCTTTAAAAATTCAAATAATAGATTTTGAACTTTGCTACTAGAAACAGCCTTAATGATTTTATCTTCAAATTGAGAAATCCCTTTTTCTCCAATTGTCTCCACTGCCTTTGGCAAAAGATTAGAAATTCTAGTATCCATTAGCTTGTTTAATATAACTTTTAAAACAAATACAGCATTTTCATCAGTTTCATCACTATCTATAAATCTTTCAAGAGCTAAATAAATTTTTTCAACTATGTGATCTGGATTAATAAAAGCAAAAAAAATCTTACTGATATTTCCAGTAATAATTTTTGAAATGAAGCCTTTTACCTTATTTTGAATATCAGGTTCCTTCAAAATCTTCTTTACAGACTGTCCTATTAATCTCTTATTTTCTTCTATATATCTTTCTATTGATTCACGAACATTCAATGGTAATATTTCACCAAGTGTCCTTTCATCCTGCCTTAAGCTTTCTATATTTTCATAGATAAGATGATTAAATCCTTCCTTTAATTCACTTGAATTAGATAAATCATTTATTATAATTTTCAGTTGTTCTTCTAATGAATTATAAATGCTTTCTAAATCTATACCTTCTAATTTCTCCTTTATAAATAAGATTAACTGGCTTACGAATTTTTCCCTTCTTAATTGAGATATTATGAAACTTGATAAATTCACCTTTACTATATTTAAAACATTATCATAATCTCCCAAAGCATTCCCTAGAACATCTCCAAGAGGTTTATGGCAGCTTTTTAAATTATCAATCTTTTCTTCTACCCAAGCTTGAATCTTTTTGCCTACTCCCTGGTTTGAAATGGATTCTATAATGGTTTCTGGAGACAGCAAGTACCTTCCTACAGCTTTGCCTATGCTTTCTGCAATTCTCTTTCTTTCCTTTGGAATTAGTCCTGGAGTAAAGGGAATTTTAATTCCAAAGAACCTTTTTTCATAGTGAGGCCTAAATAACATCTTTATAGCCAACCAGTTTGTAAAATATCCTATAATGGCTCCTACTATGACTGGTATTAGTATTTTCATTTTCTCCCTCCAATACCGACTTAACAAATCGTTAAAAAATGTATCACACCTACTCTTTCATGTCAATAAGATATTTTAGCTAAATTTATTTTTTCATAAATTAAAAAAAATAGTAGAAAACTCTACTATTTTTCTCTTTTAAGCCTATCAAAAATATAGTTTTCCGTTTCTATATGTTCCTTTAAATTTTTCTCTAACTCCTGCAATCTTCGATAGGTGTCTTCAAAGGTTGGACAGCTAGTTGGAGGAAGCTCGTATTCATTGGTATATGCCCTTAAATTCTTCATTATTTCCATTGCTTCCTCATTGTCTTTATCTACACGATTAATCCAATCAATAATCTTTTCCAATAATTCATTAGAAGGATTTTTTTCATAATCCTTTATATCAAAAAATAAAGCCCTTTCTTCCTTAATAATATGGGACTCAAGTACAGCCTTGAGTTGTCCATATAGCTTGTGAACCTTTTCCAACACTTTTCCACTGTCAAAAAAGTGAACCTTATAGATTGTAAATACAAGCCTTTCAATTTCAGGCAGTTCCCTTTTTAAATATGAATGATATTCCTTTAATATATGTTCTAATATTTCAGAATAGCTCATAGCACTTAAGTTATCCATGATTACACCTCTTTATATATTATTGTGTATAATATAGATACCCCAATCTTAAATTTTATATCTAAAAATAAAGCAAGAGAAAATCCCTTGCTTATCTATGAACCAGTTCCCTATCCTCTTTTATAATTACATTATTGTACCTTAATACTTGTTTAGTCCTATCTCCATCTCCTATGGAATCTAAATAAACTACTTCCTCTGGTACAATTTTAATTACCTTTAGATAATCCCTTTCATTTTCCAGGATATATGGATCTGGATGGAATTCCTTTGCTTCGTCAAATAGAGATGGATTTTCTATACTTGTAGTTGCAGTTCCAAATACCTGTACCCCTTTAATTTGCCTAAAATTAATAAATTCTGTATTTACTAAAAGACATACATTTGGGTTTTGGGATATGGCTTTAAACTTTTCACCCCCAGCTGAAAAAATATATATGTCTAAGTTGTTTCCTACAACATATTGTACTGGGCTGCATCTCGGGATGTTGTTCATACATGTTGCCAGTGAGCCATCCTTATGTTCTTTCAAAAATTCCTTTATAAGTACCTTAAGCTCCTCTGCAGAAATCCTTTTATCTTTCACTTAATCACCTCTTTTTTTCATTTTATATTTATTATTTAACAATCTTCAGTATTTATTCCATTTCTTTGTTTTATAGAATATTGACGGATAAATAGGCTAAGATTTGACAAAACGTCATTTTTTAGTTATATTTACCATATACATAATACTGATAAATTTAAAAAAGAAAGGAAAATCTATATGAAAAAAATTATATTGAGTGCAGATAGTGTATGTGATTTAAATGAAGAATTAACTAAAAAGTATGATATTCATTATTATCCTTATACTATCCTTTTAGAGGACAAGACCTATAAAGATAATGTAGATATTACACCTGAAGATATTTATAAGGTCTATCGAGAAAAGAAAATCCTACCAAAGACTTCTGCAATAAATGTATCAGAATATTATAACTACTTCAAACCATGGGTAGACGAAGGATATGAAGTAATACATATTACATTGGGAAGTGCTCTAACAAGCTCCTATAACAACTGCTGCCTTGCAGCTAGCGAATTAAAAAGCGTTTATCCAGTAGATTCATGTAGCCTTTCTTCAGGTACTGGCTTGTTAGTCCTAAAAGCGGGAGAACTCATAAAAGAAGGACTTCCAGCAGAAGAAATAGTTAATATTTTAAATGAGCATAAGAGAAAAATACATGCTAGTTTCATCTTAGATACCTTGGATTTCATGCATGCTGGTGGACGCTGTTCTAAAGTTGCAAGCATTGCTTCTAGCATGTTAAAGATTAAGCCATCTATAGAAGTGGACAACACTGCTGGCGGAAAAATGGATGTAGGAAATAAATACAGAGGCAGCCTTGAAAAGGTCTTAATAAAATATATACAAGATAAACTAAATAGTTATGATAATATTAATAATGAAAAAATCTTCATTACCCACGCTGGCATAGATGATAAATACATTGAAATAGCTAAAAAGACCATATTAGATATTATGGAATTCAAAGAAATTTATGTTACTGTTGCAAGCTGTACCATATCTTCACATTGCGGGCCAAATACAATAGGAATACTATTTGAAACAAAATAATGGGCTGTTCCCAAACAGCCCATTATCTTTAAATCACTGTTTTTACTGCATCTTCAATTCTCTTCAATGCTTCTTCCAGTAAAACTCTAGGACAACCAATATTAAGCCTTAAAAATCCTTCTCCTTCTTTCCCAAATGTTTCTCCATCATTTAAGAGTACCTTTGCTTTTTCCAGCATCAACTTCTTCAAATCTTCTTGATTTAAGCCTAGCTCTCTGCAATCCAGCCATAGAAGGTATGTACCTTCTGGTTTTATCACCTTGATTTTTGGTATCCTATTATTTATATAATCTACTGCATAATCAACATTTCCTTCAAGATAAACAAGAAGCTCTTCTAACCACTCTTCACCATAAGAATATGCAGCTTCTAGGGCTTCTATGCCAAATATTGAAGTATGGCCAATTTCTAATACTTCAATTTCTTCTTGGTACTTTTTTCTTATTTCTTCATTTGGAATTATTGCAATGGAAGTATATAATCCAGCAATATTGAAAGTCTTGCTTGGCGCAATTAATGTAATGGTGTTTTGTTCCATTTCTTTAGAAAGGGACGCAGTATTAATATGTTTATGACCTTTATATATTAAATCGCAGTGAATTTCATCGGATATTACAAATACATTGTGTTTCAAGCAGAGTTCAGCAAGTTTATTAAGTTCTTCCCTAGTCCAAACTCTTCCAACTGGATTGTGGGGACTGCACAACATAAATACCTTGGAAACCTTCAGCTTTTCTTCCAAGCTTTCAAAATCCATTGTATACTTTCCGTCTTTTACTATCAGTGGGTTAGTTACCAATGTCCTATGGTTATTTTTAATTACTCTGAAGAATGGAGGGTATATAGGTGGCTGTATAACTACCCCATCATTTTCTTTAGTGAGGATTCTTATGCCCAAATTAAATCCAGCAACCACTCCAGGAGTAAAGAGAATCCATTCCTTCTTTATATCCCAGTTGTATCTTTTCTTTGCCCAGTTTATAATTGCTTCATATGTAGAATCTGGAACCATGCTATATCCAAAAATCCCATGTTCAGCTCTTTCCTTTATTGCCTTAATTATCTCATCGCAGGACCTAAAGTCCATATCAGCAACCCACATGGGAAGAATATCCTTATCATTGTAGACCTTTTCTATTACATCCCACTTAACACTATTGGAATTTCTCCTATTTATTACTTCATCAAAATTATATTTCATACTCTCATCCTTTCTATAAAAATATATTAAAAGAACTCTGCTCCTTCCTTAGATAGCCTTTCCTTCCAAATCATCTTTAAAATTTCTAATTCTTCGCCATAATCACTTTTAGATTCATCTTCATCATATTTTAATTTTTCCAATATCTCTATTGTAAAAGATTGTTCTCCCTTCTCTTTCCAAGCTCTTTGCAGTTCCTTATTTGGATGATTTCCAAAATTCAACTTGAATCTAGTACTGTTTATGGCTGATTTTAAATTATGAGCACTTTCAAGATAACATCTGTTGCTGTCGTTATATCTAATAACAAATACTCCCATGTCAGGCTTCATACTCTTATAAATCTGTTTTAATTCCCTTTTTCTATCCATAGCAAAATCACTTTCCTTATAATATAATTTTATCTTGATTTTATTATACCTTATTTAACCCTTTTATGCATTTCATATAAATCAAAAAAGCCACAAGTCTAATAAACTCATGGCTTTTTAATTACTATCCAAAATATGAAATAAATATGCCTGCTATAACTGCAGAAATGATTTTACCAGCAACTATGGGCCCCATGGAATGCATTAAAAGATGGTTTTGAGGATTGTATTCTTGTCCCATTTTTTGGGATACCCTTGCAGCCATGGGCATAGCAGCTACTCCTGCATTCCCAATTAGTGGATTTACCCTTCCTTTTGTAATTTTATACAGCAATTTAGCCATAAGTACGCCACCAATTGTCCCAAAAACAAATGCAATAAGTCCTAAAATGATAATTATAAGCGTATTTAAGTTCAAAATCTTATCAGCTGTTGCAGTTGCCCCAACAGAAATGCCAATTAACAATGTCAAAATATTTAAAAGATGATTTTGTAGTGTATTAATATATCTGTCAGTAACTCCACTTTCCTTAATTAGGTTCCCCAACATCAACATAGCTATCAAGGAACCAGCTTGTGGAACAAAATATAAGGCCAAAATAGTAACAATAATTGAAAAAGCAATCTTTTCAGTACGGTTTACCCTTTTAGGTGGTGGCATTACTGCAGTTCTTTCTTTATCATTAGTAAGCGCTTTCATAATTGGAGGTTGAATAACTGGTACCAAAGATGTATAAGAATAAGCAGCAATGGTTATTATTGAAAGAAAAGCTGGCGACAACACGCTAGCAGTATAAATAGTAGTAGGACCACTTGCACTTCCAATCATGCCAATAGATATGGCATCTTTTATAGAAAAAGAAAAAACATTGGGCATAACCTTCCCAAGTAGATATGCACAAGCTGCAGCAACAAAAATGCCTAATTGGCCTCCTAAGCCAATTAGTGCACTTACGATTGGAGAAGCCAGCAATGAGCTGAAATCAGTCATAGTCCCTATACACAAAAAAATCAGAGGTGGATAAATTCCCATTTTAATTCCTTTATATAAATAATAGATAAGTCCACCTTCATCAAATGCTGATAGCCCTGAAAAAGGGACATTGGCAATTATCATCCCAAAGGCAAGAGGAAGAAGCAATAACGGTTCATATTTCTTTGTTATAGCTATATATGCTAATAATACTGCAATTATCAACATTACAACTTGTGGTACACTAACTCCAAGAATAGTAATACTTGATAGGCTTTCCCATGATGACAATTAAACCAACTCCTCAGTTTTATCTTTTGTTTATATCCTTATATATCCATCATCTAAAATTATTGCATCAAGCCCTCTGCCTTCCTTGCATGCTTCACATTCACTTGGGCTGGAAATCTTATATCCAGGTATATCCTTGTCTGTAAACAATGAATGAACTTCAATATTCCTAAAGAAAGTTTTATTGCCATATTCATGATTTTCAGGAAGAGCATTAAACAAAGTTGATATCCCGATTACTTTACCACCATAATAAGCAAGGCATTCCAGTGCACTGTTTACTAATACACCTCTTGCCATCATTGATACTAAGAGAATGATATTCTTATTATAAATTAACTCCTGAGTATTAGTTCTAAATACCAACTTTCTGTGGATATTGACTTTAGGTGTCAGTACATTAATATCCCTGCCTGCATTTAGAACTAATGCACCTTCGCTTGTCAGCTCCTTTGCTAAATATGCACCAATTATTTCTGTCCCTTCTATGCAAACAATGGTGTCAACAAGTTTATTTGCCATATATGGAAGTGCCAATTCCTTAGCAACATTATTTGCAACAGTTGAATTATACTTAAGGTTGCATAAATCCACATAATGGGTGGAATGATAGTGCTTTGTGCTAAAATGGCCCGGAATCACATTAACCTTTATGCCAGGATTACTCTTTATTGGAACAGAAAATGCCCTGTTTTCCAAAATTATTCCTCCTTTATATGAATAATAATAAGCTAAGAGCCATAAGAGCCATACCTGCAATCAATCCGTAAATGGCAATATGGTGTTCTCCATATTCTTCTGCTGATGGCAATAATTCATCAAGGCTTATATAGACCATAATCCCTGCTATAGCAGCAAATATAAATCCAAATACAATATCATTAATAAACCTATACAATACAATATATCCTATTAATGCGCCAAGAGGTTCTGACAATCCAGATAAAAATGATAGCTTAAAAGCTTGCTTTTTATCACCTGTTGCATAGAATATTGGTACTGCAACCGCTATCCCTTCAGGAATATTGTGAATAGCTATGGCAACAGCTATTGGAATACCTAAATGGGTGTCGCTTAGTGCAGCTGTAAAAGTTGCAAGGCCTTCTGGGAAGTTGTGAATTGCTATTGCCAATGCAGTAAACAATCCCATTCTCATTAAATTTGATTTATGCTCTTCACTGGTTCCGTCCATTTCCTCAACAGTATGGACTTCGTGGGGATTAGCAGTTGATGGAATGAATTTATCTATCAGTGTAATAATTAAAATGCCTAGGAAAAATCCTCCTGCAGTTGCCCAGTTTCCTCCACGCACGCCAAAGGCAGAAACCAGTGCATCTCTAGCATTAGCAAAAATTTCTACAAAGGAAACATATATCATAACGCCAGCAGAAAAACCTAAAGCAGCTGATAAAAATTTAGTACTAGTCTTCTTTGTTAACAAAGACAGTGCGCTACCAATTCCAGTTGATAACCCAGCAAGAAGCGTTAATGCAAATGCAAATATGACATTATTGCCACTCATTGGTACACCCCCTTGTTATACGATAATTTAATTATATAATTAAAATTGTTTTAATACAATTAAATACTATTCAGTTCCTTCCTTTTAAATTCCTGTTAACTTTAACGAGTTAACTAAAATATTATATTTGACATTATTCAAAAAAACCCTAGATTAAATCTAGGGAAAAAATTAAGAATTAAGAATTGCCATGAACTCATCACCAGTAATTGTTTCCTTTTCGTAGAGGTATTTCGCAAGCTGGTCTAGTTTTTCTCTGTTTTCCTTCAATATATTCTTTGCCTTTTCATATTGCTTTCTCACAAGCCCTATCACTTGCCTATCGATTTCAGTTTGTGTTTCAGTAGAACAAGCTAGGGATGTCTCTCCACCTAAATATTGGTTAGTAACAGTTTCCAAAGCTACCATTCCAAAATTTTCACTCATGCCAAAGCGCGTAATCATAGCCCTAGCCAATTTTGTAGCCTTTTCTATATCATTAGCTGCACCTGTTGTAATTGAACCAAAAACTATTTCTTCTGCTGCCCTTCCTCCTGTTAATGTGGCAATTCTGTTTTCAAGCTCTTCCTTAGTCATCAAATAGCGGTCCCCTTCTTCAACCTGCATGGTATATCCCAATGCTCCAGATGTACGAGGAATAATAGTAATCTTTTCAATAGGGGCAGAATTAGTTTGCTTAGCAGCAACCAAAGCATGCCCTATTTCATGATATGCCACAATCCATTTTTCCTTATCTGTTAAAATAGCATTTTTCTTTTGATACCCTGCAATTACAACCTCAATGCTTTCTTCTAAATCTTCTTGTGTAACATATTTACGTCCATCCCTTATGGCACGAAGTGCTGCTTCATTAACTATATTGGCTAGTTCAGCACCAGAAGCACCTGGAGACATTCTAGCTATTTTAGTAAAATCTATATCATCTGCCAACTTAATCTTTTTGGCATGCACCTTTAAAATTTCCTCTCTACCCTTTAAATCGGGAAGTTCCACTGGAATCCTTCTATCAAACCTTCCAGGTCGAGTGAGGGCAGGGTCTAAAGCTTCAGGTTGGTTTGTAGCAGCTAAAATAACAACACCTGTATTTTCTTCAAATCCATCCATTTCAGTTAAAAGCTGATTTAAAGTTTGCTCTCTTTCATCATTCCCCATAACGCTTGCGTTACGCTTTTTGCCAATGGCATCTATTTCATCTATAAATATTATACATGGGGCTTTTTCTTTAGCTTGTTTAAAAAGGTCCCTAACTTTTGCTGCTCCTAGCCCTACAAACATCTCTACAAATTCTGAACCAGAAATTGAGAAAAATGGTACATTGGCTTCTCCTGCAACTGCTTTTGCAAGCATTGTTTTACCAGTACCAGGAGGTCCTACAAGTAATACCCCTTTTGGCATTGAAGCGCCTATTTCCCTGTATTTAGTTGGATTGTGAAGATAATCTACAATTTCCTTTAGGCTTTCCTTTGCTTCATCTTGTCCAGCTACATCGCTAAACTTAATACCCCCTGTAGATGGCACATAGATTTTTGCATTGGATTTGCCTAATCCAAACATCAGCGAATTCCCACTGGCCTTGTTCATCATCTTCTTCGATATATATTTTCCTATACCAATAAATATTAAAATGGGTATAATCCAGTTAAATAGTATTTTCAACAAAGGTGAGGCTTCTTTATATATTTCACCTGAAAATTTTGCACCAGAACGATATAGCCTTTCAGCTAATCCTGGATCATTAACTACACCTGTCATGTAAATCGTCTTATTGTCTTTATCAGTAAATATTATTTGATTTTCTTGTATTTCAACTCTGCCAATTTGTTTATTTTCAGTCATTTCCATAAAAGTGCTGTAATCAACTATTTTTATTGCCCTTCGTGTAATCCAAGGAAGAGCAAACAAATTAAAGAGCATTAGTATTAATAATACAATTCCATAATAGTATATTAAAGGCTTTTTAGGTGGCTTGACTTCATTCATGGTCATTCTCTCCTTCACTGTCAAATTGATAAAAAAATTACATTTAATTTTTACTCAAAAAAAATGATTTTAAACATTTTTTCACAAAATATGCTTTGATTTAGTCAAATTTTAGTTTATTAAAAAATTTAAAAGGCGATTAAGTATAAAACCTAATCGCCTTTTAAAGAGTATTTGAACTTTTTAATTTCCTTTAGCTTGATTCATGCAGTCTTTTACTGCGTTTATTAAAGCGTTGCTTGAATTAGTAGCACCAGAAACTACATCTACATCAGCTGATTGTTTGTCTAATATATCACTTATCAACTTTTCCATTGCTGCATCACCAAGGCCTGGAGTTTCTTGATGTTCAACTATAGTTATTGAATCTATTTTATCATCTGTAAAAACTACTTCTACCTTTACTTCTCCATTATTACCTTGTGAAGTAGCAGTATAAGTTCCAGCTTTGTATGTAGCTGGACCGTTAGAACTTCCAGTATTTGTAGATTTACTACAACCACTAGCTAAAATTGCAGCAACTGACAATGCAGCAACTACCTTTGTAAACTTTTTCATACTAACTCCCCCATTTATTATATTTTAATATTTTACAGCTTTGATATTTTATCAAAACTATACATTATAAGTCAATATAATTTAATTTCTATAAGCAACTTTTATGAACATAAAAAAATTAAATAATAAGCTTTTCATATTCTTCTCTAACAATATCAAAATATGTTGCTTCTATATTAAATATTTCTATATTTTTAATATACTTAAGTCCCAACTTCTTTAGTACATTCATAGAAGCAATATTATCTATCTTTGTAAGCCCTATTATATGATCTAATCCAATCTTTTTAAAACCATATTCTAAAACTGCCTTGCCTGATTCTGTAGCATATCCCTTACCCCTAGCATTCTTTCCAAAGGCATAGAGGATTTCAGTTTCTCCAAGGTCTTTAACGAAATTTAATCCACATTGCCCAACTAGTAAATCCGTATCCTTTTCTATAACAGCCCAAGGACCATAACTATATTTATGCCAGTGAGCTATCATATACATAATAAGCCTTTCTGATTCTTCCAATGTATAACCTTTCCCTTTGGGAAGCCATTTTCCAACTTCATACTCACCCATGATTTCTGCATAAGCCTTTAAGTCTTTTTCAACATCAAATTTTCTTAAATATAATCTCTCTGTCTCAATTTGCATGATATCCTCCTGAATTTTTATTTTTATGCAAAAAAATCTAATCTATACTAATTTTTCCATATTCAAATCCAAGTTCAAGAAAAATGCTTTCCTTTTATCTTCTTCCTTGATATCCTCAAAGCTTAAACTATATATTGTTGGATTTGTATCTGACCTTACAGTCAATAGTTTATTTTTAGTATCATATACACATATATACCTTGTGTAAGTGTTATGATTATATTTCTTATTTCTAATAAAGCCATTAGGCAGTGCCATGGCTGATAATATGTTGTATGCATGGGAAATAGCTTCTTTATAATCCCTTGATTTAACATTCATTTTAGTCAAATAATATGCCTTAATAAACCTTGAAACTGGGTCATAACCTCCTGGAAGGTCTTTTGCTGAATTGAAATCCTCAAGATTATTTATGTCAAGAAACTTCCTCAATCTTCTAACCTGAGCTTCAAAGCTAGGGGAATTGGTCATTACATCGTATGGGTTTTCATAATAAACCAATTTCTTTTCTTTAGGTTCAACTACAATACATCTTTTAGTGGAATCTGCAAACATAAAATGGAAATCAGGGCAAATTACACTTTGCCCCATTCCATTTCTAGTTGATATGTGGATATTTGGCAAATCTTCAACCAATTCATCCACATTTTTATAATTTGTAAGTGCATAAGTAAAATAATCCAAACTTGAAATATTTACTTTCCCAGGGTTGACTGTACAATCATAAAGATTAAATCCATTAAACTCATTTGTTATTCCTACTAATCCATGCTCGTTTACTCCATCTTTCAATGGATTTCTATTTTCAAAGCATAAGCCCATTGCCTTATACTTTGAATACATTGGATTTCCCATTAAGTCGTTGGAATAATGATAATTTCTAGGTAAATATAATACATTATATCTTAATGGCACCTCATAATCCATGGTTCTACCCATTACACAGCCATCATCATAATCTATCTTAATTCCTGTACACATAATACCTTTTATACATTCCTTCCTTTTATACAGCTTTAAGTATTTTTTTGTTTAAATAGCTTTATCACTCCTGTACTGTTTAAATGTAATATCAAAGACAAAGCAATTGGGAAACCAAATAAACCTACAATTCCCAACAGCTTAGTACCAATAAACATACTCATTAAAGTTACAACTGGATGCAGACCAAGCTGTTTTCCTACAAATTTAGGTTCTATTATATTTCTTACAATTGTTATGAAAACATATAGAAGAATCAAACCTATGCCTGTTCCAAAATCCTTTTGAATTAGCTCAATTATACTCCATGGAATTAATATTCCACCAGTCCCAATTATAGGTAATATATCCAATAAGGCAATTAAGAATCCAATCAAGATTGCATTGGATATGCCTAAAATTGAAAGCCCTATAGATAGTTCAATGAAAGTAATTAACATAATTAATCCATAAGACTTGATTATTACAAAAAGGGTATTTACAAAATATCCTCTAATATTATCCATCATTTTATTCACTTTTGGACTAAACTGCCTTTTTATAAAATCAACTAGAGAATCAAAGTCAATTGCTATAAAGAATGTAGAGATTATTGTCAATAAAACCTTTACAAAAAATCCTGGCAACACAGATGCAATATTAGACAAGGAACCTAATAACGATAGTGAAAAATTAGTTATATGTTCCCCTAAAGAGCTAACAAACTGATTAAAGCCTTCACTTATCATTTCTACAATAGCTGGGTCTATATTATAAAAGGCATCTTTAATTCTTTCAGAGATATTTATAAGAAATGGTCCCAATTGTTTCTCATAAATCGATGGAAGCGATGAAATAATTTTAGAAATTCCAGAGACAAACCTTATTCCAATAAAAGAAATCACAATACCTATAATAGCATAAAATATTAAAACCAAGGCAAAAGATACCAACTTACGCGGTATTTTCAATGATTTTGATATCTTTTCCGCAGGCTTGTTTAGTATATATGCTATGATAGTAGCAAAAGCAAAAGGGCTAATTAAAGAGAGACCATATTTTAAAAAGATATAAACTAATATTACTATCAAGGAAATATATACTGTGTTAACTATAAAATGCTTTTTCTTATCATATTGGCTTTCCATTTTATACCTCCAGCATAATATTATCCATTATTCTAAATCTTATCCTAATTTATCACCTTTCTCAACAGGTTGTTCTGGCTTAATTAAAACAACGCCTTGTTTTGAATAAGTTCCCAGAATCAATACTTCTGAAATAAAATCTGCAATCTGTTTTGGAGGTAAATTCACTACCCCAAGAACCTGCCTTCCTATTAAATCTTCCATCTTATAGCATTCAGTAATTTGAGCGCTTGACTTTTTTATGCCAATTTCATCTCCAAAATCCACCCATAACTTATAAGCAGGCTTTCTTGCCTTTTCAAAAGGCTCAACTCTAATAATTTCTCCTACCCTTATATCCAGCTTCTGAAAATCCTCAAAGGTTGCCACGTGATTCTCCCCTCCAAATGAATTCTGTTTAAATCTATTATATACATAATCCCATGTATTTTTCCATTAAAATTTAAAAAATCCAGTAAAGATAAATTATCTTTACTGGATTCTCCATATCACATTATTTAATCAGTTTTTAACCAGCGCTTCTTCTTTAGCTTTCATTGATTTTTCCCACAACTCATCTGCTACAGGAGCCCATTTCTTAGCAGCTTCTTGGCATTTTGCACTTACTTCCCTTACATCTTCAGGTTCCTTTAGATGTGTTGATTTTGCTCCTGATTTTTCAACCATTCTAACTAGTGCATCGGGATTATCTAGCAATGGACAAGGCCTTAAGTGGTTTTGATTAAATGGTTGATTTTCTCTATATTGCATGAATAATGGACTCTTTAAGGCTTCAAGTATGGTTTTTTCATGAATATTTGAATCAGAATAATGGATAAATGCACAAGGTTCAATGTCTCCATTGGCGTTTATATGAAGGTAATTTCTTCCTCCAGCAATACAGCCATGAACATATTCTCCATCATTCCAGAAGTCCATAGTAAATATTGGCTTAGTTCTTCTATATTCCCTAATTCTTTCATACATGAATTTTCTCTGTTCTGGTGTTACTAGCAAATCTGGTACTGCATCCTTCCCTATTGGCATATAAGTAAAGAACCAAGCAAATTTAGCACCCCTATTTATCATTTCATCTATATATTCTTCGCTGCCTATCACTTCAGTATTATTACGAGTATAGCAGCAGGATACTCCAAATGGCAACTTCTTATTCTTCAGAATTTCCATAGCTTTTGTTACTGCTTTATAAGTTCCTTGTCCCCTTCTCGAATCTGTAGCTTCTTCAAATCCTTCTACGCTAATGGCAGGTACAAAGTTTCTTACACGGAGCATGTCATCAGCAAATTCTTCATCAATAAGTGTTCCGTTGGTAAATGCTAGGAAAACACAGTCATTGTGTTTTTCACATAGCCTAATTACATCTTTTTTCCTAACTAATGGTTCTCCACCAGACAATACATACATGTAAACTCCTAATTCTTTGCCTTGGCGAACTATATCGTCTAATGTATCAAAATCTAGGTTCATTTGCTTGCCATAATCTGCTGCCCAACAACCTATACATCTCAAGTTACATGCAGAAGTTGGATCCATTAATATTGCCCAAGGTATATTGCAGTTGTTTTCTTCTATAGCCCTTCTTCTCCTTTGACATCCTAATATTGTTGCATTGATAAGGAAATTTTCAAATAAAGTTTTTCTAACATCGTTATCTATATCTCTATACAAATTTACCATGTACTTATGCCAAACGCTATCTTTATCTTTGAAAACTGATTCTATTAAATCCATTTGATGTGAAACCATGTTATTTTTGTCAAATTTCCTAATCCAATCAAATACCTTTGGAATATTATTTTCGGGATCTGAATCCAAGTAATTGAAAACAACCTTAAGACCTAAGGACTTTAAGCTTTCAGAAAAAGTCCTTTCGCTCACGTTAAACCCCCCTTTTTACTAACATTTTTACTTAAATTATATAATGCTAACTATTTTCTTACATTAGACAATAATTTATTTTGTCTTAATTTTTGACATTTCTCATAAAATGTCTAACTTTATGACATATCATAAATTTTGTATATTTTATTAATATATATTTATTTATATAATTAATATGACATTATAGATTAGGGAGTTTTATTATGGAAAATTATCGCTTTATTAGAGGGATTATAGAGTTCTCGGTAAAAAGGGGAATTGATTATATAATAGATAACCCAAAAAGAGGATTAAGAAATTTAGTGGATTTGGGAAAACTTTTTGCTTCTGGCCCATTTCAAGAGATATTCTTTGATATAGCCAATGAGATTCTTCATAAGGAAGATAGTTTCTATTATGAAATAATAGAAAACATTGTAAGAAATACAGATAAAGATATCCTCACAAATTTTGGCGTAAACCTCGGATACAACAGCTTTATTTACGGTGCAAGAAAATTAAGGGAAAATGAAAAAAGATTAAAATTCAAAATTCCATGGACAATAGTATTTGACTTCAGAAATAAAAATGAAAAAACTTTAAACGAAGAAGAAATAATGAATATATTTACAAGCGGAAAAAATGTTGGAATCTATTGCTATATCATATTTTTAGACGATAACGATATTTTAAAGGATTTAGCTACTATCATAAAGAGAAACAGCGACTGTGCAGTTACAGTCATTGTAAGTCCTAAAATCATCAATGAAGAAGTAATAGATACTTTAACTACTATAAATAATCTATGTCTCCTTGTATTAATAAATGATATTGATGAAGCAGCGCTATCAAATACCATAGATGTATTAAAAAAAGAAAGATTATTCTATGGCGGGGCATATTACTACGATGATAATAACTATTCGTATATCTTTGATGAAGAAGGTTTGTCAGAAAAGTTATCTAATTTGGATTTCAACTTTTTAATGATGATTCAAATGCCAAACTGCAGTAAAGAGATTTCACATTTTATTCAAAAGTTGGTTTATAAAACAAGGCTTAAAACCGATTCGCCTTTGTTTATGATGGATTTTTATGGGGATATTGAACTCGTAGGGAAAATTATTTCTGAAATGCCTAAAGAAACGCATTTTTTGAGTGTTGATGATATGGGATATATTGGCCTATCAAGTCTTGAAAGTAAAACTGGCTATAACATACGTTCACTTTCTTTTAACGAGATTTTAAGCTTAGTAATCTAGTCTTCACTTAAATATTCAGCTGCAATTTGAATTGTATTTTTAAGCATTGATACAAATTTTTCAGGAGGTATTTTAGCTCCATCCATAAGCCATTTAGAAATAGCTAGCCTAATGGCATCAGCATAAAAAGTTATGTAGAAGTCTAAATCCTTTTTATTCTTGAAAACTTCTCCTAATTGGATTTTCATTATATTATGCAGTGTTTCAGTAAAATACTCTGAAAATGAATTCTGGCATTCTTCTTCAAAGGCATTTTTATAGAATTCTTTATTTTCATAGAAATATTCGCATATTTTTTCCAAGACTTGAAACTTTTCCATTGGCGTATCCTTTATGTATATTATTAGTTCAGTATAAAAAATCCAATTTACTAAATCATATTTGTCCCTAAAATGATAGTAGAAAGTCTGCCTATTTAAGTGACATTCATTAACTATATCGCTTACACTTATTTTTTTAAGTGGACGTTTTTCCATTAATTTTTTCATAGACTGTGCCAGTGCCAATTTAGTTATTTGAGAGTCGGACATAATATCAACCTTCTCGTAAAAATCGTTGATTTATATCTCATTTTGATAAACCCAACACTCAGAAATACTTAAAAATGCTTTTCTAAAATTATATAACACATAATTTAAAAATTCAAATATATTAATCAAATAGAATACTTTATTACTTAATTAAACTCTTTGATATCTAACTTTCAAATAATAACACCTTTCATATTTATTCATCCCATATTAAATAAATTCGTTAAAACATCTCCTATATTAGATCCTCTATATTTATTCCCCCAATTTCAATATACCAACATTATAAAATTTTTTATTTATACAAATAGCGAGCTTACATTTTTTTACAGAATGATTTATATATTGACATTTTAAGATAAGTTTGATATAAATTTTTTGTGTTTAAAAATTAACAAGAGGAGGAGTTAATTTGAAAAAATTTACTAGTATTTTATTAGCATTGCTACTTATTTTAGGTACAATAGCAGGATGTACTAAAACTGAAACAACTACTTCACCACAACAAACAGATACGAATTCCAATGAAAATACTCCAGCATTAATTGATGGAGATTATGAAGTTGAAGTCAAGGGACATAATGGCCCTATGAAAATTAAAGTTAGTTTCTCAAATAATACTATTACTAATGTGGAAATAATAGAACATTCAGAAACCAAAGTACTTTCTGATCCAGCAATAGAAGGAATACCTGCTGATATAGTAAAATATAACAGTATAGCAATTGACAGTGTTGCTGGAGCTACTATCACATCTGCAGCTATTAAATCTGCTGTACGTACTGCTATAGAAAAAGCAGGTGGAAATCCAAATGACTTCAACAATGAAATTAACAAATCAACTCCTGAACATAAAGTTATAGAAACAGATGTTGTAGTTGTAGGAGCTGGAGCAGCAGGTATTTCAGCTGCGTTAAAAGCAGACGAATTAGGAAGCAAAGTTATATTATTAGAAAAAACAGGTCAAATCGGTGGAGAAATCGTTGTAAGTGGCGGCAACCAAGTAGTTATGGGTTCAGAATTACAAAAACAAGCTGGCGTAACTAATGACACA
>DATCJO010000076.1:0-3422 GCA_036562765.1 Tissierellaceae bacterium | reverse complement strand
ATTGAGTGAAGTAATGAATTCTACATAACGCAGCCTTGACCAACTGAGGCAGAATACAAAAACGTATAGTTTTTTTCGTTGGCCATTCTCTATAATTTCACCCAAGTAACCCCAGTCGATTTGAGCTTGTTCACCGGGTAATGTGTCATAGGGCTTGTACTCTCTAGATTCCTGTGGCCGGATTGTGGCCACATAACGCCGTACTGTGCGGTCGGAACCGATATAACCTTTTTCCTTTATTTCGTAAAATAATCTTTCAGCCGAAAGTTTCGGCCACTTTTCTAGTCGTTCTTTGATATAATCTTTATACGGGTCAAGGATAGAGCCACGATGATATACTGGTTTTTGCTTTTGAATATTGCTACAGTCCCAATACTTTGCTACTGTGCCACGATCCATAGAAAGTATTTCAGCAACGGTTTTTTTGTAAAGGCCGGCTTGCTTTAATTCTTGAATTTTCACGATTTCCCACACTCCTGTCATTTTTACTCGCTCCCTCTCTCATGTTATTTGGCTATAAATGAGATATTCGAGGGGGCGGGTTTTATTTTCCTCTATATACTGGCTATTTGTGCGGGTTTTTCGTGACCGTTTATGCGGATTTTATCATGTCCGTTAACAAGAATTAAGGAATAAATGTTATTAAATGGAATGAAAATATGGAATTTTTGAACCGACTTTATTATATGGAAAGAATTAGGTAAATGGGCATAAGGCGAGAAGGGATAAGGGTTTGAGGGAAAGTGGTTTGGAGCGGAGTTTATTTTAAATATACATAGTTAGGGGTATGGATTTTTAGGGAAAAGGAATAAGGAAAATGTTTTAGAAATAATAAAGTTGACTCTATGATAATAAAGTTGGTTCTAAAATAATAAAGTTATTCCCAAAATTAGATTTTCACATCGTAGGGGAGGTTTGGGGTATGTTATGGGAACGTATTCTTGAATTATGTGATAAATATAAAAAACATATTTTTTGATTTATAAGATAATGTATTTATTGTTGACAGAGAAATAAATCAATACTATTATATATATGAGTATAATTGAATATAATCATATGGTGGTGATAAATTGGATTTAATAGAAATCTTTAAAGCGTTGGGAGATGAAAACAGAATTAGAATACTCAATTTGCTAATAAGACAGGAACTCTGTGTGTGCGAGATAGAAACAGTGCTGGATATGACGCAGTCTAATGCTTCAAGACATCTAAATAAATTAAAAACTTCAGGTATTATAACCAGTGAAAAGAAATCTCAATGGGTCTATTACAGAGTAGATAACAAGTTTATTGAAGAAAATAACCTACTGTATGAATTTATTAAAAACAAGATGGCTGAAAATACACAATTGTTAAGAGATATAGAGACACTTAAAAAATATAAAAACAGTAACTTTACATGTGAGCAACTACGGGAAGATAAAAGTCAGGTTCTTAAGTATCTTCGAGAGCAGTGCAATAACAATTAATGAAAATTATTAATAATAGAAAACTGATTTTAGTTATTTTTCTGTAAAAACTTTAAATTAGTCACTATATGATTATAACTGAATATAATCATATAGTAAGAACAAGATAATTTAAATTGATAGGGGGCATAAAACTTGAGTGACAAAGAAACAATGCAAGAAAATAAAGGATTAGGTTTTTTTGAAAAGTACCTTACAGTATGGGTAGCAGTATGCATTATAGTAGGAGTTGCAATAGGACAATTAGTTCCTTCAATCCCTGAAACTTTAAGCAAATTTGAATATGCAAATGTATCAATTCCTGTTGCTATTCTCATATGGCTAATGATTTACCCAATGATGCTGAAAATTGATTTTTCAAGCATTGTCAGGGCAACAAAAAAACCGAAGGGACTAATAGTTACTTGTGTAACAAACTGGCTTATCAAGCCTTTTACAATGTATCTTATTGCAGCGTTTTTCTTGAAAGTAGTGTTCAGTAGGTGGATTGGTCCGGATTTAGCGACAGACTATCTTGCAGGTGCAGTATTATTAGGAGCCGCACCATGTACCGCTATGGTATTCGTATGGAGTTATCTGACAAAAGGCGACCCTGCTTATACATTAGTGCAGGTAGCAGTGAATGACCTGATAATATTGTTTGCATTTACACCAATTGTTGCATTCCTATTAGGGGTAAGTAATGTGACCGTTCCTTATGACACGCTGATATTATCAACAATCCTGTTTGTTGTTATTCCATTGGCAGGAGGGTACCTTACTAGAAGGAACATCATTAAACATAAGAGTATAGAGTATTTCGAGAACATTTTTCTCAAGAAATTTGATAATGTAACAATCGTAGGTTTGCTTCTCACTTTAGTAATTATTTTCTCGTTCCAGGGTGAAATAATTTTAAGTAATCCCTTGCATATTATATTAATTGCCATACCATTAATTATCCAGACATTCTTTATATTCTTCATTGCTTATGGATGGGCAAAGATATGGAAACTTCCCCATGATATTGCAGCACCTGCGGGAATGATTGGAGCAAGCAATTTCTTTGAACTTGCAGTTGCAGTGGCAATTTCACTCTTTGGACTGGAATCTGGAGCCGCTCTTGCAACAGTTGTAGGGGTATTGGTTGAAGTCCCGGTCATGCTTACATTGGTCAGGATTGCAAATAGTACAAGGCATTGGTTTCAATAACCTTGTAGAAAAAGGTGGTATCGAATGAAAAAGAAGGTTGCTTTTGTATGTGTCCACAACTCTTGCCGTTCTCAAATGGCAGAAGGTTGGGCAAAGAAGTTGGGAAGTGACGTATTAGAAGCATATTCGGCAGGGACGGAAAAATACCCTGAAGTGAAGCCACTAGCAGTACAGGTAATGGAAGAAGCAGGAGTGGATATGAGCGACCATCATCCAAAACTATTAAGTGATATTCCAGCAGAAGTAGATATATTAATAACGATGGGCTGTAATGTAGAATGTCCTAATGTACCATGCCAGCATAGAGAAGATTGGGGACTTAGCGACCCGTCTGGCGGACCTATAGAGGATTACAGAAAAACAAGAGATATAATTAAGGAAAAAGTGAAGGATTTAATACAGAGAGTAAAGAGCAACCAGATTTGATAAGCAGAATAAAATTAAACTAAATAATAGAGTGCAGTGAATTTAAAAAGTGTGAGTAATCTGAAAAATATTTTGAACTGTGTAAAAGGTAAGGGGGAGAATATATTGGCTATGTTATTCGACTGGTTAAATGACCAACTATTAAAAATGGAATGGCTTTCAGAACTAATAAGACTTCTTGTGGAGAAAGTATTTGGCTTATCTATTAATGATAAAATAGGTGGAAGTATTCATTTTTTATATACGATACAATAAAAATATTTATATTATTATCAGCATTAATATTCGTCATATCCTATATCCAGAGTTATTTTCCGCCAGAGAGGACAAAGA